>NZ_CP108041.1:2573847-2912694 GCF_036173065.1 Rhodococcus sp. NBC_00297
ACAGAGGGCACCGTCCACGGGAGGGGTCGCATAGAACTCCATGTGGGGGCACAGGTTGTAGTGGCCCGATCGGGTCTCGCGACTGTCGGGATCGGGTCGTTGCGGCTCGATGGACACTCGCGACCCGACTCGCCGAGGGGAGACGCCGTCACCGACGGCGACGATCACACCCGACGCCTCGTGGCCCAGAACGAGCGGCGACTCGACGACGAAGTCGCCGATGCGACCCTCGCGGTAGTAGTGCGCATCCGAGCCGCAGACTCCGACGGATGCCACCCGGACGAGGACGTCACCTGCGTTCGGCGTCGGTACAGGTCGCGTCTGCGTCTCGATGTGTCCCGGTTCGGTGAGAACTGCGGCACGCATGGAATCGACTGTTGTGTGGATCACACCTGGATGTTAGCTTAAGTGAGCAGATGAACACCAGGTGAGCAGATGCTCACCTCGACGACCGGGAGCGACATCGTGACGACGCCGAGTTCGAGCGACGAGCTGAGGCTCGCGCTGCGTGCGGCGACGATGTACCACGTCGAGGGCGCGACCCAGGCGGAGATCGCCACCAAGCTCGGAGTCTCCCGTCCCACGGCAGGTCGACTCGTCGCTCGGGCTCGGGCGAACGGGCTCGTGCGCATCGAGATCCACGTGCCCGAGGAGATCAGCGGATCGGTGCACACCGATCTCGAACGTCGACTCGAGGAGCGGTACGGCCTGGACGAGGCGCTGGTGGTCACGTCGACCATCGACGACGCCGGCGGTCGGTACGACGCGGTGGGGCGCGCCGCGGCGGGCATCCTCACCCGGCGCATGCAGCCTGCTCACACACTCGGTTTCACGTGGGGGCCGGAGACGGTCGCGGTGGCGCAGTCGCTCCAGGGACGCGGCAGCCGCTGCGCCCGCGTGGTGCAGCTGGACGGATCCATGAGCACCGCGGACTACCAGACCGGTGTCGACTTCGTCCTCACCCGCTGCGCCGAGCAACTGCAGGCGACGCCGATGCGGCTCAACGCCCCTCTCTACGCCGATCCGGCGACAGTCGTCGCGCTGCAACAGGACTCGCTGATGTCCAAAGCACTCGACGCCGGACGCACCGCGGATCTCATGTTCTTCGGACTGGGCCCGGTGTCGACGTCGACGACGCTGTTCGAGGGGAGCTTCCTCGACGCCGACCTCCTGTCCGAACTCGATCGACTCGGTGCGGTCGGTGAGATCGGCGGTCGGTTCTTCGACTCCGACGGCGCCGACGTCGACAGCTCACTGACCGACCGCACGGTCTCGGTGCCGCTGGACGACATCCGGAACTGCGCCACCACGCTCCTCATCTCCGGCGGTGCGCGCAAGCACGCCGCGATCCGGGCCGCTCTGCGCGGCCGTCTCGCCACCGTCCTGGTGACCGATATCGCCTGTGCTCTGGACCTTCTCGACGAGCACGGCAGCAACCCCATGAAGGAATCGAGGTAGTACCGACGTGACATCACGATTCGTCCCACTCGCCGCCCTCGCCGCAGCCACCGTGCTGACGGCGAGCGGCTGCGCGGGCGCGGGATCGTTCGGAGGTGACGGTGGCGGCACGACCATCACCGTGGCCATCGTCTCCAACTCGCAGATGTCCGACGCGATCTCGCTCGCACCGGAGTTCGAGGCCGAGAACCCGGGTGTGAACCTGAAGTTCGTCTCGCTGTCCGAGAACGAGGCGCGCGCGAAGATCACGGCGTCGGTGGCCACGGGCGGTGGTGAGTTCGACGTGGTGATGATCAGCAACTACGAGACGCCGCAATGGGCCGAGAACGGGTGGCTCACCAATCTGTCCGAGTACGCGCAGGCCACACCGGGATACGACGAGGACGATTTCATCCCGTCTCTCAAGGAGTCGCTGTCCTACGAGGGAAGCATGTACTCGGTGCCGTTCTACGGTGAGTCGTCCTTCCTCATGTACCGCAAGGACCTGATGGAGGAAGCAGGCATCACGATGCCGGCCGAGCCCACCTGGGACCAGGTGGCCGAGGCCGCCGCGACACTCGACCGTCCGGGCATGTCCGGCATCTGCCTGCGTGGCAAGCCCGGCTGGGGCGAGGTGCTCGCGCCCCTCGACACCGTCATCAACGCCTTCGGCGGCCGGTGGTACGACGAGAACTGGAACGCGCAACTCGACAGTCCGCAGGTCGAGGAAGCCGTGCAGTTCTACGTCGACCTGGTCCGGTCGCACGGACAGGCCGGCGCGGCGACGAGCGGCTTCAGCGAGTGCGGAACGCAACTCGCACAGGGCAACACGGCCATGTGGTACGACGCCACCTCGGCGGTGTCGGTGCTCGAGGACCCCACGTCGAGCAATGTCGTCGGCAAGATCGGGTACGCCAAGGCCCCGTCGGCGGCCAAGGGCGACAACGGGTGGCTGTACTCCTGGTCGCTCGGCATCCCGACGACGTCGGAGAGCCCGGACGACGCCTGGAAGTTCGTGTCGTGGATGACGAACAAGGAGTACCTGAAGAAGGTCGGCACCGAGCTCGGCTGGGAGCGGGTGCCACCGGGAAGCCGGTTGTCCACCTACGAGATCCCGGAGTACAAGGAGGCGTCGGCCGCCTTCGGTCAGGTCACGCTCGACTCGATAAACAATGCCGATCCGCTGAACCCGACGGTCGATCCGGTGCCGTACACCGGCGTCCAGTTCCTCACCATCCCCGAGTTCCAGGATCTCGGCACTCGGGTCAGTCAGCAGATCAGCGCCGCCGTGGCAGGACAGATCAGCGTCCAGGACGCGCTCGCTCAAGCGCAGCAGTACGCCGAGGTGGTCGGCAAGACGTATCAGGAGGATCAGTGATGACCACGACCGAAGTCGGCTCGGCGAGATCCGAGACGCCGTTCGTTCCTCGCGAACGGGTGATCTCGAAGGCGGAGGGGTGGCGGCGCCGCGGTCCCCTGCTGCCGGCCATGGTCTTCGCGATCGTCGTCACGCAGATCCCGTTCCTGTTCACGCTGTACTACTCGACGCAGTCGTGGAACCTGGTGCGCCCCGGATCGCGGGAGTTCAACGGTCTGAACAACTACGTGGACGTGTTCCGGGACAGCCAGTTCCGCTCGGTCGCGTTCAACACGGTGATCATGATCGTGGGCACGGTGATCATCTCGGTGGCGCTGGGCCTGGTGCTCGCACTGCTGCTGGACCGTAAGTTCATCGGCCGCAGTCTGATCCGCACCCTGCTGATCACTCCGTTCCTCATCACCCCGGTCGCCGGTGCACTGATCTGGAAGACCACCATGTTCGACCCGGTGTTCGGCCTCATCAACTTCGTGCTCAGCCCGTTCGGGGTCGACCAGATCGACTGGGTCTCGCGGTTCCCGCTCGCCGCGGTCATGACCAACCTCGTCTGGCAGTGGACCCCCTTCATGATGCTGCTCATCCTGGCGGGACTGCAGTCGATGCCGAAGGACATCGCGGAGGCGGCGCGGGTGGACGGCGCCGGGCCCGTCGCACTGTTCCGCGAGTTGACGTTGCCGCATCTGCGACGCTTCATCGAGCTCGGAGCGGTCCTCGGCGCCATCTACCTCATCAACACCTTCGACGCCGTCTACATGATGACGTCCGGCGGCCCGGGTGTGGCGTCGTCGAACCTGCCGTTCTACATCTATCAACGAGCGTTCCTCGGCTTCGACATCGGCCAGGCCGCGGCCATGGGCGTCGTCACCGTGGTGGCCACCATCGTCGTCAGCACACTGGCGCTGCGACTGATCTTCACGAGCTTCAGCGGGAAAGAGGAGGCTGCCTGATGAGTACCACCACCGAGCGGAGCGCCGGCAGCGGAACTCCGAGCGTCACCGCGCCGATCACACGCAAGAAGCGATGGGGGCCCGGATCGATCTGGTCCTTCGTCGCCTGGGTCGCCGGCATCGCCTTCTTCTTCCCGGTCCTGTGGATGGTCATCACCGGGTTCAAGCAGGAAGCCGATGCGTACACCGCGACGCCGAAGATCTTCTTCACCCCGACCCTCGACCAGTACCGCGGCGTTCTCGAGAGCGGCATCGGCACCACGCTGCTCAACTCGGCCTTCGCGACCGTCGTGTCCACGATTCTCGTTCTGCTGCTGGGTGTCCCGGCTGCATTCGCCCTGTCGCTGCGTCCCGTGAAGAAGACGCAGGACGTGCTCTTCTTCTTCATCTCGACGAAGATGCTGCCGGTCGTGGCGGCCATCGTGCCGCTGTACGTCATCGTCGGCGACATCGGTCTGCTCGACAACATCTGGGCGCTCATCATCCTGTACACGGCGATGAATCTGCCGATCGCGGTGTGGATGATGCGGTCGTTCTTCCTCGAGGTCCCGAGCGAGTTGCTCGAGGCCGCGAGCATGGACGGTGCCTCGCTGTGGACATCGGTGCGGGAGGTCATCCTGCCGCTGGTCTCGCCCGGCATCGCGGCCACGTCGCTGATCTGTGTGATCTTCTCGTGGAACGAGTTCTTCTTCGCCGTCAACCTCACCGCCGTTCAGGCACAGACGATTCCGGTCTACCTCGTCGGCTTCATCACCGGGCAGGGCCTGTACTGGGCCCAGCTCTCCGCCGCTGCGACGTTCGCAGCCCTCCCCGTCGTCCTCGCCGGATGGTTCGCGCAGAACAAGCTCGTGCGCGGCCTGTCCTTCGGCGCCATCAAGTAGGAGAAAGAACCATGGCTGCAATCTCGTACAAGCAAGCGTCCTGCATCTACGACGGCGCCGACAAGCTGGCGGTGGACTCGCTCGACCTCGACATCCAGGACGGCGAGTTCGTCGTCCTGGTCGGCCCGTCGGGCTCCGGGAAATCCACCGCGCTGCGGATGCTCGCCGGTCTCGAGGAGATCGACGGCGGTGCCATCGAGATCGGCGGGAAGAACATGGTCGGTGTGCCGTCCAAGGACCGCGACATCGCGATGGTGTTCCAGAACTACGCGCTCTACCCCAACAAGACCGTCGGCGAGAACATGGGCTTCGCGCTCAAGATGCGCGGGGTCAGCCTCGAGAAGCGTCAGGCCCGCGTCGCCGAGGCGGCCCGACTCCTCGACCTCACCGAGTACCTGGATCGCAAGCCCGGCAAGCTCTCCGGCGGTCAGCGGCAGCGCGTCGCCATGGGCCGCGCGATCGTCCGTGAGCCCCAGGTGTTCTGCATGGACGAGCCGCTGTCGAACCTCGACGCCAAACTGCGGGTACAGACACGCACGCAGATCGCCGCGCTGCAGCGTCGGCTGGGGACGACCACCGTGTACGTCACCCACGACCAGGTCGAGGCCATGACGATGGGCGACCGCGTCGCGATCCTCAAGGACGGCAAGCTGCAGCAGTTCGCCGCGCCGACCGAGCTCTACGACCACCCGGTCAACGCCTTCGTGGCCGGATTCATCGGCTCGCCGGCGATGAACCTGTTCACGGTGCCCGTCGTGTCCGGCGGCCTGAAGGTCGGTGAGCGCACCGTCCCCCTCGAGCGCGACCAGCTCACCGCCATCGCCGCCGCGGGACTCGACGAGGTGACCCTCGGCCTGCGTCCAGAACAGCTCGCGATCGGCTCCGCGGACGACGACGGACTGCTGGTCACCGTCGACCTCGTGGAGGAACTGGGCAACGAGAGCTACCTCTACGCCAGCTTCGACGACACCCGGATCCGCGCCTCGGACGGCACACCGGCCACGATCGTGGCACGCTCTCCCAGGAGGGCACCCGCGCGGATCGGCGAGAAAGTCACGCTGACCAAGCAGGAGGGCACCGCGTACCTGTTCCACCCGACCTCGGGGGAGCGGATCGGGGCCTGAGCAGCAGGGGGCAAGACTCGGGTGTGGGAACGTGCCGGGAAGACCGTTCCCACACCCGTCCACCGTCGCGGGACCTCGCATGTGAGCGTGCGGCCACAGGATCGCCGGTGATTCTGGGTCGACGTCCTGGACCGGTCGACACGTTTCAGCGCACGGCACGAGGGTAGTTCGAGGCACTCGCTCTCGACACAGGAGATTCTCATGGCCCGTGCCACCCTTGCCCACCTGCTCCACGATGTCGGACTCGCGGCCTGGTTCGGCGGAACCCTCGCCAATGCCGTCGCACTGAACGAGGCGTCGTCGAACGCCGACACCGCCGCCTCCACCGGGGCTGTCACCAACGAGGGATGGGATCGGTGGACGCCGGTCAACGCCGCGGCCATCGGTGTCCATCTCGCCGGTGCGACAGCACTGCTGAAGAACGACTACGGACGTCTGAAGGCGCAGGACGGCGTCGCCTCGATGGCCGTCGCCAAGACCGCGCTCACGGCGGCAGCACTGGCGGTCACCGCGTACAGCCGCGTTCTGGGACAGACGGTCTCGAAGGAAGGTGCGGTACCCGCCTCTGACGGGACCACGCCCACCGCGTCCACGCCACCGCACGTGGCGGCCGCGCAGAAGAAACTCCAGGCACTGCAGTGGGTCGTCCCCGCGTTGGCCGGCGGAGTGGTCGCCATCTCCGCGTACGCGAGCGAGCAGTTCCGTCCCGAGGAAGTGGCGCGGGGCGTAGTGTCGCGCATCATCGGCTGATCGCCCGATCCGCGAGGTCTGTCCGATTCGCAACCTGCAGGGTGGTGATGACGTGGCAACGACACCGGACGGCGACACCGATGCGGGAGCCGACCAGCGCACTCCGCTGGTGCAACCGCCGAAGCTGCGGACCGAGGCCGATCGCGGCGCGACCCGGTTGGAGCTGTTCTTCGACCTCGCCTACGTGCTGGTCGTGCACCAACTCGCACTCGCACTGAAGGACGACCTTCGCTGGCAGGGCATCGCCGAGTTCGCGGGAATCTTCGCCGTCACGTGGTGGTCCTGGGTGACCACCACGTTGTACGCCAACAGGTTCGACACGAACGACGTCCTGTACCGATTGCTGAAACTCGCCGCCACCTTCGCCGTGGCGGTGATGGCCGCCAGTGCCGCGACGGCGGTGGGCGGCGACGGGACCGTCGCCTTCGGAGCCGGGTACATCGCGACGCGGGTGATTCTCGCCGGTCTGTATCTTCGCGCACGGCGGCATATCCCCGACGTCCGCGTCACGATCGATCTGTACCTCGCGGCCACCGGCGTCAGTATCGTGATCTGGACGGTCTCGCTGCTCACCCCGTCACCGATCACCTACCTGCTGTGGGCGGTGGGAATCATGGTGGAGGCCGCGGCGCCGTTCGCCGCGACCCACTGGGGACCGGATGTTCCGCTGCACCTCGAGCATCTGCCGGAGAGGTTCGGGCTCTTCGTCATTCTCGTTCTCGGTGAGTCGATCTCGGCTGTGGTGCTCGGGATGCACGACACCCACTGGATGTTCTCGTCCGTCGCCGTCGCGGCACTCGGATTCACGATCGCTGCAGCCGTGTGGTGGATGTACTTCGACATCGGCGGCGCGGAGGCCAAGACGGAGATCCAGGACGACGAGCGGGTGGTGGGCAGTGGGCGTGCCGACGGGTACGTCTACGGGCACCTCCCTCTCACCCTGGGTGTCGCTCTCCTCGGCGTCGGGATCCAGCAGTACGTCCTGCATCCCGTCGGCGAACTGACCGATGCCGGGCGCTGGGCCCTGTCCGGTGGGGTGGCGCTGTTCGTCGTCGGGATCTGCGCCGTTCTCGGCTGGAGTTCCGGCGACTGGAAAACGGTGTTCCCGTGGCCGGCGCTGGCCATTCCCGTCGTCGTCGTGCTGGGTCTCGTCGACACCAGGCTCCCGATCGCCTCGGCCATCGTCCTCGCTGTCGGCGCGATCACGGCCGTCGTCACCGGGGTGATCCGTCGGCGCCGCAGTCCGGTCGACACGACCGAGACCTGACGCCGGGGCTATCGGTCCCGGCCGGCGTGGTCGAGCAGCACGTCCGCCGCGTCTCCCGGGTGACTCCAGGGCCACCAGTGCTTCGCGTCGACCTCCAGGACGGTCAGGTCGGGGACCCAGCGGTCGACGTCCTGGACCAGATCGGGGGAGAGGAAGCGATCCTTCAGCGGAACCACGACGAGTGTGGGTACGTCGCACCGCGGTGGTGGCCCGGACAGCATGCGCCGAATGATGTTGGCGCGGTAGAGCTCGACACCGCGCTGCATGTTCAGCGGATCCGCGGCGGGAGCGGGGTCCGCGGGACCGGCCTGGACGAACAGAGTCGGAACGTACTTTCCCAGGACCGGCACGTGGAAGCCCCAGATGTACCACGACCGGGCGAGCTGACCGAGCACCGACGGCCACTGGGTGGGCCGCAGTCCGCGCCGACGCGACGTCTCGCGGAGGTGGTCGATGCTGGGACCGGAGACGGAGGTGAACGATCCGAACACCTCGGCGGCGCGGGGATCGCGCATCGGCTCCCACATCTGCACCGAACCCCAGTCGTGGGCGAAGGCGTGGACCGCTCCGCGGAGATCGGGGATCGACTCGACCACCGCATAGGTGTCGTCGGCCAGGCGTTCGATGGCGAACGACTCGGATCGTTCCGGGTGCTCGACGACGGTGCGGCCACCACCGCGCGTGTCGTAGGCGATGACGCGGGCGCGATCACCGATGGCGTCGATCATCGGGTGAAACATGGTGTGGTCGTCCGGATACCCGTGCACGAGCAGCACCGTCGTGTCCGACTCCGGATCGCCGTACTCGAACACGGCCAGTGCGGCACCCGTCGAGTGAGCGGTCCACCTGCTGTGCAGCTCGGTCATCCTGCCTCGCTCCTTCTGTACAGCGACTCTCCTCGGAGCAGTCGCGCGACGAGGTGCAGCCGCACCTCGTCCTGCTCGGGCTGCGGATGCACCACGGCGGAGAGGGCTTCCCCGTCGAGGAGGTGTACCACCGTGAAGAGCACCGTATCGAGTTCCGCCGCGGGAATCGTGCCCGCGATCGGCAGCGAGCGTCCGAGGTCCCCGATCTCCTGGTGGTAGCGCACGGTGAACGGAACGAGACGCTCCCGCAGTGCATCGTCACTCCGGGCGGCGATGAGCAGCTCGTACCAGGCACCGTTGATCGGCGCCCGGCACGCGGCGCGCAGCAACGTCAGGCAGCGCTCGACGGACGCCGAGCCGAAGCCGGACAGCCCGGCGCGGAACTCCTCGAACTGGCGCCTCCGGACCTCGTCCGCCGCGGCCACGACGAGATCGAGACGGGTGGCGAAGTGCCGGAAGAGCGCACCCGACGACACTCCCGCGCGGGTCACCACCTCGTTGACCGTCGTGGCGGCGTAACCCTTCTCGCACAGCGACGCGATGGTCGCGTCGAGGAGTCGCGCGATGGTGTCGGTGCGGCGCTCTTCCTGCGTTCGTCTCACACGGACACGGTAGTGGCCGCAGGTGTCCTCACGCCCGCTCGCAGGAATCGGCCCGCCCGCTCGGACACCCCGAACCAGGAGGCGAATCGGCCCTCGCGATACGCGACTCGTCCGCCGACGAGCGTCGCGGTGACCGCGGTGTCGTTACGGTTGACCATGCGGCTGAGACCCCCGAATTCCGGCATCGTCTCCTCGTTGTACGCGTCGACCTCGTCCGTCAGGCCGGCGGGATTCACCACGACGATGTCGGCGCGATCGCCGAGACGCAGGTGGCCGGCGTCGACGCCGTAGAAGTCGGCGAGCTCGCCGCTGAGCTTGTGAGCCGCCTGGCCGACCGTCAGGAACGACTCGCGGGCGTCGTTCACGCGCCGGAGCAGGCGGATGCCGAAGTTGTAGAACGCCATGTTGCGCAGATGCGCCCCGGCATCGGAGAACCCCACCGTCACACCGGGCTTCGTGATCAGCTTGTCCATCTGCTTCTGGCGATGATTGGCGATGGTGGTGTGCCAGCGTAGTTTCCGGCCGTGCTCGACCACCAGGTCGAGGAAGGCGTCGACGACGTGGATCCCCTGCTCCCGTGCCAACTCTGCGATGTTCTTGCCGATGACGGACGAGTCGGGGCATTCGGTGATGATGACGTCGCCGAAGTCTCGGTGCCACACACGGGAGGAGAACTTCTTCTCGAAGTCGGCGCGGAACCAGCGTCGATACGCCTCGTCCTTCAGCAGTTCGTTGCGGCCGAGCTCCTCACGAAGGTGCAGAGCTGCTCTGCCGGAACCGAATTCCTCGAAGACGACCAGGTCGATTCCGTCGGAGTAGACGTCGAACGTCGTGGGCAGGTGCTGCCAGCGGAACTGACCCTTGCCCGGTCCGTTCACCGCAGCGGCCAGCGGACCGAAGATGTGGTGGATCCACGGCGAGGCCTTGGCGTCGGCGGCGGCCAGCAGCGAGACCTTCAGTGCGCGTCGGCCGATGCCCGTCGCGGCGCCGAGGAAGAACACCATGTCGTACTTGGTGTTCAGGTTCGGAATGCTCTGCAGCAGACGGCCGCGGCGACGCAGGATCTTGTGCAGGCGGCGGAACTCCGACCACGACGCGTAGGACGACGGCAGCGAGCGCGAGCGGTATCGATCCCCGTCCAGCTTGTCCCAGGGATTGGTCATCGTGGACATGCCGAGCATGCCCGCGTCGAGTGCCTTCTCGAGAGCGTCCGCCATCTGCGCCGTCTCCTCGCGCGTCGGTCGCTGGGAGCGGTCGGTCGACCGGTCGAGTCCCATGACGTGGGCGCGCAGGTCCGAGTGCCCCACCAGCGCAGCGATGTTCGGTCCGAGCGGGAGGCGCTCGAGCGCGGCGATGTACTCCTCCGGGCCCGACCAGGTCTTGTGCGTGTCGACGGCCTTGAGCACGTGATCGCGGGGGAGGGCCTCGACGCGGCTGAACAGGTCGGCGATGTCGACGGGAGTGGAGTACAGGGTGGAGAGCGAACAGTTGCCGAGCAGCACCGTCGTCACGCCGTGGCGCACCGACTCGCTCAGGCCCGGCCCCACCAGGACCTCCGCGTCGTAATGAGTGTGCACGTCGACGAATCCCGGCATGACCCACTGGCCGGTGGCGTCGATGACCTCGGTGTCCGGTCCGACGTCGAGCGCGTCCGAGGACACGGCACGGACCACGCCGTCGACGATGCCGACATCGCGGCGAACTCCCGGCCCACCATCTCCGTCGAAGACGGTCCCGCCGCTGATCACCACATCGAAGTGCGACTCGTTCATGTGACCTCCATCACTGTGCGATGGGCTCACCGTAACTTAGAGAGTGATCACTCGCAATAGTGGGACTTCGTCCCCCGTGCGCCTTTTGCGCATCTCCGGATACGCAAAGGGCGCACGGGGCCGAAGGCTACTCAGAACGCGAGTGGACGGTGCGACTCGCGAACATAGGTCCAGGTCGAAGACGGACGCACCAGCCCCGCCGACTCGAGGTCCACGCCGTCGTCGGTGATCGTCGAGGTCAGGAAGGTGCGGTCGGACTCCTCGAGGGCACGGGACTGCACCTCGGCGAACGCCTCGATCGCGATGCGGTGGTACTCGTCGAGCGGGTTCTGTCGGCCGAGTGCCCGGAGATGAATGCTCTCGCGGACATCGCCGAGGTGCGCCAGGTAGTCGGACCACGCGCGGTCGAGATGGTGGAGAACGATGCGCCGGGCGGCGCGTACGCGGGCGTCGGAGTCGACGGCCTCCAGTTCCGCGGCACGCTCGGGATTACGGGTGGCCAGCAGGTCCCACGCTTCGTCGGTGCCGAGCAGCGCGGCCCGACGCGTGTCGAGAATGTCGCGGTGCTGGGCAGTCAGCTGGTTGTACCGCCACGTGGACGCGTGGGTGTCGAGCATCGCGCCCTCCGCGACGCGCTGCGCGTGGTCGATGCGCTTGGCCGCGACCTCCGACTCGAGGAAGCCCGTGTCGTCGGGGTGGCCGGGGCGATCGCTCTTCTCCAGGTAGCGCGTCACGAGCGAGTCGTCCCAGCTGGCGAAGAACACGGAGCGGCCCGGATCACCCTGTCGCCCGGCGCGTCCCCGTAGCTGGTTGTCGAGGCGCTCGGTGACGTACCGCGCGGTGCCGATCACGAGAAGGCCGCCGAGGTCGGTCACGCCGTCGCCGAGCCTGATGTCGGTGCCGCGGCCGGCGATCTGCGTCGAGACGGTCACCGCATCGCGCAGTCCGGCGCGCGCGATGATCTCGGCCTCCTCCGCGTCGTTCTTCGCGTTGAGGGCGACCACCGGCACTCCGGCGTCCTCGAGCCGGGCGGCCAGCGATTCGGACTCCTCGACGTCGTGCGTCCCCACGAGCACGGGCTGCCCCGTGGCGTGGGCTTCCAGCACTGCAGCGACGACGGCCGCGTTCTTCTCGGGAGCGGTGGCGTACACGCGGTCGACCTCGTCGACGCGGACGAGCGGCTCGTTCGGCTCGACCACCGACACCCCGAGGCCGTAGAACGCCCGAAGCTGTTCTCCTGCTGCGAGAGCCGTTCCGGTCATTCCGCACACGCGGCGGTACCGACCCATCAGGGCCTGCACGGTGATGGTGTCGAGGACCTGCCCAGTCTCCGTGCGCGCCAGGCCTTCCTTCGCTTCGACCGCGGCCTGGAGACCGTCCGGCCAACGCTGCAGCTCCGCGACACGGCCGCGGGCGGCGTTGACCAGCTGTACCCGACCGTCCCGCACGATGTAGTCGACATCCCTGCGTACCAACACCTCTGCGTGCAGGGTGAGATTGACGCGCACCAACGTGGTGCCGACGTGCTCCTCGCTGTACAGATCGATCCCGCCCAGTGCGTCCTCGAGCTTCTCGGCCCCGGCATCGGTCAGGAACACGTTGCGACGCTCGGCGTCGACCTCCCAGTCGGTGTCCGCGTCGAGGGATCGGACGGCGTCGAGCACGTCGTCGGCCGACACGTCCTGATCGATCGAACCGGCGAGAACCAAGGGCACCAGAGCTTCGTCGACGAGCACCGAGTCGGCCTCGTCGACGACGGCGACGTCCGCGGTCGGGGAGACGAGCAATTCGACATCGTCCACCAGATGATCGCGCAGCACGTCGAAGCCCACCTCGTTGACCGAGGCGTAAGTGACATCGCACCCGTAGGCAGCGCGCCGCTCGTCCGCCGTCGACTCCGCCGTGATCCACCCGACCGTGACTCCGAGCGCGTCGTACAACGGGCCCATCCACTCGGCGTCGCGTCGCGCGAGGAAGTCGTTGACCGACACCACGTGCACGTCCCGGCCCTGCAGCACGTAGGCGGCGGCCGCGACGGCGCCGGAGAGCGTCTTCCCTTCGCCCGTCGCCATCTCGATCACGTCGCCCTCCAGTAGCCGTACGGCTCCGTAGAGCTGAGTGTCGAAGGGGCGCAGGGACAACGCACGATCGGACGCCTCGCGCGCGAGCGCGAGGAACGCGGGCACGTCGAAGGAACCGGCTCCGCGCAGACCGTCGGCCGCGGCACGCAGACCGTCCGCGTCGAGGTCGCGGTAGCGGTCCTCGAGCGCTCGGGCGGCATCCACGGCACCTCGCGACCGCGCATGCCCCTTCGCGACCGAACGACCGAGCAGGGACCAGAACCGTGACGCCATGATCGCCAGGCTACCGACGGGCCCGTAGGTGCGGCCGCAAGCCGTGTGCACACCCCCAGCGGTGAGCGCACACGGTCTGCGGCCGGTGGGGAGGGGTGTGCGGTTACCGGAAGGGGTGCACGCTCTCGTCGCCGTGCCGCTGCGCGTCCGATTCTGGCGCGGCAACCGGTGTGCACACCCTCAGTGTCAAGCGCGCACCCTCTGCTGCCGGCGGGTGGGGGTGTGCGGTCACCGGAAAGGGTGCACACACCCGGTGCTGCAGAATTGGGCGCAGTGTCGCTGCGCGTCCGATTCTGGCGCGGCAACCGGTGTGCAAACCCCCTGCGTCAAGCGCACACCCTCTGATGCTGGCGGGTAGGGGTGTGCGGTTATCGAAAGCGGTGCACACTCTCGGCGGCGAGCGCCGTGATGACGCGGACCACGTCGCCGGTCCATTGGATGATCTCGCGTATCGCCGCGACCGGGAGGCTGGTGCTCGTACTGCACTCCTTCGGAAACTGGAGATATGTTCGCCTTCCCTGCTCACGACGAGGTCACGTGTGAAGATATCGGTGGTGGTTGGTGTCGATGTAGGACGCATGAGGTCGAGACTTCCGGGGGGAAGCAATGAAGAAGAAGCCTTCGTTCCTGCGCATCTGGAGACGTTCCGCCCTGGTGGTAGTACTGGCGGGATACTCGCTGTACGCCATCGTGCTGATCGCCGTGAACGTGTACTTCGTGTTCACGGATGACAATCCTGACCAGAGTGTGGTGGGCGCGCTGGTCACGATACCCAGATCTCTCCTTGTCGGGTTGGCATTGTGCACGATGTACCTGCTCACGCTGGGATTGATACCGGCACTTGTCTTTACGCTCCTGGTTGCCTGCGTCTGGTACCAGTGGGACCGGCGCACACCTAGAACCACGCCCTGGGATTAGTGCCGACAATGGTTTTGCGACATAACAGCACTTCAGGACTACTATCGCCGCGTTGTGACCGTTCGCTCGTATCCGTCGCAGAAAAGCTGTCAGTGCCCTTTCGAAGTGAAGCGCAGATAGTAACCATCTGTATCGGTGACCCTGAAATCTCTCAACCCCCAGGGTCGATCTCGGATCGGCTCGGCGATCGTCACACCCACTGACACTGCAGCAGCCCACTCCGCGTCGATATCGTCTACTTCGATGACCAGCTCGGTTCCGGTGGGCACAGACCTCGAAGACGCATCCACGTCGCTGGTTGTTCGACATAAGCCGAAGCGAACTCCATCGCGTCGTACGAAGGCGTATGGCTCATCGACATCAACGTCACCGGTCTCGAAACCCAGTAATCTATAGAACGCCAGGGACTTCGATACGTCCCGTACGAACAATTCGGCCCGTAAGGCCGCCCCGGTTCGGCGCAACGGGGGGCTCCCGGAAGGAGACGCGGGCGTTTGCCTCACACTGGCCGATCGTTCGCGACCCGAACCACCGTACTCGAGGAGTTCGACGGTGGCGGTGACCACCGATACATGTAGGCCGTCGTCCAAGTGGACGATCGAATGCGACACTGATTGCACCGCCTCGAAGTTGCTCTCCCACAATGCGATGGCGAAGGTTGCCTCGTGATTGCTCAACTCGGAATGCAGGTCGGACAGCGACGAGAACGGCCCGAGTTCGAGGGTGTAGATGTTCACCACGTTATCCGCGTTCGAATCGCTCATCGCCGGAAGCCCCCTTCGGAATTGATGACTTGGCCCGTGATCCAGGCTGCTTCGTCCGTGCACAACCACGTGACGAGGCGGGCCGCATCGTCGGGGCTTCCCACGCGCCCTCCGGCGAAGCGGTGCTCGAGTTCCGACACCGCAGACTCGGTGAGATACCCGGTATCAACGGGGCCCGGGTTGACCGCGTTGATGCGGATTCCCCGGCCCCCCACCTGATCGGCCAAAGTGGCAGTGACGCCGACCAGACCGGCCTTCGCGGCCGCGTAGGCCACCTCGCCGGGCATGGGTCCGAGATTCTGCCCCGACGTCATGAACACGACCGATGCGAGCTGTCCCGCTCGATGTTGCGCCAGAAGTGCCTGGGCCAGGAGGATCGACGTTCGTGTGTTCACCGCCCGATGCCGGTCCAGGTCGTCGGCTGTCAGTTCGCCGAGCGCACCGTCGAATCCCGACAATGCTTGGTTGCACACCAGGGCGTCGATACCACCGAATGCCGAGTGAGCTGTCGCGATCAGCTGCTCCGGCGCCCCTGGATCAGCGAGGTCCGCCTCGAGATCGACCACTCGGGCCCCGTCGGTCAGATGACCGCGCACGCTGTCCATCACCGCACCGATGTCGTCCGCACCCCACGGCTGTTGCTCGTCGTGCTGCGAGAAGTGGTGGCAAAGGACGTTCGCTCCGTACGCTGCCGCTCGGCACGCGACGGCGTGACCGATACCGGCACGGCGACTCACCCCGGTGACCACCACCGTTCGACCGCGAAGCGGCGACGGGTCGCGCCCAACATCGAACACGAGGCCAGTAGACCACAAGGGTCAGGTTGCTTCGAGCCTGTTGATGCTGGAACGCAACGACGCGCACACGGCATGCGCAGCCGGTACTCCTCCGTCGACACTGCCGAAGGTCCAGGCCACCGACAGGCAATCACGCAGGAGTGATGCGCCGACTGGGGAGTGGGCTCGAGTACACGACGTTAGTGGTGATGGAGCCGAGGGTGGCGAGCCGGCCGGTGACGCGTTCGAGATCCCGCATCGAGCGGGCGAGGACCTTGATGATGAAGCAGTCGTCACCCGTGACGTGATGCGCCTCGATGATCTCCGGGGTGGACGCCACCAGTGCGTCGAACGGACCGTAATTACCCGACGGGTACGCCAGGCGGACGAACGCCGAGACCGTGTAGCCGAGAGCCCCGGTGTCGACAGTGACGGAGTAGCCGGTGATGACGCCGATGTCGGTCAGGCGACGGACACGGTCGGCCGTCGCACTCGACGACAGGTTTACCACTCGGGCCAGATGTGCAACGCTCGCGCGCCCGTCACTCTGCAGCTCGTCCAGCAGTCGCCGGTCGATCTCGTCGACTTCGGGGTGTGGATTACGCGGCACAAAGAAAACGATACCGGCCGATCGACGCCGGATCGTGCGATCAGCCGGTGATCATCACTTCTCCCAGTCGCCCGAACAGGATTGGCTGAGGTCATGCAACAGACACCGTCCGCCGCCGACTTCTTCGCCGCGAAACTGAGGTTCGAGACAGATCCCGCCGATCTCGCCGCCGAGCGATCCCGCGGTGCGGGGCCGCTGCTCATCGACGTTCGTTCGGACGCGTCCTGGAGTGCGGGACGCATTCCCGGAGCGGTGCACATCGTCGGGGCCGATCTGGGCACGCGCATCGCCGAGGTGGAGCCGGATCGCGACGCCGACATCGTCGTCTACTGCTGGGGACCGGGATGCAACGGCAGCACCCGAGCGGCCCTGACGCTCAGTCGCCTCGGCTACTCCCGCGTGCGGGAGCTGATCGGGGGATTCGAGTACTGGGCACGGGAAGGTTTCGCCGTCGTGTCCGACACCGGCCGTACACGGCGAGCACCCGATCCGCTCACCGCTCCGACGACGTGACCTCACTCAGCCACCTGGACACGAGTTCGACGGCCTCCGGCGCGGCCACGGCCGTCGCGTGGTCGTACCCGCGGAGCTCTTCGTACTCGGCGCCAGCGATCAGCGATCGGGTGCGACGGGTGTCGTCGATACGCTGGACGTCGCGGGAGCCGACGTAGAACAGTGTCGGCGCCGTGATGGCGCGGACGGCGTCGTCGGCGATACCGGGATCGTCGTCCGATGCCCGGAAGTAGGCGGCCAACGCTTCGGAGTCGTTGCGCAGGAACGCGGCTCGGGTGCCAGAGTCGACCGGGAAGCCGCGGCGGTTCGCCCACTCGTCGACGAACCCGTCCATTCCCCGTTCGGCGAGGACGTCGGCGCTGCCGTCGAAGAACAGGCTGTCCAGCGCGCCCTTCTGCGGCCCCGATCCGGCTCCGCCCACGACGAGTGATGCGACACGCTGGGGAGTGCGGGTGACCAGATTGAGGCCGGACCGACCGCCGAACGAGTAGCCGACGTAGTGCGCGGCGGACACGTCCGCCGCGTCCAGGACGGCGACCAGATCCTCGCTGACACGGTCCATCGAGTAGGCCTCGACGTCGCGAGGAGCCTCGCTCCGGCCATGTCCACGCTGGTCCACGAGGATCAGGCGGTACCGGTCGCGTAGCGCACGGACGTAGCCGAAGGTGCGCCAGATCTGGTGCGACAACAGGCTGCCGTGCACCAGCATCACCGGCGGGCCGGTGGGGTCACCCGTCACCGACCAGGCGATGCGGGTGCCGTCCACCGGGTTCGTCGCGAAGTCCACGGTGCCATGGTCGCAGGTGGGCGATCTCAGGTGGACGTCGAGGTGAGCCCGTCGGCGGTCAGATCGACCCGCCGCGTGATCCCCAGCGCATCGAGGAACGCCTCGTCGTGGCTGACCACGATCAGGGCTCCCCGATACGACGACAGCGCCGTGCTCAGGTGCGTCCTCGACGCGACATCCAGGTTGTTCGTCGGTTCGTCGAGAATGAGCAGCTGCGGAGCCGGATCGGCCAGCAGCAGCATCGCCAGTGCCGCCCGCACCCGCTCCCCGCCCGACAGCGTGCGCACCACCGCGTCTGCGCGCCGACCGCGGAAGAGGAAGCGAGCGAGCCGAGTTCGGACGTCGGTGATCGACGTGTCCGGTGCCGCGCGGCGGACGTTCTCCACCACGGACGCATCGTCGTCGAACACGTCGAGGGATTGCGGCAGCACCGCGGTCGGCACCGACGGCGCCAGAGATCGCAGGAGAGTCGTCTTGCCGACTCCGTTGTCCCCGACGAGCGCGATGCGTTCCGGGCCCATGATCGTGAGTTCGACCGTCCTGTCCGGGTACCGACCGTCCAGATCGAGCAGCATCTCGCCCGTCGACGCCACCGACTTCGACGCGTGCACCGCCGTCTCGGGCAGATCCACCACGATCTCGGTGTCGTCACGAATCATCTCGTGCGCCTCGTCGGCGCGGGCGCGGGCATCCGCCACGCGGTCCTCGTGTCCGATGCGGTACTTGGCAGCCGACTCCTGTGCGGCGCTGCGCCGGTTGTGGGCGACGATCTTCGGTACCCGCTTCTCGCGAGATGCCTTCTCTCCCATCCGTCGCCGGTGGGCCACGGTGGTCTGCGCCTCGACCAGATCCCGCTTCTGCCGGCGCAGATCCTGATCGGCCGACAGCGCCGCGGCCCGCGCCGCCTCCTGCTCGCCCTCCACGACGCTCCGGTAGTGCGTCCAGTTGCCGCCGAACATCCGGAGCGACGCGGGCGACGACCGTACCGAGTGGAGTTCGGCGATGTCGTCCATGGTGTCGAGCAGGCCCTGGTCGTGACTCGCGACGACGACGGCGCCGGAGAACTCGTCGAGTACTCGTCCCAGAGCGGAGCGAGCTCGTTGGTCCAGGTTGTTCGTCGGTTCGTCGAGAAGCAGGACGGAGGGCCGCCGGATCACCTGACCGACGAGTGCGACGAGCGTCGACTCGCCCCCCGACAGGGTTCTCATCGGTCGATCGAGATCTGCTGCCGTGCCCAGACTCTCGCCGACGCCGGCCGAGTCGAGCAACGCGAGAGTGCGCTCCTCGACGTCCCAGTCCGTACCGACGACGGTGAAGTCGTCGGGATCGGTGCTGCCGTGCTCGATGCGTGCCAGGGCCTGTCGGACGTCTCCGATGCCGAGGAGATCAGCGACGGTGTCCGAGACGTTCGTGACCACTTGCTGGGGAAGATGGCCGACGGTGCCGGTGACGCGTACGGACCCGCGCTGCGGTCGATACCGCCCGGTGATCAGGTGCAGCAGAGTGGATTTGCCCGCTCCGTTGGTGCCGACGAGGCCGGTCCGGCGCGGCATGAACGATGCGTCCAGGCCGTCGAGGACAGGCCGGCCGTCGGGCCAGGAGAAGGTGAGATCGGAGAGAACGACGGAGGGTGATACTGACATGGAGCACCTCGAGAGGAGTGTCGTGCCACCGCGACGTGCGCGTCGGTGGGATCCGCACTACTTACGAGAGGAGCAACTGCCTGTCCGTTCGTCGGGGACGATGAGCTATCAACTCTAGGTCGGCAGCGCAGAACGGTCAACAGAGATGTCGAATACGGCTGTGAATCAGTCGGTCTCGTCGTCCTGAGTGTGAGTGTTCCGGACGTCGGGTCCCTGGGCCCGCAGGTCGTCCACCTTCGCCATGGCCTCGCGCAGTTCTGCGAGCCACGGGTCGATGTGGTCTCCGGTCAGGCGTACGGCCCAGGCGAGCGCGTCGGCGCGCGAGCGTGCGACGCCGGCGTCGACGAGGGTGTCGAGCACCTTGCGTTCGGGCTGACGCAGTCGAGTCATGACCGGCACCGCGAGGTGGGTGAAGAGGGTGGTGTCGCCGTCGATGGTGACACCCCAGGCGACCTTGCGGCCGTAGCGTGCCTCGGCCTCGTCGGCGATACGCATGCGATCGTCGCGGGTGGACTCACGGAATCGAGCGATGCGGCCCTCGACGCCGGCATCGGACTCGGGGGCGTTCAGCTCGCCGATCACGACGATCTCCTCGCGGTCGACCTCGACCGTGGCGGTGCCGTCGAACCAGTCGTCGGGCAAGCGGCCGAGGAACCACTGTTCCGCATCGCCTGCGTCGGGTACGTCTTTCTGCTGCCATCCGCCGGGCCGGCCGACGCGTTCGCCGCGCTTCGCGCCGCGACCGCGGCCGTGTCCGTGGGGTCCACCGCGCCGGGGTGCGTCACCTCGACCGAAGGGACTGGAGGGTCGTTCCCCGAAAGGGAAGGTGTCATGGGGATTCATGATGTTCTACTTTCGTCAGTGGCGCGATTACTTGATTACAACGCCAGTGATTACAAGATTACACACGTCGCGCCAAGCGTCAAGAGTTCGTCGCGTCGTGTGACCGACGGATCGGTGGGGCACTATCAGTGCGTGCCTTCGCTGATGTCTCGACCGTCCCGCCGATTCGGCCCTTCCACCAGCAGCGGACTCCGTCTCGCCGCCGCGACCATCGCGGTCGCGCTCGCCGCCACCGCGTGCAGTGCCGACGAGCCCCCGGCGTCCCGTGTGACGGCCGATCGGTTCGCCGAAGCGCTGAGCACACAGAACGTGGGCGCCGCGGCAGAGTTGACCTCGGATCCGGCGGCAGCGACCGCGGTGCTCACCCAGATGTACGACGGACTCGGCGGTGGCGGAACAGTCACGGCGACACCGCGGTTCACGGTGAGCCAGGCAGACGACGAGCAGCAGACGTTCACACTGTCCGCCTCCTGGTCCTTCGCACCGCCCGAGGATGCGGAGGCACCCGCGACCGGCATCGCATCCGCGCCGGCGACCACCACGGCAGCTCCCACCACGTCGGCCCCGGCGGACGCGGAACGCGTCTGGACCTACACGACGACCGGATCCGTCGCCGACGGCGGACAGGGGCTGAAGGTCACCTGGAACCCGGGTGTCGTCGTACCGGGCCTGACTCCGGAGACGACGGTTCGGTACACGCCCGTCACCGCGTCGACCGCGCCTCGCGTCGTCGACACCTCGGGAGCGCCACTCATGTCGCAGCAGGTGGTGACGCTGGTGAATCTCGACCAGACCGCCGATCCCGGCGCCGTCGCGGCACTGGTGTCGCCGTTCGCGCCGACGGTCACGGCGGAATCCCTTCGTGACGCGCAGTCGAGCGCTCCGTCGGTGACGGCCGTGAGCCTGCGGCAGGAGGATCTCGCCCCCATCGAGTCCCTGCTCTCCGCCTTGCCCGGCGTCACTCTGGCGCCGCAGACGCGGCTCCTGACCGAGAATCGCGCACTGTCCTCTCCCGCGCTGAACGACGTGGCGCAGCTGTGGCAGGAGCAGCAGGACGCCACCGCCGGGTGGGCCGTGCAGTTGGTGGCCGCCGACGGTTCCGTCGCCCAGCGGGTGACCGGCGTCGAGGCGACCGTCGGCCCGGACATCCAGGTCACGCTCGACACACTGTTGCAGCTCAAGGCGGAGAACGCTCTCGCGTCGACAGCGAACGCTGCGGCCGTCGTGGCGATCCGGCCCTCCACCGGAGACGTCGTGGCCGTCGCGCAGAACTCGGCCGCGGACGCGCAGGGCCCGATCGCCCTCACGGGCCTGTACCCGCCGGGCTCCACCTTCAAGACCGTCACCACCTCGGCGGCACTGCAGGCGGGCACCGTCACCCCCACGACCGTGGTGCCGTGCCCCGGATCCGCGAACATCGAGGGCCGGACCATCCCCAACGACGACAACTTCGACCTCGGATCGGTTCCGCTCCAGACGGCGTTCGCGCGTTCGTGCAACACCACCATGGGTCAGCTGGCCGTCGATCTGCCCGACGACGCGCTGCAGCAGGCGGCCCTGCAGTTCGGGCTCGGCGTCGACTACCTGACACCCGGGCTCACCACCGTGACCGGCAGCGTTCCGCCCGCGACGACGCCGGCCGAGCGCGTCGAGAGCGCGATCGGGCAGGGCACCGTCACCGCGTCCCCGTTCGGCATGGCCCTAGTCGCGGCCTCCATCGCGGACGGATCCACCCCGTCGCCGACCATGATCACCGGACGACCCGGTACCGCGGATCGCACCGTCGCAGCCCCGCCGGCGGAGGTGACCGACCAGCTGCGCGCCATGATGCGGGAGACGGTCACCGCGGGTACGGCGACGCAGTTGCAGGACATCGACGGACTGCTCGGTAAGACCGGCACCGCCGAGGTCGCGAGCGGCCCGGCGCACGGCTGGTTCGTCGGCATCCGCGGTGACCTGGCGTTCGCCGTGTTCGTCGAGGGCGGCGACTCCTCCGCGCCGGCGCTGACGGTGGCGGGGTCCTTCCTGCGCTGAGTGGCCTTCGGCCCTGTGCGCCTTTTGCGCACCCCTGGATACGCACAAGGCGCACGGGGTGACCGGATCGTGACCGGTCCGAGTGCTCACCGGCTGTGTTACTGGTGTGACTCATGTGATTATTGGGGCATGGTTCTGCGTTCCAGGTACGTCGTCGCGCTGCTCGCAGTGTTCGTGTCGCTCGCGACTGTCGCCTCGTTCGTGGTGAACAAGCCTCGCAGTGAGGCGGCGGTGCTGGTGGACCGGTTCGTCGCCGCCCTCGATCAACGTGACGTGGCCGCGGCCGCCGCGCTGACCTCCTACCCCAATGCCGCGGCCCAAACGATCGGCGCCATGTTCGACTCGATGGGGCCCGGAGTCTCGACGAGCCGCATGTCGCAGTACATCGGCCTGGACGACGAGTCCGGCTTCTTCACCGTCGACTCCACCTGGTCGTTCGGCGAACCCCGCGGCCAGGACTCGCGCGAGTGGCGCGTCACCACCCAGGGGTCGACGCGCAAGCTCGGCGTCGGCTGGCGCATCTCGTGGGATCCGTCGATCCTCGCTCCGGAACTGCGTGCCGGTGGGTCCGTCCGCTACGCCCGGACCGATGCACCCGCACCGCGCGTGCTCGACGCCTCGGGCGCCGTGATGATGGCGGAACAGAACGTCGCCTCCGTGCGGCTCGATCCCTCCGCGACCTCCGACCTGGCCGACACGACGTCCCGCCTCGCCGACGTCATCGACGTCGTGGCGCCGCTGATCACGTCCGAGTCGCTCCAGGCCGATGTCGCGGCGGACCCCGGTGCCGTGATCACCGCCGTGAACCTGCGTGCCGACGACTACGCCGTGCTGGAGGACGACCTGCGTGCGATCCCCGGTGTGGTCCTCTACGCGGAACCCAAGCTCATCGCCGGTGACCGGCGGCTGACGTCGCCGGTGCTGGACTCGCTGCGGACCGTGTGGCAGGACTCCCGCGACGCCACCGCGGGTTGGGCTGTCGAGGTCGCGGACACCGACGGCGAGACCACCCGCCTGGCAGGTTTCCAGGGTCCGGGATCACCCGACATCACGTCCACTCTCGACCCGGCCGTGCAGCTCGCTGCGGAGACCGCCGCCGTCAGCGTCGGGACCCCGGCCTCGATCGTGGTCATGAAGCCCTCCACCGGTGCCGTCGTCGCCACCGCGCAGAACAGTTACGCCAACGACGAGGGCACGCCGGCGTTCACCGGCCTCTATCCCGCCGGGACGCTCGTGGACGTGATCCAGGCGTCGGCCGATCGCCAGAAGATCGGATTCTCCGACGCCGCACGCCAGTTCGGCTTGGGTACCTCCTTCGACATCCCCGGTCTCGACGCCGTCACCGCCTCGCTCCCCGACGGCCAGTCGGCGGTGGACCAGTTCCGCGGTGTCAGCCGGACGTCGTCCGTGTCCGGCATGACGGTGACACCCTTCGGCCTCGCCGAGATGGCGGCGGCCGTCGCTCGCGGATCGGCACCGGCTCCGATGATCGTCGGCGGCGCACCGGCGACGGTGTCCGGTGCGGGCTCGCCCGTCGCCCCGGCCGTGCTGACCTCGCTGCGGAACACACTGCGTGACAACGCCCGCAGCGAAGGTGTCAGCGATCCGTCGGTCACCGGGCTCGCCGGGGACAACGGAGACGATCGCTGGTTCCTCGGCACCAAGGGCGATCTGGCCTTCGCGGTCTACATCGAGGACGCCGACGGAACCGACGCCGCGGCGCGCATGACGAACATGCTGATGCGCGAGATGGCCTCGCCCTCGGAGTGATCACCGGCTTGCTACGTTTCACCCCGTGACCGTCACCGAGTTCGTCCTGCTGATCGCGGCGGGCTTCGGTGCCGGAGTCATCGGCTACATCACCGGCCTGGCGTCGCTCGTGTCGTACCCCGCGCTGCTGGCGGTGGGGCTGCCACCGGTCGCGGCCAACGTGACCAACACCGTGGCGCTCGTCGGGGCCGGTGTGGGTGCCACCGCGTCGTCGGTCAAAGAGCTTGTCAAGACCGGTCGTTCGCTGCTCTGGCTCACCCTGTGGGCCGCGCTGGGCGGCATCGCGGGAGCCGTAGTCCTGCTGCGCGCGCCGGGGGAGACGTTCGAGGCGGTCGTGCCGATCCTGGTCGTTCTCGCATCCGTCGCCATGCTGCTGCAGCCGCGGATCCGCGTCCTCGCCGGTGACCGGACGTTCCCGGTGCTGTATCCGAGCGGGATCTTCCTCGTCGCGATCTACGGCGGCTACTTCGGCGCGGGTGCGGGCGTCATCTTCATGGCCCTGACGCTGATCTGCACGGCCGAACCCGTCTGGCGCGCAACGCTCCTCAAGAGCTACCTGCTGGGCGTGGCCAACCTGGTCGCCGCGGTGATATTCGCGTTCTCCGGCCAGGTGAACTGGCTCGCCGCACTGGCGATGGGAATCGGCACCATCGCCGGGGGAACGCTCGGCCCGCGCATCGTGAGACACCTTCCGCCGAATCCGCTCCGGATCGCCGTGGCGCTGTGCGGGTTCGGCCTCGCAGCGTGGCTGTGGCTGGGCTGAGGAACTGTGTGGGTCAGGCGCGACGACGCTGCGCGAGGCGGGCGACGAGACGCCACCCGAGCAGGAGCACCGCCAGCGTCACCGTCGCGACCACGATGAAGCTGAAGGCCGTTCCCTCGCCGGACACCTGCCGAAGCACCATGCCCACGACCACGGCGCCGATCCACGCGAGCACCCCGGTGGGGACCAGGGACACCGCGACGAACTTCTCGCGGTACAGCGCGTAGGTCACCGCCCATCCCACGGCGAGGCCGACGAGGAACGGCCAGGCCGTCGACAGTGTGCCCCCGACGGTCACGCCCTCCTCGTGGCTGCCTCGGCCGATGGCGCTGAAGACGAGGACGAGAACGACGTCGATCACCGCCGGCACTGCGAGGGCCGACAGGGCAGGAGTGCGGGTGCGCGCGGGCATGCCACCAGACTACGAGGCGCCGAGACGCGGAAAGACCCGCACCGGCGCCGGCTGTGCGGGCGTCGAGCGGGTCTTTCCGGGAGGAGATCAGGCCTGGTGGCCGGCCTCGATCTCGAGCAGCAGGCCGATCTTGTCGCCGACGACGGCGCCGCCACCCTCGAGGGGCATGTCGATGCTGATGCCGAAGTCCTTGCGGTTGATCGTGGTGGTGGCCTCGAAGCCGGCGACCGGTCCGTTGCCCATGCCGGCGTTGACACCGTTGAACTCGACGTTCAGATCGATGGACTTGGTCACGCCGTGCAGCGTGAAGTCACCGGTGAGCACGAAGTCGTCGCCCTTGGCCTTGACCGAGGTGGACCGGAAGGTGGCAGTGGGGAACTTCTCGACCTCGAAGAAGTCGGCGGTCTTGAGGTGGCCGTCGCGCTGCGCGTTGTCGGTGGTGATGGAGGCGACGTCGATCTCGGCGTCGATGGTGGGCGCGCCGTTCTCGTCGACCGTGATGGTGCCGGTGAAGGTCTGGAAACGGCCACGGACCTTGCTCACCATCAGGTGGCGGACGGTGAACCCGACGGTCGAGTGGGTGGCATCGATGGCCCACGTGCCGGCGGTGAGCTGGGGGACGGACACTGCTGCAGTCATGACGAACTCCTGTGTGGTTGAAGGTTCAAGCCTCACAGTACACAACCGGACCGCGGTCCGCATCTATTCCCGCGGAGGAGATTCGTTGCCGAGCGGGTGGGTGGCCGACGGCTGTTCCGTCCGCTCCCGAAGTTCCGTCCGCTCGCGCTGCTCGACGGCGAGATCGAAGTGCAGGTCCTCGTGCTGATGTTTGCGGAACAGGATCAGGAAGACGACCCAGCCGACGAGTGCCACCAGGATGAAGCTGACCAGGCGATACACCAGTGCGGACGCGACCGCCTGTGACGCGCTGATGCTGGCGGCGGTGGTGAGGGTCGCGATGAGAGTGGCGTCCACGATGACCAGACCACCGGGCGCACCGGGGATGGACCCCACCGTCTTGCTGGCCGAGAAGGCGATGAGGAGCCCGTAGATCTTCGGATCCGCGCCGATGGCGTAGCAGGCGAACCCGAGGCACGCGACGTCCGCGAGGCGGTGCACCGCGGAGAAGCCGAGCGACACCGTGCCGTCGCGGGCACCGAGGCGTACCGACTTCACCTGCTCGACGATCTCGTCCAGCCGGGCCATGCCCGTGTCGGGATCGTTGTTGCGCAGCGAGTTGTACTTCGACAGCCCCCACCGGCCGATGCCCACGATCGACTGGGGGTGGGAGCGGACGTAGCGCACGCCGGCGATGAGGGCGATCACGCCGGCGACGGGGACGATCAGTGCGAGGGTGTTGGCGCTGCCGCCGACGAGGAAGGCTCCCGTCACGCCCAGGACAGCCAGCCCGAGCGCGGCGATGACGCCGGAGATGGCGAGCTGCCACGACGCGACCACCGGGCTCGCGCCCCAGCGGCGTGTCTCGCGGTACGTGAACGCTGTGGAGAAGACCTGGCCGGCCGGCAGTGTCAGCGCCATGGCGGTGCTGCCGTAGATGACGGAGAGCGAGCGTCGCTGCGATACGCGGACACCGCCCGCGCGCAGCAACTGCTTCTGGACACGCGCGAACGCGGACAGCGAGATCGCTTGCATCACGACGCAGGCCGCGGCCCATCCCCAGTGAATCTCGGTGAGGGCGCGCCACGACTCGTGCAGGCGCGGCCACAGGTAGACACCCTCACCGACCAGCAACGCCACGAGGGCGACCGCGGCCACCCAGCGCAGCCATCGCCATCTGCCACCGGCGCGGGGCGACCCAGCGGATCGGCCCTGCTCCGGAACTACCACGGCACCGAGAGTAACGAACGGTGCCGACGATCAGCGCGGATAGTCGACCGGGGAGGCCAGGTGCGTCGCGCGACGCCGTCCGCGCAGCTGCACCTTCTCGCCCAGTTCCCACTCGGACTGCTCGTCCTCGTCGGCGAAGTACAGTGCCGACGTCGACGCGAGAACCCGACTGGGAGTGAACTTCGCGAGTTCCGTCAGGCGCGACGCCTCGTTCACGGGATCACCGATGACGGTGTACTCGAAGCGTTCCTTGGCGCCGATGTTTCCCGCCACCGCCAGTCCGGCCGACACGCCGATGCCGATGTCGAGTCCGGCGATCTCGGTGAGCTCGCTGCGCAGTTCCCGCGCTGCGGACAGTGCCGCGGTGGGTGCATCCGGGCGATCCAGGGGCGCGCCGAAGATGGCCAGCGCCGCGTCGCCCACGAACTTGTTGACGAAGCCGTGGTGCCGGTCGACCACGTCGACGACGACGCGGAAGAAGTCGTTGAGCAGGTCGACGACCTCGCCGGGCGGACGTTCGGAGGCGGCGGCCGTCGAGCCGACCATGTCGACGAACAGCACCGCGACGAATCGGGTCTCGCCGCCGAGCTCGGTGCCGAACTTGAGGGCGCGCCGCGCGACGTCCTCACCGACGTGCTGCCCGAACAGCTCGCGCAGGACTGCACGCTCCGACGCGTCGGCCATCATCCGGTTGAAGCCGACCTGCAGACGGCCGATCTCACTGCCGTCGAACACCTCGACCTGGACCTCGGTGTGGCCCTCCTGCACCTTCTCGATGGCGCGGCGCAGCTGACGGATGGGATCGGAGATCTGGCTGGCGGTGAGCATCGACAGACAGAACGCCTGGATGATCGCCAGCACGCAGAGCAGGCTGATGGCGATGGCCAGCGAGTCGGGGGAGAAGACCAGGTCGGTGGTCAGCTGGGTCGCGCACAGCAGCAGGATTCCGACGACGGGGATCAGTGTGCCCAGTCCCCACGTCATCGCCATGCGTGTACCCACACCGGGCGTCATCGTGCGGTCGAAACTGCCCTCGCTGAGCGCCTGCGCGGCGACGGGCCGGAGGATGCGTTCGCCCAGCATGTAGGTGAAGCCGAAGGTGATCGCCGCGGACATGGCGACCGTCACCGCGACGGCCACCGCGAGCGACGGCATCTCCGACGCGGTGAGCAGCATGAAGATGACGCCGCCCACGATCCAGAGCACCAGGTGCACGATGGCCTGGCGCAGCGGTGCGTGCAGGGCGGCCATCTGCTCGGATCGACTGGGCGGTCCACCGCGGATCTGCCACCGCATGACACTGCGCAGCATGACGGCGGCGGTCGCGAGGCTGACGACGGCCGCGAAGAGCAGGTACGCCCCGAAGATGAAGACATTGCGCACCCGATCGACGACGATCGACTCGTTCTCGGGAATGGGCAGCCCGTACCGGACGAAGGCGAACACCAGGATCGCGCCGAGCAGATTGGCCAGGAGCATCGACGCGAGGTACAGCGGCCAGCGACTTCTCAGGGTCAACGAGACCGCACGTAGAAGCGTCAGCACGAGGTCAACTTACCGGGTGCTCGGTTAGGCTTCCTCGGTGACGGACGATCCGGCGGAGTCGGTACACCCTGTGGTACGTGTCGGCGCTGCGTGGACGTGGCGTCTGTTGGTGTTGTTCGCCGGTCTCGTGGTGATCGGCATGATCGTGCACCGGCTCGAGAGCGTCGTCGTCCCGGTGGCACTCGCCCTGCTGGCGTCGGCGCTGCTCTCCCCGCTCGTCGACTGGATGCAGCGGCGCGGCATCCCGCGCGTCGTCGCGGTCATCGTCTCGATCCTCGGCAGTCTCGGGCTGCTGGTGGGCATCCTGACGTTCGTCGTCGAGCAGTTCATCGAGGGCGTACCCGCCCTCACGGATCAGTTCACCGGCAGCGTCACCCAGATCCAGGACTGGCTGACGCAGGGGCCCCTGCACTTCAGCGAGGACCAGATCCGCAGTGCCGGCGACTCGGTGGTCCGGTCGGTGCAGTCGAATCAGGAAGCTCTCACCAGTGGCGCGTTGACCACCGCCGCGGTGATCGGCGAGATGCTCACCGGGGCTCTGCTCGTGCTCTTCACCCTCATCTTCTTCCTCTACGGCGGACAGCAGATCTGGGACTTCGTGTCCCGGATCGTCCCGACGCGGGCGCGCCGCCGCGTCCGGTTGGCAGGCAGCCAGGCGTTCGGCTCGCTGGTGGGGTACGTGCGCGCCACCGTCGCGGTCGCCGCCGTGGACGCCATCGGCATCGGCACGGGACTGGCGATCCTCGGTGTCCCGCTGGCTCTTCCGCTGGCGTCACTGGTGTTCATCGGAGCGTTCATTCCCATCGTGGGTGCGGTGCTCACCGGCTTCGTCGCGGTGCTCGTCGCCCTGGTGACCAAGGGATTCATCACGGCGCTCATCGCACTCGCGATCGTCATCGCCGTGATGCAGGTCGAAGGCCATGTGCTGCAACCACTCCTGCTCGGTCGCGCAGTCCGTGTGCATCCCCTGGCCGTGGTGCTCGCCATCGCCACCGGCATCGTCATGGCGGGCATCATCGGTGGCCTGCTCTCGGTGCCGCTCGTCGCGATGGCCAATACCGCTATCCGCTCACTGCTCGCCGACGATCCCGAGGAGGCGTACGAGGAGATCGCCGACACGGATCCGTCGGAACCGATGTTCCCGGCCGCGCCGAACAGTCCGCACCCCGAGAACCAGAAGCTGAGCCGTGGCGAGGTCGACGGTCCCGCGAGCTGACGCCACCGGTGTCGCGGAGGCACCGCTGTGGCGCGCCGCGGCAGCGTTCCGACTGGTCACCGTCCTGTACGTGGTCGGGTTCCAGTTGGTCGTCCAGGACCGGTACGACGCACCGCGCCTGAGCTGGCTGTTCGTCGTCGTCACCGTCATCTGGTCCGGAATCGCGGCCGTCGCGACCCTGACGACGCCCGCGCGGCGCCCCGTCGTCGTCGCCGACCAGGTGGTGACGCCGGCATTGATCTGCAGCACGCTGGTGGTGGCGAGTCCGGCATGGCGCCAGGACCACCAGGTGCTCCCGACGACGATCTGGGTGGCCAACGCCGTGATCGGTGCCGCCGTCCTGGGAGGTCCCCGAGCGGGGCTCGCCTCGGCGGCGGTGATGACCGCCGCCATCGCCGTGGTGCGCGGCACCGTCGACGGCGAGTTGTGGCGCGACTCGACCGGACCCGTGCTGTTGTCCGTCGGTCTGGCACTGGGGCTCGCGGCGCGGACGGCGCGCCTCGCGCGCAGCCGCCTGGACGAGGCGGTGGCCCTGGCCGCGGCGACCGCGGAACGCGAGCGCCTGGCCCGCGAGGTGCACGACGGTGTGCTGCAGGTGCTGGCCATGGTCAGTCGTCGCGGCCACGAGATCGGCGGCGCAGCAGCAGAACTGGCAGATCTCGCCGGCAGCCAGGAGGCTGCGCTCCGCGCCCTGCTGTCCGGGTCGGCCACCGGGCGTACCGACGGCACTGCCGACCTGGCCGCGCTGGTGCGCGCTGCGGTGGGCACGCGCGCCGTGGTCTCGGCGCCGTCCGAGGCCGTCGTTCTCCGGGCGTCGGCCGCGTCGGAGCTCGCGGCCGCGACGCTCGCCGCCGTCGACAACGCGCATCGACACGGCGGGTCCGACGTCCACGTGTTCGTGCTGGTGGAGGACTTGGGGGACGAGGTGATGGTGACGGTGCGCGACGACGGAGCAGGAATGGCACCCGGCCGTCTCGACGAGGCGCGTGCGGAGGGACGGCTCGGCGTCTCCGGCTCGATCGTGGGCCGGACGGCAGCCATCGGTGGGCGTGCGAGGGTGGACAGCAGGCCAGGAGAGGGAACGGAATGGGAACTGACGCTGCCACGGACAGCGCCGACGCCTCGGTGACGGTGATGGTCGTCGACGACCACCCGATGTGGCGTGACGGAGTGGCGCGGGACCTCGACGCGCGGGGCTTCCGTGTGGTGGCCACCGCCGACGGAGTCCGCTCGGCCACCGCGCGTGCGCGGGCGACGTCGCCGCAGGTGGTCGTCATGGACATGGACCTCGGAGACGGAACCGGAGCCGAGGGCACCGCGTCGGTGCTGGCGGTCTCGCCCGACAGTCGGGTACTGGTGCTCTCCGCGTCCGCCGAACGGGACGACGTGCTCGGCGCGGTCAAGGCTGGGGCGACCGGCTACCTCGTGAAGAGCGCCTCCATCGACGATCTGGTGTCCGCCGTACAGGCGACGAGTCGCGGCGATGCGGTGTTCACGCCCGGACTGGCCGGGCTGGTGCTCGGGGAGTACCGGCGCATGGCAGCCGCCCCCACGGCTGCGGAACCGCCTCCCGTGCTGACTGAGCGCGAGACGGAGGTGTTGCGCATGGTCGCGAAAGGGTTGAGCGCCAAGCAGATCGGCACTCGGCTCGGTATCAGTCACCGCACCGTCGAGAACCACGTGCAGGCGACCCTGCGCAAGCTGCACCTCGCGAATCGTGTCGAACTCACCCGGTGGGCGCTCGAGCAGGGGCTGCAGTGACGGCGTCGTGTTCACTACTCTGGTCGCCATGACCGGAGACGGCACCGACCCCAGGAACATGCGCGTGAGCGACGCCGAACGAGAGCACGTGGGCGGCCTGCTCCAACGCGCCGTCGGACAGGGGATGCTGTCGCTCGGCGAGTTCACCGAGCGGATGGACTCGGTACTGGCGGCCAAGACGCGCGGTGAGCTCAACGCGGTGCTGGTCGACCTGCCGGGCATGACACTGCAGGGCGGCCCACCCCAGCAGGCCGGGCCGCTCGCCGTGGTCCCGAGCGACGCGCTGACGTCGGCACCCGGACACCCGGCCACCTACGGTGCACCCGTGGACATCCGAGCCACGATGTCGACGGTCACCCGTTCCGGTACCTGGACCGCGCCGTCGGCCATCCGGGTCGCGTCGAAGATGGCCACGGTGACCCTCGACTTCAGTTCCGCGGTTCTGACCTCGCGCGAGGTGCGGATCGACGTGGACGACTACTGCAGCACCATCACCGTCGTGGTGCCCGAGGGTGCGTCGGTGGATCTCGACGGCGTCGACACCATGGGCGGCAGTGCGACCAACAAGGTGCGCAGCCGGCCTGTCGAAGGGGGACTGCACGTCGTCGTGCGCGGACGCATCCGCTTCGGATCCGTCACGGCCAAGCACCCGTTCGGGACGTCCATCAAGCGCATGTTCGGGTAGGAACTGCACCCTCGGCTGAGTAGAACGGCGTCGGGCTCGAGTAGTTTCCCGTGTTCCCCCGGTCCGCCCCGGCCAGCACGATCGAGGTATGACCACTCCCTCGATAGATCCGCGACTCGTGCACGTGTTGTCCGGTGAGGTCGCCTCCCTGCAGCAGCATCTCGCCCGCGTCGGCCACGACCTGGGTCTCCTCCGACAGCAGCTCGACGGTTCGCCGATGCAGGCCCCGCTCCAGGCGCCCCCGCAGCAGCACCCCGTCTCGAGGCCACAGGTGCAGAGTCCTCCGGTGTCGACTCCCCCGGTACGGCCGATCCCGCGCCCGATGCCCACGCCTCCCCGTGACACCACCCCGTGGTGGCAACGCGACGGTGTCGTCAGTCGTGTGCTCGCCGCCGCGGGCGCTGCGGTGACCGTCATCGGTGTCGTGATGCTGGTGGTGCTCGCGGCGCAGTCGGGCTGGTTCGGGCCCGGTCCTCGTGTCGCCGCGGGTGCGCTGCTGTCCGGAGCGCTCGTCGCCGCCGCGCACCGTGTGGTCGCCCGACCCGGTGGCCGCGTCGGCGCCGTCGCACTCGCCGCGACGGGATTCGCCGGGCTGTATCTCGACCTCGCCGCCGTCACCGCGCTGTACGGGTGGGTGCATCCCGTCGTCGGGCTCGTGGTGGGACTCGGTGTCGCCGCGCTCGGCGTCGCGGTCGCACTGCGCTGGTCGTCGCAGTCACTCGCGGTGATGGTCGTGGCCGGCATCGCGACACTGGCACCCGTCGTCACGGGCGGCATCACGCCGGCACTCCTCGCATTCCTGGTGGTCGTGCAGATCGCCGCCTCGCCGGTCGACGTCCGCGAACAGTGGGTCTGGTTGCGCGTCGTCCGCACCGTCCCGGTCGTCGGAGCGGTGCTGCTCGCCGGGCTGCTCGCCCACGTGGAGACGGTCCCGACCGCCGATCTGCTGCCGCTGCTCGTCGTCGCGGGACTGTTCTTCGGCACCGCTGTCGTCGCCTGGTGGACCACCCTCGCCCACCGCGCCGTGGACCCGGCGTCGCTCGCCTCGATCGCGGCCACCGCCGCCGCGGTCCTCGTCACCGCGACGCTGTTCTCTCGCCCCGTCGCCGGCGGCGTCGACGCTGCGGTCGCGCTCGCCCTGGTGGCGATCCTGGTCGCTCGACGCGAGCTGGTCACCACGGTTCGTCTGGTGCTCACAGCGACGGCCTCGGTGGCGGTGGCGTCGGCGCTGGTGACGGGCACGGCCGATCAGGTCCGCATTCTCGCCCTGCTGCTGGTCGCCACCACGGCGCTTCTCGTCGGCGCCCGGACCCGCTCGGGTGTGTCGGCCGCAGCCGGCGCGTTCTTCGCCCTCCTCGGAACCAGCGCACACTCGCAGATCACCTCGGTCGACTCGCTGAGCAGCCCCGTTCGCGCGCTCGACTCCGGCTGGGCCTCGGTGCCCGCGTCGGTCGCCATGATCGCGATGGCTGTGGCGGGAGTGCTCGCGGCACTGCGCACCATCGGGGACGCGACTCTCCGAACCCTCGCCGCCGGCCTGGCGGGAGTCGCCGGCCTCTTCGGTGCGACGGCGGTGTGCGTCATCACCGGCATCGAGATCGGCGGCCGCACCGGGTTCCTCGTCGGCCACGGCGCAGCGACCATCGTGTGGATGACCGTCGCCGTCGCACTGCTGATGCGTGGTCTGTCCGACGCCACCGGTACCCGCGCGGTCCTCGCCGCTGGTCTGACCGTGGCGGCCTCGGCCATCGCCAAGCTGTTCCTGTTCGACCTCAGCGCACTCGGTGGACTGCCCCGCGCCGCAGCGTTCCTGGTGGTGGGAGTGATGCTGCTCGGTATCGGCACCCGCTACGCGAGGTCGTTCGCGGACCGCGCCGTCACTGCCGACGCTGGCGGGCCAGCAACTCGCTCACACTGATGGCACCGGACTGACCGTGGTGACGACCGCCCGACTCGTCGTCCCCGTCCCGAGCCCGCCGGCGACCCGATGTGGTCGTCGGCGGTGTCTCGTCGGGCTCGGGGACCTCGGGCGTGGAGGGGTTGTGGGTCTCGGGCTCGGGTGCCGGCCGATCCTCGCGCTCGGGCATGCGCAGACCGGCGATCCAGGAATCGACCTCGGCGCTGGTGCGCGAGCCGTTCCCGTGGGGCCCTCCGTTCCCGTTGCTGTGACCGTTCCCGTTCCCGTTCCCGTTGCCGTTGGAGTGGCCGTTCCCGTTGCTGTCGCCGTTGCGGGGCCGATCGACATCGATGCCGTCGCCCGAGACCGAGCCGTACCGGAACGACGTGGTCTCGTGCCCGTTCGAGCCGTTCGAGCCGTTCGAACGCTGAGCGACCGACGGCGCGCGGAGTTCGGCGAGCCAGCTCTCGATGGGGCGCGGGGCGGGTGCGCCGTTCCGCGGTGCCGGCTCGGCCGACGTCGGCTCGGGACCGGCCGTCGGACGACTCTGCTGATCGTCGGAGGCCCGGGCGGGTCGGGTCTCTGCCGGGCGGGCGACCCGAATCTCCTCCGCGGGCGCGGGCGCGGGTGCGACGGGAGATGCCGTGGGTTCGACGGCGCGCGGTGCGACGGGCTCCGGCGCGGCGGGCTGCTGCACCGGGGGTTCCTGCACAGCGGGCTTCTGCACGCGCTCGGGAGCCGGACGCGGGGCGACGGGCCGGGGACGATCGGGTGCGACGCGCTCGGGCATTGCACGAGCGGCCGACGGGCCGCTCTGCATGACCCGCGGAATCGGCTGGGTGAGCGGTTCCCGCGTCCGCGCCGGGAGCGGTGCGGACCCGATCGCGACGAGCTCGGGGACATCGGTGGGCATCATCTCGGCGTCGAGGATCGGCTCGCCGAGCCCCAGCTTCTGCTGGATGCGCTTCATCCACTGCGGCGCCCACCAGCAGTCGTCGCCGAGCAGCTTCATCGTCGCCGGGACCAGGAACATGCGGATCAACGTCGCGTCGATGATGAGCGCGGCGATCATGCCGTAGGCGATGTACTTCATCATCACCAGCTCGGAGAAGGCGAAGGCGCCCGTGACGACGATGAGGATCAGTGCGGCCGCGGTGATGATGCGACCGGTGTGCGAGGTACCGACGCGAATGGCCTCGGTCGTACTGGCTCCACGGGCTCGTGCCTCCACCATGCGGGAGAGCAGGAACACCTCGTAGTCCGTCGACAACCCGAAGATGATCGCGATGATCAGCACCAGGACCGGGGCCATGATCGGCCCGGGAGTGAAGTTCAGCAGACCCGCGCCGTTGCCGTCGACGAAGATGAACGTGAGGATGCCGAGTGTCGCGCCGAGGCCCAGCGTGGTCATCAGGATGGCCTTGAGGGGGAGCACCAGCGACCCGAACGTGAGGAACATCAGCAGCGTCGTGACCAACACGACGAGCGTCGCCATGAGGGGTAGTCGGTCCACGAGCGCCGCGATCGAGTCCTGCTCGATGGCGGGCGTGCCGCCGACCGACAGGGTCACCCCGTCGGGGACGTCGATGGAGCGGATGTAGTCGATGGCCGGCGACGACACGTTGCGGTCGACCAGTCCCGCCTTGAGCACGGCGACACCGTTCTCGTTCCGCTCGATGGAGAACCGTTCGACGAGCCCGGGAGCGTTGGACGCCTCGCGCAGGACCGTGCCCAACTGCGGACCCTCCGCGTTCTCGAGCACGATCTTGAGCGGCTCGGTGCGGTAGGACGGGAAGTTCTCGTCGAACACGTTCTGGGCGACACGGGTGGGGTTGTCCGGCGGCAGGTACGTCTCGTTGATGCCGCCGAACTTGATGGCACCGACCGGCAGCGTGAGGATCAGCAGGCCCAGGACGATGGGCACGCACACCTTGAGCGGGTTCCGCATGACCCAGCGCGTGAGCTTGCCCCACGGCCCGGACTCGATCTCCTCGGTCGTCTTGGTCTTGCGCATGCTCTTCAGTCCGAGAGCGTCGATGCGCGGGCCGAGGATCGACAGGATCGCCGGGAGAATGGTGATGGCGGTCAGGGCTGCCAGCGCGACGGTGGCGATCGCACCGAACGCGACGGACTTGAGGAAGCCCTGCGGGAAGAGCAGCAGTCCACCGAGGCTCGCGACGATCATCGTCGCCGAGAAGACGACCGTGCGGCCCGCGGTCATGACGGAGCGTTGCACGGCCTGCTGTGTCGTGCGGCCGTCGGCCAGTTCCTCTCGGAACCGGCTGACGATGAACAGCGCGTAGTCGATGGCCAACCCGAGACCGATGAGCGAAACGACGGGCGCGACGAAGCTGTTGACCTCGACGAAATTGGTGAACAGCCGGACCATGCCGTTGGCCGCGACCACGGTGAGACCACCGATGATCAGTGGCAACGCCGCAGCCACGACGCCGCCGAACACGAAGAACAGGAGCACGCCCACCACGGGGATGGCGAGGATCTCCATGCGCTTGATGTCGCCGGCCATGGTGTCGTTCAGCGCGTTCGCGATGGGCTGGAGGCCGGCGAGCTGCACGTCGACGCCGTCGATGGCGAACGCGTCCTTCACGTCACGGAAGTTGTTGGTCAGTTCCGTGTCGTTCGCGCCGGCGATCGCGAACGTGGCGATCGCCTTCGTCTTGTCGGGCGAGGCCAGCGCGGGGAGCCGCTGCTGGAAGTAGTTGATGTTGATCTTCGAGATCTTGTCCGAGTGCGCCGCCATCATGGCGTCCTGACCAGCGGTGACGGTCTGCTGGAACGCCGGGTCGTCGACCGTCGATCCCTCGGGTGCGGTGTAGAGGGCGACGACGTCGCCGGTGCTGTCGCGACCGAAGGTGCCGTCCGCGGTGACGGCGGCGTGCACCGACTCCGAGTTCGGGTCGTCCCAGCCGCTCTGACTCAGGTGATCGTTGAGGCTGAGTCCGTACGCGGCGAGGCCCAGCAGGAACGCGACCATCACACCGATGACGGTGAACCGTGATCGGTGAACCAGATCTCCCCAGCGAGAAAACACTCAGGACACTCCTTGACGCCCGACGAGCAGGGCGGACAGCGGACGGAACGGCTGCAGCCAGGCGCCCTCGTCCGGAAGGGACTCGAGGCTGACCCGCGGCAGTGGTTCGCGGAACACACCGGGGATGTCCTCGAGATCCAGGAACTCGAGAGTCTCCGACGTGACGGCCCAACTGGCGTGTTCACGGAACCCGAGGATCTGAACGGGCACACCCGTCGCCGCGATGGCTTCGAGTGGGAGCCGGAAGGCCTGGCCGTCCGCGGACGCGACAACCACTCCCGCGAGACCGTGGTCCCGTGAGCGGAGCTCGATGTGATCGAGCATGTCGGAGTCTACGTCGCTGTCCTCGTCGATCTTCGGCTTGGCGAAGACCGCGAAGCCCACGTTACGCAAGGCCTCGACCCAGGGACGAACGACGTCGGCGCTGCCCTGGGCGATGTTCGTGAAGACGGTGGCCTCGGGTTCGAGGCTCGCGGTCTGGTGCGCGGAGAGCTGGGCGGTGCGGCCGAGCAGCCATCGGCCCAGCGCATCGAAGCGCGGGCGGTAGGCGGCGGTGGGTCGTCCGCCCAGGATGGCGCCGAGGCCCATGTCCAGATTGGGCGCGTCCCAGACGAGCAGGACCTTCTTGGTATGGCGAGAATCACCGGCGCCGTCGAGCACGGCCGTGTCCGTGTTCTGTTCGTCCACGCTCATCGGAGTGGGTTCTCGCTCTCTCGTCGCGTGATCGTCGCCGCAGCGACGTCGGTCGCTCCGGTGGATGGCCTGCCCCAGACGAACTCGCTCGTCGGCCTGCCGACCTGCTGGGCCTTTCCCTCGAACTTCGTCACCGGACGGTCGACGGACAGGGAGGACCCCTCGACGGTACGTCGTTCGGCATCGAACGGCAGCCGCGTCAGAGCGGGCTCCGCGTCACCGACCTCCTCGATCCACTCCGCGTAGTCGGCGTGGTCGGTGGCGACGTGGAGAATGCCGCCGGGCTCGAGACGGTCCGCCACCAGGGCGAATGTGGCGGCCTTCAGCAGTCGGCGCTTGTGGTGCCGGGCCTTGGGCCAGGGGTCGGGGAAGAAGACTCGGACGCCGGCGAGCGAACCGGGAGCGACCATGTTCTCGAGCACGTCGGCAGCGTCGCCCCGCAGAATGCGCAGGTTGGAGAGACCTTCTCGCTCGATCCCCTGGACCGTCTGCGCGATTCCCGGTCGGTAGACCTCGACGGCGACGAGGTTCACGTGCGGTTCGGCGGCCGCCATCGCGAGCGCGGCGGTGCCGGTCCCGGAGCCGATCTCGAGAACCACCGGGGCGGTCCGCCCGAACCACGACGCGGCGTCGAGTGGCTCGTCGGCCACCTCGCGGCCGATGCCGGGCCACATCCGGTCCCACGAGGCCTGCTGCGGTTCGGTGAGCGCGCCGCGTCGGGACCGGAAACTGGTCACCCGCGGATACAGCCGGGAACCGCCGGACCGGCTCTCGTCGGCACCGTCGGACAGGCCGTTCTCGGGCGCTGCGTCCACGGCACGGGGGTCGGTCATCCTGTCATTGTCTCCCATGGACGCATTTCGTGACAGCAGGGTCTCGACTTCAGGTCGAGACTCTGGCCTACCGACACCGGGATCGGCGTGTGAGAATCGCCCCGTCGCATCTGCAGAATCGGGGGATCACGGATGCCGGGGACCGAGTCGAGCGCGCTGCACCGCGCGGTGACCGAGCTGGAACGCAGCGTCGACGACGCCGCTCTGCGGGCGGTGATCGAGCGATGGCGTTCCCCGGTGCGTCTCGCCGTCGCGGGACGCCCCGGTGCGGGCAAGTCCCGCGTCGTCACGGCGCTGGTCCTTCCCGAGGCGGCCGAGGTGCACGGGGTGGACGCCCCCGACCTTCCTCCTCCCGTCCTGGACCACGACGTTCTCGCGCTCGTCGTCGCTCGGACCGTGAGCGCCGCGGACCTCGAGGTGGTGGCGGCACGGCCCGGCGGTGACACCCTCGTGGTCCTCGGGCGCACCGACCTCCCGATCGACGCGGACGCCGTCGCCGCGGTGCTGCCGGCCGGGATGCCCGTGATCGGCGTGGACGACGTCGACACGCTCACCCGTGCCTGGGCGACGGCGGTGTCGCGCGCGGCGAGGTGCCGCGACATCGCCCTGCTCGCCGCGGTCGAGACTGTGGCCGCTCGGAGTGCGCTCGGAAGGTCGTCGATCGAGACGTTTCTGCGCGCCCCCGAGGTGGCTCACGTCCGGAGCGGTGCACGCGCGTGAGTCTCGACCTGCCCGCCGACGCGGCCCGAGTGGTGCGGACGTGGAGTCCCGACTCCCTGAGTCGGCTGGGGCGAGGACCCGCACCGGCGCGCACCGTCGCCGTTCTCGCGGCACCGGGTCTCGACCAGGAGGCGGTCGGTGCGGTGGTGACCTCCGCGGGATGGTCCGTCCGTCCCGTCTGCGCGGCCTCGGCCGTGCTCGTCCTGGTGGATCCCGCCCTGCCGCCGGGTGGTGCCCTCGTCCGGGCGGCGCGGTCGATCCCGGCCGATCTTCCGGTGGTGCTCCGGATCGCCGCCGGACCGGACGACGCGCGGCGCGTCCTCGCCCGATGGGCGGCGTCGGTCCCGCGCGCCGACGCGGTGGTGGTGTGCGGTCCCGACGACGATGCAATCCTGGACGCGCTCGCTCGGGCAGCGGACCGGGTTGACCCGGCAGAGGCGGAGCGGACGGCGGTGGACCGTGCGCTGGCCGAGGCCCGCACGGCACTGACAGCGGCGGCCCGACGCGACACGGGCAGCGCGGACCTCGCCGACGCGCGGGAACGCCGGCGCCGGGCCGCGTCGATCGCGACGGACGACGGACTGCTCCTCCGGCGGTCGACGGCCGAGCTGCGCCTCGATCTCGCCCACCGGGTCGGCGTGCATCGGCGGGAGACGGGCGCGCGGGTCGCCGCCGCCGTCGGGGACGCGAGCTTCGCCGACCTCCGACGTCTTCCGTCCGTGGTCGCCGCGGAGATCGATGCGGCGACGGGTCGGCTCGCGGACGAGGTGACCACCGCGCTGACCGCGGTCGGCGCCGTGGACTCCGCACCCCCGGTCGAACGCGCGTCGACGACCCACCAACCGCCCCCGTCGGCCGGGTGGGGAGTCGACGAGGTGGTGGCGGGTGTCGTCGGTGCCTCGGCGGGTGCCGGGGTGGGGCGGGTGGCGGTGTGGGCGGCCTCCCTCGGCGGCGCGTCGGCCGGGTTCGTGACCGTGCTCTGCGCCGCGATGATGGCCGCCGCGGTGGTGCGGACGAGGCTCCTCTCGACGCGCCGCGCGCGCCTGCGCCGATGGGCTGCGGACGTGGTGGCCGATGCCGCCTCCGGCTGGGAACGGGACACCGCGTCCCGTCTCGTGATCGCCGACTCGTGGCTGACCGCGAGACTGTCGGCGCAGGTCAGAGACGCCTCCGCCCGGCGGAACGCGCTGATCGCGGAGATCGACGGCGAGATCCGAGACATCACGTCCCGAGCTGCCTCGCGGGCGGCCGCCTATCAACGGGATCTCGACGTGCTGGACCGCGTCGCCCTCACTTTCGGGCGGCGGGGAACCGTCTCTTCGCTGGATGCGTCCAAGCACGAGGTGGGAACGACAGCGAGGAACACGGGGGACTGAGATGGCCGAGTGGTCGGGATCGTTCGACCCGGACGGGCCGGGTGTCGCGGACGACGGGTTCGACCCCGCCATCGATCTCGACGGGGACGGCACCGCCGACACGGCGGTGTTGCACGGAGGTCTGTCCGACGTCCACGCGTCGGCATTCCATCGGAGTGCGACGGAGATGACAGTTCTCAGCGATCTCGACGGTGACGGCGACGTCGACCGTGCGACGGTCTTCGAGGCCGACGGCGACTACACCGTGTGGGTGTCCTCCACCGACCTCGCGGACGGTCCCGACGCCGTCTGGCGTGCGTCCGAGCGCGGGTCGCTGTGACGCGATAGACACCAAATGTCCTGACATAGTGCGCTTTACGGCCAGGTCACTGAATCGGTTTTGTGACGGAACGGACATGCCCCGAGTGCCCTGGCCGTTCTTCACAGCGTTAACCTCTAGGTCCAGGACACTCGGGGCCCTGCGATCTGTCGATCGAAGGTCACGGACTACCCCGCCCACTGGGAACCCATGGTTCGCTCACGCACTTCGGTTCGGCGCCGATCGACGGACCGAGGCGGTGACGGCCACACGTTCCTGCACCACCCCAGGAGACAAGATGACCGCGACCATTCCGGGTCTCAACGGAACCGACGGCACGCCGCCCACCACGCATGCAGGCCTGCTGGCCTGGGTACGTGACGTGGCCGAGCTGACCCAGCCCGACCGGATCGTCTTCGCCGACGGTTCGGACGAGGAGTGGAACCGCCTCACCGACCAGTTGGTCGACGCGGGGACGTTCACTCGGCTGAACGCCGAGAAGAAGCCCAACTCGTTCCTGGGCAACTCCGACCCGTCCGACGTGGCGCGCGTCGAGTCGCGGACCTACATCTGCTCCACACGGGAGATCGACGCCGGTCCCACCAACAACTGGATGGACCCGGAGGAGATGCGCGGCACGATGCGCGATCTCTACCGCGGATGCATGCGCGGTCGCACCATGTACGTCATCCCGTTCTGCATGGGCCCGCTCGAGGCCGACGACCCCAAGCTGGGTGTCGAGATCACCGACTCCGAGTACGTCGTCGTCTCCATGCGCGTCATGACGCGCATGGGTGCGAAGGTGCTCGAGAAGCTCGGGGACGACGGCTTCTTCGTCAAGGCTCTGCACTCGCTCGGAGCCCCGCTCGACGAGGGTCAGCAGGACGTCCCGTGGCCGTGCAACGACACCAAGTACATCTCGCACTTCCCCGAGGACCGCGAGATCTGGAGCTACGGCTCCGGCTACGGCGGCAACGCGCTGCTGGGCAAGAAGTGCTACTCCCTGCGTATCGCGTCGGCCATGGCCCACGACGAGGGCTGGCTGGCCGAGCACATGCTGATCCTCAAGCTCATCTCGCCGGAGGACAAGGCGTACTACATCGCCGCGGCGTTCCCGTCCGCCTGTGGCAAGACCAACCTCGCGATGATTCAGCCGACCATTCCGGGCTGGCGCGCCGAGACCATCGGTGACGACATCGCGTGGATGCGCTTCGGCAAGGACGGCCGGCTGTACGCGGTCAACCCGGAGTTCGGCTTCTTCGGTGTCGCGCCCGGTACCAACTGGGACTCGAACCCCAACGCGATGCGCACCATCGATCAGGGCAACGCCGTCTTCACCAACGTCGCGCAGACCGACGACGGCGACGTCTGGTGGGAGGGCCTCGAGGGCGACCCCCAGCACCTGATCGACTGGACCGGCAAGGACTGGACGCCGGACTCGGACAGCAATGCGGCGCACCCCAACTCGCGCTACTGCGTGCCGATGTCCCAGTGCCCGTCCATGGCGCCCGAGTGGGACGACCCGCAGGGTGTGCCGATCTCGGCGATCCTCTTCGGTGGCCGTCGCAAGACCACCGTTCCTCTGGTCACCGAGGCTCGCGACTGGCAGCACGGCGTGTTCATGGGCGCCACCGTCGGTTCCGAGCAGACAGCAGCGGCCGAGGGAACCGTCGGCACCATCCGCCGCGACCCGATGGCGATGCTGCCGTTCCTCGGCTACAACGTCGGCGACTACTTCCAGCACTGGATCGACCTCGGCAAGAACGCCGACGAGTCCAAGCTCCCGAAGGTGTTCTACGTCAACTGGTTCCGCCGCGGCGACGACAAGCGCTTCCTGTGGCCCGGATTCGGTGAGAACTCCCGCGTGTTGAAGTGGATCGTCGAGCGCATCGAGCACAAGGCCGCCGGTGTCGACACGCCCATCGGTGTGGTGCCCACCGCCGACGCGCTCGACATCGACGGACTCGACGTCGCCACGGCCGATGTGGCCGAGGCGCTCGCGGTGAACGTCGACGAGTGGAAGAAGGAGATCCCGCTCATCGAGGAGTGGTTCGACTTCGTCGGCGAGAAGCTCCCCACCGGCATCCAGGACGAGTTCGACGCTCTCAAGCAGCGCCTGAACTCCTGATCCACCACCACTGACGCCCGCTCCCGATCACGGGGGCGGGCGTCAGTGCTGTTTCGGGGTGACCAGTGCGGCCGCTCCTGTGAGAGTCCCGACGGCCCCGAGGGCAGCGGGAACCACCGTGAACGACTCGAGGAAGTCGAGTCGGGCGTGCAACGCGACGGTCTCGCGGATGGGGTTCCACAGCGCCGGGCCGGCCGCGCTGAAGCCACCGCCGAGGACGGCCGTCTCGATGTCGAGCAGCGCCGCGGCGGACGCGATCGCCTGTCCCAGCGCCACGCCGGCCCGCTGGAGGGCGGCGACGGCAACCGGGTCGGCGGCGCGGGCGGACTCGGCGAGGTCGATGCCGGTGGCACCATCCCAGCCGTTCTCGCGGGCCCAGCGGACCGCGTTCGGGCCGCTGGCGACCGTCTCGACACAGCCGACCCCGCCGCAGGTGCAGGGTTCGATGGATCCGGGGACGACGATGTGTCCCACGTGCCCGGCGTTGCCGCTGTGGCCGCGAACGATCTCGCCGCCCAGGACCAGGCCGCCGCCGATGCCGGTCGACACCACCATGCCCAGCACGTTCTGCACGTGGCGGGCGGCCCCGAAACGATGCTCGGCCAGGGCCGCGCACGCACCGTCGAGTGCCAGGGTCACGGTGGCGTTCGGAACCACGCCGCGGACGGCCTCCACGAGCCCGAAGCCCTCGTACCACTCCGCGATGTTGATCGGCGCCACGGTGCCGGCAACGGTGTCGACGGGCCCGGCCGAGGCGATACCGACGGCCCCGATGTCCTGGAACTCGACCCCTGCCGCGGACACCACCGAGAGGAGAAGCTCCTCGCACGCCGCCCAGACGTTCTCGGTGGGGGTCGGAACGACGACGGGGTCCTGCGGTCGTCCGTCGGCACCCACCACCGCGGCAGTGAACTTGGTGCCACCGATGTCGAGTGCGAGCGATGTTCTCTCGGTCGTCGTCATTCACGCCACCCTAACGGGCGAGCGTGGTCCCGAGTCCGCGGTCGGCGGCGGAGTGCGCGCGGAGCACGACCACGAGGTTGCTCACCGCCAGCTCGCGAAATCCGGGGACGCGGACACACCACCACGCCCAGCGGGGGTGGTACCGCGGGAAGGCCGCGAGGAGTTCGCCGCCCGAAGTCTCTGCAGCCCAGCGTAATCCGTGCGAGGCGCGGATCGGGAACAGCGACTCTCCGAAACGGTTCTTCGGTTCGGCGCCGTGCACGCGCGCGTAGCGGCGAGCGGCGCGCTCGCCGCCGAACACGTGCCACGGTCCGGTCTCGTGCCCGCCGAACGGGCCCCACCACATCGTGTAGGACAACACCACCAGTCCGCCGGGCCGCGTCACGCGCAGCATCTCCTCGGCCATGATCCACGGGTGGCGGACATGCTCGGCGACGTTGGAGGAGAGGCAGATGTCGACGCTGTCCGAGCGGACGGGCAGCGCGGTACCGGATCCTCGGACGGACCCGCGGGCGTCGAGCCCCGCGGCGTGCATCTCCGAGGCGTCCGGTTCCACGGAGACGTAGCGGGCGCCCGCGTCGGCGAAGGCATCGGCGAAGTAGCCGGGTCCGCCGCCGACGTCGAGCACCGTCAGTCCGTCGAGAGTCGTTCCGGTCGCCCCGGCCCACAGGTCGTCGATCAGCATCGCTGTGTCGCGAGCCAGCGCCCCGTAGAAGCGTGCGGGATCGGACTGCTCGAACCGGAAGTCCGACACGAGCGAGAGTGACCGTCGCAGGGTGGCCCGTCGAGCGAGTCCGGCGGTGACGGGAGACGAGGGCACGAGTGGAGACTGTAGAGCCTCTCCGATGTGATCGTGCGGCGGGACGACGGCATACTTGACGACGTCGAAGAACCGAGAACCGTCACGGGGGTGACAGCAGATGACCGAGTTACGTGAGGTGCTGCTGCTCTGTTGGCGTGACAGTGGCCATCCACAGGGCGGTGGTAGCGAGCGCTACCTCGAGCACGTGGGGGCAGGGCTGGCGTCGCGAGGCATCAAGGTCACGCTGCGCACGGCCGGTTACCCCGGCGCACCAGCGTCGGACACGATCGACGGTATGCGCGTCAGCCGCGGCGGCGGGCGCCTGACGGTCTATCCGCGAGCACTCGGAGCGCTCCTCGCCGGGCGGCTCGGATTCGGTCCCCTGGCGGGTCTGAAGCCCGACGCGGTGATCGACACGCAGAACGGCATCCCGTTCTTCGCGCGACTCGTGACGGCGGCTCCCGTAACCGTGCTGGTCCACCATTGTCACCGCGAGCAATGGCCGGTGGCCGGTGCGGTCATGGCGCGGCTGGGATGGTGGATCGAGTCCAGGCTGTCGCCGCGGGTCCATCGACGCTCGCAGTACCTGACGGTGTCGCTTCCCTCGGCGGACGAGCTGATCGCCCTCGGTGTGGACCGCGAGAGGGTGGCCGTCGTCCGCAACGGTGTCGACGACATTCCCGGTTCCGTCACGGTGGGCGATCCGGACACGCGTGCGGACGCCCCGACGCTGGCCGTTCTGTCCCGGCTCGTCCCGCACAAGCAGATCGAGGACGCGATCGACGTCGTCGCTGCGCTGCGCGATGCGACGCCCGCCCTGCGCCTCGACGTCATCGGCGGTGGGTGGTGGGACGACAACCTGCGCGACCACGCCCGCGCGCGTGGCGTGGCCGACGCCGTGACCTTCCACGGTCACGTGTCCGAGACCCGTAAGCACCAGATCCTGTCGCAGTCGTGGATCCACGTGCTCCCGTCCCGGAAGGAGGGGTGGGGACTCGCCGTCGTCGAGGCAGCTCAGCACGGTGTCCCCACCGTCGGCTACCGGCATTCTCGGGGGCTGACCGATTCCGTGGTGGACGGCGTCACCGGCGTCCTGGTGGGCGACGAGTGGCTCAGCCGCGACTCCGACGTCGACGAACTGACCGACGCGGTGCGGACCCTGCTGGACGACGGCGATCTCCGTCGGCAGCTCGGGGAGAAGGCGCGGCTGCGGACCCGGGAGTTCTCGTGGACGTGGTGCGCGCGAGCGGTGGAGTCGGTGCTGCGCGAGCGAGTACACGGCCGAGCGGTGTCCGGGCTGGTCGCGGGTAGGCCGGAGGCCGGTCGGTAGGTGGTCGCGGGAAGGCCGGAGGCCGGTCGGTAGGTGGTCGCGGGAAGGCCGGAGGCCGGCCGGTCCGGAATCAGCGAGTCTGGGTGCGACGCGCTCTCGTGACGGCGACGAACGCCGCGATCAGGACGGCGGCCGCCCACAGCAGATGAGCGACGATCGCCGGTAGACGATCCGAGCGTGGACGAGGTGCCGGATCAGCGAGTGAGTACAGCGTGAGATCGGCGTCCGCGTACACGGGTTCCAGGCCCGCGAGGGTGCGTGCGGAGTTCCCGCTCTCGCCCGCCGACCTCTCGGCCAGGATCCACCCGACTCCGAGTGCGGCGAGGTCGCTCGCCGGGGCACCGGCCAGGAGCAGGCCTTCGACTCGCCCCGCGACGGTGTTCTCTCCCCGGACCACCGTCCCGCCCACCGGGAGATCTCCGGTGCCGAGCACATCGGCGTCCAGCAGCCTCGGAGCGGGATCGAGGACCGGTGCCTCGCCCGACCAGTCGAACCGGCGGAAGGTACCTGTCGGCAGGACGGCCACGAGAGCGTCGGACGGTCCGACACCGTCGATCACCGAGGACCACCCGGCGGGGTAGTCGACCGGACGCAGCGCGCCGTGCACCCCCCATGCCAGATCAGGCAGGACGACGAGCAGCGCGGCGGCGGCGGACACGGCTGCGAGCCGGGGACGTGTCCCGCCGCGACCGGGTCGATCGACCGCGGCGCCTGCACTCAGGGCGAGTGCCGGCATCCACAGGGCGACCCATTTCTGACCGTCCCGGAACAGCCCGGCACCGGGTACCGACTCGGCGGCCCATCGGCCGACGTCGAGCCCGATCGGGGTGGCGGCGAGGGCGACGAGCACCACGGACACGGCGCCGGTGAGCAGGAGCGTCGCGACCACGGGCGATGCGGTCCGGCGCAGACGGGGGAGTCCGGCGGCGGCCAGGCCGAGCAGCACGGCGGTGCCGACGACGGCGAACAGGCTGGTTCGGCTGCCGGGAACCGCGTCCGCGTTCCAGATGCCGCCCAGACCGGCGAGCGCTCCGATCGTCCCGAGTCCGGGCTCGGCCCGCGCCGCAAAGGCCGCGACACCCGCCGGATCGGCGCCGGTACCGGCCCCGGACACGGCGGTGGCCACCAGCCAGGGCAGCGACACGATCACAGTGGTGACAGCCACGACGACGAGCCGCCGTACGCGGCGTGCCCCTCCCGATGCGGCCAGGACCACCACGGCGAGAACGGCGCAGAGCAGCACGCCTGTCGGGGTCAGCCCGGCGATGCCGAGACACAGCACGAGGGGCGCAGCGGACCGCAGGTCACCGCGGTCGCGGAGGGTCATGGTCGCGACGACCGTCCAGGGGAGAGCCGCGTAGCCGACGAGCAGGCTCCAGTGTCCCTGCAGCAGACGTTCGGCCACATAGGGGTTCCACACGGCCACCGTGGCGGCCACCAGACGAGGGCCGGTCGAGGCGCCGCCGAGCACTCGCGCCGTCATCTGCGCGGCGCCCCACCCGGCGGCGATCAGAGCGAGAGCGAGCAGTCCGACGACCAGTACACCGCCGTCGACGACCGTGGTGGCGACCGCGACGACGGCGTCCTGGGGAACCGCCCGAGCTGCCGAGTCGGACAGGCCCAGGGCCGAGTCGGTGAGATACGACCGGGGCGTCGACACCGCGTCACGCAGCAGTAGGTGGCCGCCACCCGGAAGCAGCACACGCAGGAGCGGGCCGAGGACGACACCGGTGAGCACGACGGACCAGGCGAGGGACCACGCCCCGGCTGTCCTGCTCGACCCTGCGATCATGAGGGCATGATCCCTGCGCGCACCTCCACCGTGGTGGCCGGGGTGAGCATCGTGACGGCGGGGTCGATGGCGGCGAACATCGCCTCGTATCTGCTGCACCTCCCGGCCGGGCGTGTGCTCGGGCCGCAGGGCTACGGGGTCTTCGCGTCGCTGCTCGCCGCCCAGCTGGTACTCGCGGTGCCGGCGCTGGCGTTGCAGACCGTCGTGGCGCGTGACCGGGTGCGCGGTCGTTCGGTGGCTGCCTCCCGCAGGCTCGGACACCTGTACGCCGTGGTCGTCGCCGGTCTCGCCGTCGTCGCGACTCCCGTCGTGGCGGCTCTGCTCCACACCGATGTCGTGACCACGGGGGCGGCCGTCGTGACGGCGCCGTTCCTCGTGCTGCTGGCCACGGAACAGGGTCTGCTGCAGGGAGACTCGCGCTTCGGTGCCCTCGGCGGTGTGCTCGCGGCGAGCGGCCTGGCGAAGGTGGTGCCCGCCGTGACCGCCCTGGTGCTGGGCGGAGGTGTGGGACCAGCCCTGGTCGCGGGTGCGGTGGGGACTGCGGTCATGGCGCTGGCCGCGCGCATCGTCGTCGACCGCGCCGAGCAGACGGACGAGCACGATCGGCCCGCCGCGGCCGGGACCTGGCGTGACGTGCTCGCCGCATCGCAGGTCCAACTCGTGATCGTCGCGTTGTCCTCGGTCGACCTCCTGCTCGCCCGACGCGTCCTCGACCCGGAGGCCGCGGGTGTCTACGCGCTCGGCGCCGTCGCCGCGAAGGCCGCCTTCTGGCTCCCGCAGTCGGTCGGCGTGGTGCTGTACCCGAGGATGGCGGATCCGCGTCGGTCGGCGTCGGCGGTCCGCACCGCCCTGCTGGTGCTGCTCGGCGTCGGATCCGTCGTGGTGGTGGGTGCCGCGATCGTCGGGCCGATCGTTCCGCTGGTGATGGGCGCGGACTACGCGCCGGTGCAGTACCTGCTGTGGCTGTTCGCCGCGCAGGGCGCGCTGTTGGCCGTGGTGCAGTGCGGTCTCCTGGCGGCCGTGGCCCGCGGCGACACGCGCTCGGCGCTGGCGGCGTGGACCGTGCTGCTGGTCGAGGCCGTCCTCGTGCTGACGATCGTCGACAGCGCGACCGAGCTCGTCGTCGTGGCCGCGGCATGCGCTGCGGTCGCATCTGTTGTGGTCTCGACCAGCGCGCTCGGGCGTGTCCGTGTGCTTGGATCGGTGGATGACCGAATCCGGGGGGTGGGTCCGTGAGGCTGCGTAGGGGCATGACGGGGATCGACGTGCTGCACGAGACCACGGGAACGTGGGTCGATCTGAGAGCTGCTGGTGGAGAGGAACTTCCGAGCGGAATCGTCGAGTTCCTCGGTGCCGGTGAGCGTGCTCGCGACGTGGCGCGCGATCTCGTGGACCAGGCCGTCACCGCCGGGACCGCCACTGCGTCGACGTCCTTCGCCTCCCTGCCGTTCGAGCCGCGATCGCTTCGCTGCTTCGCGGGGTGGGACCAGCACTGGCACCAGGCGGCCGAGCAGATGGTGCGGCGCAACCTTCCCGCGGTCGTGCCACTGGCGAAGGCGTTCCAGGCGATCGCGCGGAAGCCGTTCCCGCCTCTGCGGCCGGGCGCCGCGGCAGTCGAGCACCCGATCTACTACACGGGCAATCACCTCTCCGTCGTCGGCGACGGCGACCCCATGTCGTGGCCCGCGTACACCGAGCTGTTGGACTTCGAACTCGAGTTCGGCGCCCTGGTGGTCCGGCCCGTCGTCAGCGCCTCGACGGCCGAAGCGGAAGCGGCGATCGGCGGCTTCGTGGTGTTCAACGACTTCAGCGCGCGCGACGTGCAGTGGGACGAGCAGCGCAACGGCCCCTTCGGACCCGTCGTGAAGACCAAGACGTTCGGGAGTTCCATGAGTGCCGAGGTGGTCACCGCGGACGAGGTCCTGCCGCACCTGACCGATCTGCGCGGCACCGTCACCGTCAACGGCGAGGTGTGGTCGGAGACGTCGACACGAGGCGGCCGGTGGTCGCTGGTGGACGGACTCGCCTACGCCAGCAGGTCCGAGAGCATCGGCCCCGGCGAGCTGCTGACCTCGGGGACCTTGCCGTCGGGGTGCGGGATGGAACTCGACCGCTGGGTGCGGCCGGGCGACGTGGTGCGCCTCGAGGTCGAGCGCATCGGGTCGGTGACCAACACGGTGGCGGAGCCTGCCTAGCTGGGTAGCGGGCAGGCCGGAGGCCGGTCGTTCGACAGTAGTGTCGGTGCATGCGTGCATTGGTGATCGAGGAGTTCGGCCGACCGGGAACCGTGCGGGAGATCGACCGTCCCGACGCGGCTCCCGACGGTGCGGTGATCCGGGTGGCCGCCACCGGGGTGTGCCGGAGTGACTGGCATGCCTGGCAGGGACACGACGGCGACGTGCGACTGCCGTTCGTTCCGGGCCACGAGTTCGCGGGAACGGTCGTCGCCGTGGGTGCGGACGTCGACCGCGACTGGATCGGTCGTCGCGTCACCACCCCCTTCGTGTGTGCGTGTGGGTCGTGCCCGACGTGCGCTGCCGGCGACCACCAGGTGTGTCCCCGTCAGGAACAGCCCGGGTTCACCCACGACGGGTCGTACGCCGAGTTTGTCGCCGTCCGGTACGCCTCGACCAACCTGATCGCGTTGCCGGACGAGGTGTCGTTCGACGCGGCCGCCACTCTGGGATGCCGGTACGCGACCGCATGGCGGGCGGTTCATCGCCGCGCCCGTGTAGTGGCAGGCGAGCGCGTCGCCGTCTACGGGTGCGGTGGGCTCGGCCTGTCCGCGGTGATCATCGCGTCCGGGGCCGGCGCGGAGGTGACGGCAGTGGATCGCTCCACCTCGGCGCTGGACCTGGCACGCCGACTGGGAGCAGCTCGGACGGTGCAGACGCCGGTCGACGACATGCACGTCGCGCTGGAGTGCTCCGGGCATGCCGGGTTGGCGGACGAGGCGATCAGGGGTCTGCGACGGCGCGGTCGGCACGTGCAGATCGGGTTGCTTCCGGGCGGCGGGCACGTGTCGATGGACGTGGTGATCGCACGGGAGATCGACGTGCTCGGCAGCCACGGGCTGGCCGCCCACGAGTACCCCGAACTGTTGCGCACTCTCCCGCACGCCGCCGTGGAATCGATGATCGGAGGCCGCAGACGACTCGAGGACGCCCAGCTCGCGCTGGACGCCCTCGGTGAGTCTGCAGGAGTGACGCTGCTACTTCCCTGACGGGAAGGCCGGAGGCCGGCCGATTCATGACCTGAAGGCCGGAGGCGTCAGTCCTTGCGGAGGTTCGTGCGGGGAATCTCCTCGGTACGGTCCGTCGTCCAGTCGTGGTCCGGTGCGGGTGAACCGGCGCCGGAGGTACGAGGTCCGGTCGTGGGTCCGTCGGCCACCGGACGTGTTCCGCGGGTGGTGCGGCCGCCGCGCAGGAGCAGCACGATGCCGACTGCCAGGAGGATGACGCCCAGAACGCCGGCGACGATCGGCACGGTGCGGCCGATCAGGGCGATCTGGTCCTTGCCGTCCTGTGCGCGACCGAGCTGGTAGGTGACGGTGTTGTCGTCGAAGCCGATGACGGCCTTGACGACGTCCACCTCGGGAGTTCCGGCGCGGCGTGCGTAGTACTGGTGCACGTCCTCCTGGCCCTTGACGATGACGCCGGTGACGGGCTCGACGTAGATGTCCCGGGTGTTCTCGTAGTACCGCGTCATCGTGATCGGCGTGGCGCCGCCGTCGACGCCCCACGTGCTCGCGGGGAGAGCAAGCTTGTTGGCCGGCGAGGGGACGACGGCGGACAGGTCCACCGCGGGGATGGTCTGCGTGTAGTGGTAGACCGTGACGCCCTCGATCTGCGTCTCCTCGACGAAGGTCATGTCGTAGCTCTCGCGGGCCACGGTGTCGAAGAAGGGGTAGGTCTGCTTCTGCGAGTCGAACGGGAACTTGTACTGCAGTCCGGTGTGCGGCACTTCCTCGGCCGGCTTGTCGGCCTGGCTCTGGATGGATCCGACCGGGTCGACCGGCATGGAGGACACGCGGTCCAGGCTCACGCGGTCGACGGTCGCGGTGAGCAGACCGGTGTCACCCTGTCGATCGGTGCGTCGCAGCGACGAGCCGGCCTGCACGGTGATGACGTCGGAGTTCGACGGCTCCTCCGTGGTGACGAAGCGCTGGGAGATCAGGGGGACGTTCTGATCCACGACGGCGGAACCCGCTGTGAGCGAACGCGAATCGAGCACCGACCCGGTGCCGGTGGACACGCTGGTGATCTCGAGGTCCAGCGGCGTCTTCTCGAGGCGCCCGACCGTGTACAGCGGGATCAGGATCGCGATGACCAGGAAGAAAGCTCCGAGCCCGATGAGGATCGGCGGGATCACACGCGTCGGTGTGGATCTGTTCGCCATACTGGAGGTCCCCTTTGTGCATTTGCACTTGTCAGTGCATACCGGCCGTGATGGGTCGAACACTAACGTATTGGGCCGCTCCGAGTTCGGGTGCGATGCGGCAGACTCTCCTGACGATGACCACTGCAGAGAAGGCCCGCGTCGATCCGCGCATCGGCGGATTCGTGCCCGCGCTCGAGGGGATGCGCGGTCTCGCGGCCGTCGGCGTGCTGCTGACCCACGTCGCGTTCCAGACGGGATCGACGGGCACACCCCTCGTGGGCCCGCTGCTCGGCCGTCTCGATCTCGCGGTGGCCGTGTTCTTCGCGCTCTCGGGGTTCCTGCTGTGGCGACCCCACGCGGCCGCCGCGCGCGGCTCGCGGCCGAGGCCGTCCGTCCGTACCTATCTGGTGCACCGCGCGGCACGCATCCTGCCCGCGTACTGGCTCGTGGTCGTCGTCGTGCTGGCCCTGCTGCCGGGTGCGGGTGGTGGCGTCCGGGTGTGGATCGCCAACCTGACCCTCGTGCAGGTGTTCGTCCCGTTGACGTTGACGCAGGGCATGACCCAGATGTGGTCGCTGTCGGTCGAGGTGGCGTTCTATCTGCTGCTCCCGTTCATCGGGGTCGCCATGGCCGCGCTCCGCGGACCTCGAGCCCGTCTGCGCACGCCGGTGCTGGTCGGGGTGTCCGCCCTGTCGCTCGGGTGGACCTTTCTCCCGATCTCCACCGCGGACGGCGTGAATATCGAGAACTGGCTGCCCGGCTACCTGGCGTGGTTCGCGGCCGGGATGGTGGTGGCCGAGGCTGCTGCCGAGCTGGCGATACGCGAGACCCGATCAGACTCCGACCTGCCCGGTCGGTCCCGACCGGTCTCCGACCTGCCCGCTGTCCCGCTGGTCGTCCGGATCGCGAGCCGACGATGGTTGCTCACCGGCATCGCGGCGGTGGCCTTCGCGGCGTCGTCGACACCGATCGCGGGCGCGCAGGACCTCACGACGCCGGCGGCATGGCAGTTCGCGGTCAAGGTGGCCTTGGGCGCCGTCGTCGCGTTCTGTCTCATCGCGCCCCTGGCCGTCGGAACGGGTGTCCGTACCCGGTGGCTGTCGGGTCCGTTCGCGCTGATGATCGGCCGGTGGTCCTACGGCATCTTCATCTGGCACCTCGCGGTGCTGGCCGTGGTGTTCCCTGTGCTGGGGGTGTCCCCGTTCGGCGGGCAGTTCCTCCTCGTCGCCGGTGCCACGGTCGTGTTGACGCTGCCGGTCGCCGCGGCGAGCTACGCGCTGGTGGAGGAGCCGGTCCGTGTCGCACTGCGTCGACGGGAAGCGCGCAGGGCCGACCGGATCCGGGCGAACGAGGGAAGCGCCGCGAGCGCCACGGCGCCGACGGATGCCAGCGCTGCGAGCTGAATGACGGCCGAGTGGCCGACGTAGCCGTCGGGATCACGCCAGGGGCCGGTCGACAGCATCGCCCCGGCGACACTGAGTCCGAGCCCCGCGATCGCGACGAGCACACGACCGCGGACACGGGCTCCCCAGCGATGGTCGACGGCGGCGACCGCGACGGTGAGAACCGCCAGCCAGCCGAGTGCGGCGGGCCCACCGATGACCCACACGGCGGCGAACAGCCCCGCGTGGCCGACGAGGGCGGGTTGCCAGGTGGGTGTCGGTGCCGTCGCGGGGTCCGACGGGCGGCGCCGCATCGTCATCACGGCCAGAGCCGCGAGAAGCGCCAGGCCCGCGACGATCGCCGTGCGGTACCAGGTGTCGGCGGGGAACGTCAGGGTCACCTCGCCCGAGAGGCCGGCGGGGAGAATCCACCCTTGCTGCCACCCGTTCACGATCACCGGGGCGAGCACCTCTCCGTCCGGGCGCGTGGCCACCCATCCCGGGTTGGTGCTCTCGGGCACCACGAGAATGCGCTGAGTCGAGGACCCGGTCACGACGACGCGGCGGGAGTCGGCGGTCCACTCGTCCGCGGTGACCGCCACGGGCGTGGGGCCGGTGTGGGGGAACGCAGCGAGCGGTGCCGTGCGCAGCACGACGCTGTCGACGACGAAGGCGTCGCCCGGGTCCACCGACACGGACTGCGAACCCGAGGGCAGCGGAACAGGATTGGAGACGTTCGCCGCGACGGGGACATCGCCCTCGCAGAGAGACGCACGGATCGGTGCGCCGGTGGCCAACGCCCCGGCCGTCGTCGAGACGGCGGTGCGGACGAGCTGATCCGCGATGGTCAGGGTGGGGCCGGTCGCGCACGACGTCACGATCGGGCGGTCGGGATCGAACGCCGCCCCCGCGGACGCGGTACCGGATCCGGAGAGCACCGTGATCTCGGCCAGACCGGGAGGCCGTACCTGGTCGAATCCCAGTGCCGTGCGGTCGAGTACGTCGTCCCAGTCCAGCAGCGAGACGGTGATCCGGTCGGTCACCGCCGGTTCGAGGGACACTCTGGTGTCGCCGTCCGCGTCGACGTCGCGGACCTGGGGGCCGGTCCCGAGGTTCACCGCGATTTTGGTCGGATGAGACGGCAGTGCGCCGAGGCTCTGGGCAACGTCGAGCCCGTCGATTGAAACGGGTTGCGGCAGTTCGAGAGTGACGGTGGGATACGTTCCGGCCCGGCCCTCGATCGAGTCCTGACTCGCGGTCCAGGACGTGCGGTCGTCGCCGTCCGTGAGGGCGAAGGTCGACCCCCGGACGTCGGTGACCTCGGCCGCACCCCGAGCCCGCGGACGTGTGGCGTCCTGCAGGAGATCCTCCAGCGCGGACGACTGACGCGAGCGCAGCCAGAGTTCGGGAGTCACCGCCGTGCCACTGGGAACCGAGAGCGTGCGCTGGAAACTGTCGAGTTCCTCGGGTTCGACGGCCACGCCACCCGCGCAGCGCACTCGATCGGGCGTGTCGACGCAGCCTGTCCGGCCCGGAAGCTCCTGTGTCAGATTCCATCCCGTCACCGTGACGCCGTCGGCCGGAGCCGGCATCTCCGTGAGGTGCCGGACGACCACCGGTGTCGGCGCATCGGGATCCGTGTAATCGGTGAGGCGAAGGTCGCTGACGCCGAACTGTGCTCCGACCGAACCGTTCTCGGTCTCGGTGGCTGTCACCCGGATCCGCGTCGTCGTGCCGGCAGGCAGTGAGACGGTCACCGGATCGCCCGGTTCGGTGATGCGTGCGGCTGCGGTCCCGTTGTCGGTCTCGATCTCGACCCATTTCACCGGTGATCCCAGAGCGCCGGGGCTGGTGCGGAAGTCGAGCAGGCCGGACTGCACCGGGCGATCGAGGTCGAGCTGGATCCACTGACCGACCGAGCTCTCGAGGCCGTTGCTCACCCAACTCGTCGCGGCGTCGCCGTCGACGGCCGCCGCCGGACCGTTGCCGGGCGAGGCGCCGCCGAACTGGGTGGCGTCCGATGCCGAGGAGGAGACGGACACCCGGGCACCGGACCACGCGCCCTCGACCAGCGGCGCACCGTCGACCGGATAGTCGGGCACGAGATTGAGTGTGCGGCGGGGATCGTCGGGTGTGCGCAGGGCGCTGCTGTGATCGTCGACGGAGCCGAAGTCGACCTCGCGGTTCATCGGGGTGTCCGTCACCAGGACGTCGTCGACCGTGAGCCCGGCGGCCCGGGCGTCGCCGTCGAGAAGTACCGGTCCCGCCGGAGTCGGGTCCAGGCCGCCGCGCTCGCGGTGCTCGTTCAGGCGAGCGAGGACCTCGGGCCCGCCCTGCACTCGGGGCACGTCGTCGGCCACCACCGTGTACGGGCCGTCGACGGCGGGGGTGCCGGGTGTCGCCTCGAAGATCTCGATCGCGGGATAGGTGGGGCGCAGGTCGGAGTCGGCGACGATGCCGTCCACCCGTCCGGGCCCGATGTCGTCGCCGAAGGTCGCGACCCGCTCGAGCCCGGGCGAGTTCTCGATGCTCTGGTGCGCCAGCGAGGTCCGGGTCGAACGCGACGTCTCGGGGTCGAGATCGTTGCGCATCACCAAGTAGCGGACGTTCATCGATGCCAGCGTGTCGGCGAGTCCGTCGGACGGTCTGCCGTCCGCGAGAAGCCGCTGCACCGAGTCGAGGGCGCGGATCGCGCCGGGCGGCACCAACGGGACCGCGTCACGGACGGCCCACGGCGAGGCCGCCAACGCCTGCAACGGTTCGTCCCGCGTCAGCCCCCACAGCTGAGCGGCCAGGGGCGCACCGGGAACGACGAGCGCGCGGGACTCCTCGGCTCCGGTGCCCGCGTGGTCGGCCAACCAGCCCGCCGCGTCGGACCATTCGGCCGGAACGGCCTCGTATGCGCCCCGCGGCGCGAGCCGCCCGGTCCAGGCCAGCGAGGTCGAGACGGTGAGTGCCACCAGGACGAGTGCGGCGAAAGCGACGAGGGGCTCCCGTTCCGGGTGCGACGCCGCGCGACGCCAGCGAGGCGACGGCACCGAACCCGGCAGCGGCACCTGCGCCAGCAACTGTGCGAGGCCCAGCGCCAACGGCAGTCGGATCACCGGTTCCAGCTTGTGGATGTTGCGCAGCGGCGCACCGGAGGTGTCGAGGAACAGTCGCACCTGCTCGGAGACGGGGGAGGCCAGTCCGCCGACGTACCCGGCGGTCATGCCCACGAGCCCGATCAGCAGCACCAGGGTCAGCCGACCGCGTGCCGGCATCGACCGCATGCAGAGCCCGGCCATTCCCGCCGCGGCCACGACGGCAGAGGCGATCACCGCGGCGGGTTGTGTCACCACCACAGCGCCGGCGATGCGTTCCGGCGAGACGAACGGTGTCCAGCTGCTCGTGCCGCGCAGGACCTCCACCAGCGAGGCCCACTGCGTCGTCGTGCCGGCCGACTCGATGTAGTCGAGGAACGGTGGACTGACGCCGCGCAGAATGAAGAGGGGAACCAGCCACCACGTCGTCGCGGCGACGAGACACCCGATCCACCACAGCGAGAACCGGCGCCACCGGGCGTCCGGCCTGTGCGCGAGCCACCACACGATCGCCACGAGGGTGGCCGCCGCCGTCGCCACGGCGTTCACGGCACCCATCGCCGCGACGGCCAGCGCCGAACACGCGGCGGCGCGCGGAATGCTCACGGAGCGGCCGGAGAAGACGCGGACCAGGGGGATCAGTACCCATGGTGCCAGCATCATCGGCAGTGACTCGGAACTGATCGACCCCAGGGTGGTGATCACCCGCGGAGCGAGGACGAACGCGAGCGCACCCACCACCCGCGACCCGCGGCTCCCGACCCCGAGGGCCTCGCACAACCGCAGGACACCCCAGAACCCGAGAAAGATCAGCACCGCCCACCACAGGCGCTGCGTCACCCACCCGGGCAGCCCCAGCACGTCACCGAGGGCGAAGAACGACCCGTGCGGGAAGAAGTAGCCGTACGCCTGGTTCTGTACCTGTCCGAAGGTGGCGTCGGACGTCCACAGATGGGACGCACGCGAGAGGAACCCCAGCGGGTTCTGCGTCAGGTCGTACTTGGTGTCGGCGACGGTGAGGCCGGGAGCCTGCAGGAACGCCAGGATCAGCGCACCGACCGCGGAGAAGAAACGCCACCGGGCCCCTACGGGCGCGGTGACGGGAGCATCGGACGTCAGCGGCTGCCGTACTCGACCTGGTTGAGGAGGGAGGACTCGGCGTTACCGGAACGATCGACCTCGGGGCGGGTGTCGGACGAGGCGGCGGCAGTGGCGCCGAACACCACGGCCACTCCCAGCACGACGCCGATGACGGCACTGATCGCTGCGGATTTCACGAGCAGAACCTATCACTTCGACTGGCCTCCGGCCTGCCCGTTCACCTCGACCGGCCTCCGGCCTGCCCGTTCACCTCGACCGGCCTCCGGCCTACCCGTTCACCTCGACCGGCCTCCGGCCTGCCCGTCACTCATCTGCCGGGCGGCACGATCAGTACAGGGCGATGGCTGTGCTTGAGCACGAGATCGGCACAGGACGACTGCAGCAGCGACCGCAGACCGGTCCGGCCGCGTGTCCCGGTGACGATGATGTCGGCGTTCACCTCGTCCGCCGTCTCGACGATGGTGGTCCAGATGGCGGAGTGCGACTCCTCGCAGCGCCCGTCGGCGTTGATGCCGGCGCGGACGGCCAGCTCGAGGCCCTCGCTGTTGGTGACCTTCGCGTCGGCGAGTGCGATGTCCTCGGTCTGCTCGTCCGGCAGCCACTCCGGCGCCATCACTCCGGACAGGCCGGACATGCGGGCCGCCTGTCGCACCATCGGTTCCCACGCGGTGAGCACGATGGCGCGTTTCGCCTGGAGGAATCTGCCGGCGTAGTCCACCGCCCTGCGCGCATTGTCCGAACCGTCGTACGCGATCAACATGACGTCACACGACATGAGAGCCTCCAGGCTTGTGGCGGTGGCTGACGATCTTACCGTCGCGGTCGGGTTGCGGGGAGACTCACGCGATAACGTTTCGGGTATGTACCTGCGCCGAGTTCTGACCCTGGTCGCGACGTGCGCGATCGCCACGACGGCGTGCGGGACGGGGGACGCGGCGGCTCCCGCACCCACCACCACCGGTGCGGCCACGGCATCGCCCTCGGCTCCCTCGGCGGTCGTGTCGACGTCCGAGATGCCTGCGGCCACGCCCGATGCGTGCGCCACCGCCATCGACGCCATGACGCTGCGGCAGCGGCTCGCCCAGCTGTTGACGGTCGGGGTCACCGGGACCGAGGACGCCGTGGCGGTGGTGGGCGCCGAGCAGGTGGGTGGTGTGTTCGTGGGCAGCTGGACCGACAAGACGATGCTCACCGGCGGCGGCGTCGATCGCATGCAGTCGGCCGCCACCGTGCCCGTCATGGTGACGATCGACGAGGAGGGCGGCCGGGTGTCGCGGGCAGCCGACCTGCTCGGTTCGGTGCCCTCGGCACGCGAGACCGCCGCCACGATGACCCCCGAGCAGACGTACGAGATGTGGCTCGAGCGCGGACGTGGACTGAAGGATCTCGGCATCACCGTCGACTTCGCTCCCGACGTGGACGTCAGCAGCCAGCCCGACGACTCGGTGATCGGTGACCGGTCGTACTCGGACGATCCCGCCACCGTCGTCGCGTACGCCGGAGCTGCTGCGCGCGGTCTCCGCGACGCCGGGGTGATGCCCGTGATCAAGCACTTCCCGGGGCACGGCTCCGGATCCGGCGACTCGCACACCGGCGCCGTCACGACACCGCCGCTGTCCGAACTGCAGGCCCGCGACCTGGTTCCGTTCCGCGATCTCGTGTCCACCGGAGTGGGTGCCATGGTCGGACACCTCGACGTTCCGGGCCTGACGACGGAGGGCGTGCCCGCCAGCATCAGTCCCGCCGCGATGGCGCTGCTACGTGACGGCACCGGCTACGGGGCGGCGCCGTTCACCGGCCCGATCTTCACCGACGACCTGTCCGGCATGGCGGCGATCACGTCGCGACTGGGCATCGAGGACGCGGCCCTGGCCGCTCTCGTCGCCGGGGCCGACGTCGCCCTCTGGATCACCACCGACGCGGTGCCGAGCGTCCTCGACCGTCTCGAGGCGGCCGTGGCGTCCGGGGAGTTGAGCGATGCGCGCGTGGACGACGCGGCCCGGACCGTCCTTACGGCCAAGGGAGCCCTCGGCTGCGCCTGACTTGTCCCGCGGACGGTGACGTAGAGTCGGGAGGTCGTACGGCGGACAGCTCCGGGGAGGACGCATGGCAGGCGGAACCAAGCGGTTGCCGCGCGCCGTCCGTGAGCAGCAGATGCTCGACGCCGCCATCGAGGTGTTCTCCGAGAACGGCTTTCACAGCACGTCGATGGACTCCATCGCCGCACGAGCCGAGATCTCGAAACCCATGCTGTACCTGTACTACGGCAGCAAGGACGAGCTCTTCGCCGCGTGCATCCATCGGGAGGGCCTCGAGTTCGTCGCTGCGATGACTCCCGCGGCGGACCCGACGCTCACTCCCCGCGAGCAGTTGCGCAAGGCATTGCTCGGGTTCCTCACGTTCGTGGACGAGCACCGCTCGTCGTGGATGGTGCTCTACCGGCAGGCGATCGGCCAGCAGGCCTTCGCCGGTCAGGTGCAGAGCAGCCGCGATCGGTTGATCAGCCTCACCGCGTCGCTGCTCGAGATGAGCACCAAGGACCCGCGGCCGGAACACAACTTCGGACTGATGGCCGTCGCCCTGGTCGGTGCCGGCGAGGCCGTGGCCGACAGGGTCGCCGGCGGCGAGATCGACGTGCACCAGGCGGTCGACCTTCTCGAGAGCCTCGCGTGGCGGGGGCTTCGGGCCTAACTCGAGTTCGCGGATGCGCGGGCGCAATCACGTGCGTGGTGTGTCTGCGAAATACATTCATACGTACCGCGATACGGTGTATTTCTCATTCGAACGAATGATTTAGCGAGCAAAAAGCGATTCGTGGACTGTTTCGGCCTACAGTTCGAACCGCACAGTTCGCCGCGAGAACTGTCGTGCTGCTCGCGGCTGAGGGAATCGCTGCAGTCCTGTCGGACGCAGTTCGTCCCCGCGCTCCTGCCGCTCTGCCGCAAGTCCAGTTCGAGGCTGATCATTCGAGGAAGTTCATGAACGGTTCCACGGCGCTCGGGGCGCCGGACGATGCGTCCCTCCCGACTGAACTGCGGCTCACCCCCGCACCCGCACCGCTCCACCAGGGGCAGCGTCTCGTCCGGCCCGGTCCTCCCGGCCGGGTGAACTCGTGTCCGCAACGGACGGCACTCATGATCGTCGCAGGTACTCGCGTCGATCTGTGCGGTTCGCCGCACGTGCTCGACATGGTTCGTGACCGGCTGGCAGGCGGTAAACCGCTGGCGATCGGGTCGGTGAATCTCGACCACATCCACCACTTCGGCGGCATCGAGCGGTCGCGCCTCAACCTGCCGGACGAGCGCCCGACCCACGAGTGGCTACTTCTGGCCGACGGCCAGCCGATCGTCGACAGGGCGAACGACCTGACCGGGACCAAGTGGCCGAGGTTGACGGGATCGGATCTGCTCCCGGACATCCTGCGTGTCGCGGAGACCATGGGCAATTCCGTCGGATTCGTCGGGGGAACTCCTCGGGTGCACGAGTTGCTCGGCAAGCGGCTCCGTCGTGACTACCCGGCACTCGATGTGGTCGGGTACTGGGAACCGGACCGGACGACCGTCGAAAGTCCCACTCTCGCACGGGAGATGGCAGAGCAGGTCCGGACGGCCGGCGCCGACATCGTGGTCGTCAGTCTGGGTAAGCCGACCCAGGAACTCTGGATCGAGGAGTTCGGTGACGTGACCGGTGCGCGGTTGCTGCTCGCCTTCGGTGCCGCCGCGGACTTCATGGCCGGTGAGGTCTCACGAGCGCCGCACTTCTTCAGCGAACACGGGCTCGAATGGTTGTTCCGCCTGGCCATGGAGCCGCGGCGGCTCGCGCGTCGCTACGTCGTCCAGGGTCCGGAAGCATGGTTCCGTCTTCGCGGCGCCTACCTGGTGGCGGACTCGGATCCGTCGACTGAGAAGAAGGGCACCACGGCACGATGACGAGACGTTACGGAGTAGCTGTGATCGGCGCCGGCTACTGGGGACCGAACCTGGCCAGGAACTTTCGGGCACACCCGGCCTGGGATCTGGTCGCCGTATGCGATCGTGACGAGTCCCGAGCGCTCGCCGTGGTCGGCGAGCGGTCGACGGTGGACGTGGAGACCAGTGTCGAGGCCGTCCTGGCGCGCGCCGATGTCGACGCGGTGGCCATCGCCACACCGGCGGCGACGCACGCCAGTATCGCCCTGGCGGCTCTGGACGCGGGAAAGCATGTGCTGGTGGAGAAGCCGCTGGCCCCTGGCTCTGCGGACGCGTCAAAGATGGTGCGGACGGCGAGCGACGCCGGCCTGACCCTGATGATCGACCACACCTACTGCTACACACCGGCCGTGCAGTACATCCACGACGTGATCGCGAAGGGGATGCTCGGCCGCATCCTCTACATCGAGTCCACCAGGATCAATCTCGGACTGATTCAGCCCGACGTCGACGTGTTGTGGGACCTGGCACCGCATGATCTTTCGGTGCTCGACTACATCCTTCCGGGTGGGCTGGCCCCGACTCGGGTGTCGGCCACGGAGTCCGACCCGCTGGGGTCCGGGAAGTCGTGCGTCTCGCACCTCACCGTCGAGATCGGCGACGGTGCGTCCGCGCACATCTCCGTGAACTGGTTGTCACCGACAAAGATTCGTCAGATGGTGATCGGTGGAAGCCACCGCACCCTGGTCTGGGACGACCTCGACCCGATCCGGCGAGTGTCGCTCCACGACCGTGGGGTGACGATGGGACAGCCCAGCCAGGACGACCGTCGACGCGCCGCCGTCTCGTACCGGCTGGGCGACATCACCGTGCCGGCCCTGGCGGAGACGGAAGCCTTGCGGCTCATGGTCGGCGAGTTCGCGGCCGCGATCCGGGAGGATCGGCCCGCTCGCACCGACGGTGCCGCCGGGCTCCGCGTGCTCTCGGTGCTCGAGGCCGCGTCGCACAGCGCCGCTCACCACGGTGAGGCCGTCCGGCCCCGCCACGTCGATTCCGAGACCGGGGACATGGAATGACCGAACTGAACGGTGCCACGGCTGTCGTCACGGGCGGTGCCGGCACGATCGGATCGACCATCGTCGATCAGCTCGTCGATGCCGGGTGCTCTCGAATCATCGCGCTCGACAACCTCACGCGGGGGCGTCGCGAGAACCTGGAGCAATCGCTCGAGGATCCGCGCGTCGAACTCGTCGAAGGCGACATCCGCGATCGCGATCTCGTGAACGACGTGGTGTCGGGCGCAGATGTGGTGTTCCATCAGGCGGCAATCCGGATCACACAGTGTGCCGAGGAGCCTCGGCTCGCACTCGAGGTATTGGTCGACGGGACCTTCACCGTGTTCGAGGCCGCCGCTGCGAACGGCGTCGACAAGATCGTGTCCGCCTCCTCCGCATCGGTGTACGGCCTCGCGGAGACGTTCCCGACCGGGGAGCGTCATCATCACCACAACAACGACACCTTCTACGGCGCGGCGAAGTCTTTCGGCGAGGGCATGCTCCGGAGTTTCCGCGCCATGTACGGCACCGATCACGTGTCCCTGCGGTACTTCAACGTCTACGGACCGAGAATGGACGTCCACGGTCTGTACACCGAGGTGCTCGTTCGGTGGATGGAGCGGATCACCGACGGGCGCTCACCCCTGATCTTCGGAGACGGCACTCAGACGATGGACTTCGCGTACACCGAGGACATCGCACGCGCCAACATTGCTGCCGCATCGTCCTCGATCGTGGACGGCGTCTACAACATCGGCAGTGGTCGTGAGACGAGCCTGCGGGAGCTGGCGGAGGCGTTGCTGCGCGTCATGGGCTCGGATCTTCCGATCGAGTTCGGGCCGGCCCGGACGGTCAACGCCGTGACCCGACGATTGGCCGACACATCCTCCGCAACAGTGGATCTCGGGTACTCGGCATCGGTCGAACTGGAGGACGGTCTGCGAGCACTCGTCGACTGGTGGCGACCGCGTCGACACGCGGTGTCGGGCCTGACGGCGTCCGGTTCCGGTCTGACGGCGTCCACGACGTGACTCGGCTCGACGTCATGCGCCCCTGGCTGGGAGCCGAGGAGATCGCCGCAGTGACGGCGGCGCTCGAGTCCGGCTGGATCGCACAGGGTCCGCGTGTGGCGGAGTTCGAGGCCGCGTTCGCGCGCCGCATGGGCGTGCACCACGCAGTCGCGGTGAGCAGTTGCACGACCGGCCTGCACCTCGCTCTCGTAGTGGCGGGGATCGAACCGGGAGACGACGTCGTCGTGCCGTCGTTCTCCTTCGTCGCGACGGCGAACGCGGTGCGGTACGTCGGGGCTCGACCGGTCTTCGCCGACGTCGACCGGACGACGGGCAACATGGACGCGACCACGCTCGCGGCCGTTCTGACACCTCGGACGCGCGCGGTCGTCGCCGTCGATCAAGGCGGTGTGCCGGTGGCGATCGACCACATCCGGCAAGTCACCGACCCGCTGGGCATCGTGGTCGTCGAGGACGCCGCGTGCGGCGCCGGCGCGACCTACCGGGGTCGCCCCGTGGGTGTCGGTGCGGACATCGCGGCCTGGTCGTTCCACCCCCGCAAGATCCTCACCACCGGGGAGGGCGGGATGGTGACGACAGATCGTGCGGACTGGGCCGACCGTGCGCGGTCACTGCGTGAGCACGCCACCAGCAGATCCGCGGCGTCACGGCACGAGGACACTCTGCCCGCGGCCGAGACCTACACCGAGGTGGCCTACAACTACCGCATGACCGACCTGCAGGCCGCGGTAGGCCTGGTCCAGTTGAGCAGGCTGGACGCCGTCATCGAGCGGCGTCGCGCACTTGCGCAGCGGTACCGGGACGCGTTCGCCGGTGTGCGCGGTCTGCGATGCGTGGCCGATCCCGAGAACGGGGAGGCGAACTTCCAGTCGTTCTGGGTCGAGATCGGACCGGATGCCGCGCGCAGCCGAGACGACTATCTCCGTGATCTGGCGGCCGACGACATCTCGGCGCGCAGGGGCATCATGGCCTCCCACATGCAGCCCGCATATCAGGGCAGCGACGCGGTCGTCGGTGATCTGAGCGTGACGGAGCACCTGACCGCGTCGACGCTGATTCTGCCGCTCTTCCACGCGATGACGGACGACGAGCACCGTCGTGTGGTCACGGTGATGGCGCAGCGCCCGTGAGTGTTCCGTGACGATCACCGACGACCATTCGGTGAAGGGTGCCATCGCCTGGGGCAGTGTGGGATCGATCGGGCTTCGTCTCGGCAGCCTCGGGGTGGGCATCTTCCTGGCACGCATGTTCGTGCCCGAGGACTTCGCCGTGTTCGCGGTCGCCTTGACGGTGTCGACGGTTCTCACCTCGATCGCCGACCTGGGTCTGTCCTCGGGCCTCGTTCGGTCGAAGGACCCGCACGGCGACGCACCGACGACGGCGACCATCAGCCTCGTCGTCGGGTGCGTCTTCGCCCTGGTGCTTCTCGCCGCCGCACCTCTGATCGAGCGCACGTTCGCCGTCGAGGGCTCGGCGGCGGTCGTGGCCGTGCTCGGGCTGTCGATCCCGCTGGCATCGGCGGGCGTCGTCCCGTACGCCTTCCTGTTGCGGCGGTTCGATCAGAAGTCCCTTCTGGCCGCCGCGTCCGCCGACTTCGTCGTCAGTGCGGCGGTGACCGTCGTCCTGGTACTGGCCGATGTGGGACCGATGTCGCTGGCCATCGCCCGGATCGCGGGTCAGCTGTGTGCGACGGGCGTGCAGTTCTTTCGTGCGGACATGCTGCCGCACTTCGGGTTCGACCGGTCGAGACTGCGGCCGGCCCTGGCGTTCGGAGCTCCGATCGCTGCAGCGAACGTGCTGTCGTGGTCGGTCGTGAGCATCGACAACCTCGTGGTGGCGAGAGTCGTCGGGGACGTCGCACTCGGCTTCTACGCACTCGCCTTCAACATCTCCACCTGGCCGACCAATGCGATGGGCACCATCGTGCGCGCGGTGGCTCTACCGTGGTTCGCACGGGAGTCCGAACAGGCCGGGGGTGTGGGCGGACGGCGGGCTGCACTCGCGCGGGCCGGTGCGCTCACCTGGGCAGGCGCTCTTCCGACCGGGGTGCTGCTCGCCGTGATGGCCGCACCCGTCATCTCGGTGCTCTACGGCGACCGCTGGACCGACGCATCAGGAGCCCTGGTGGCCCTCGGAGTGTTCGCGACGCTGCGAGTCATGTTCGATCTCTTCGCGACCTACCTGCTCGCACACGGTGCATCGCGCGTGGTGCTGACGATCCAGGTGCTGTGGATCGGAATCCTGGTGCCGGCGAGCATCGTCGGTGCCCGTGTGGGGGGCATCGAGGGTGTCGGGTGGTCGCACACCGCGGTGGGCCTCGTCGTCGTCCTGCCCCTGTATCTGATCGCAGTGCACCGAGTAGGGGCGGACATCGGCGCGCTGGGTCGTGCGGCGATTCGTCCCCTGATGGCCTTCGTGCCCGCAGCGGCCGCGGCGTTCGCCGCAGTGTCCCTCATCTCGAACCCCTGGCTCGCCGTGGTCACGGGAGGCGGCGCGGCGGCGTGCGTCTACGCCGCAGCCCTGCACGGATGGGTCGTCGCCCTGATGAAAGACGAGAACACCACCGCAGCACCGAGACGAGGAGTAGTTCGATGACGACTGTCGATCAGTCGATCGCCGCAGTTCGCCCTGCAGGAGGCCCGATCCCGCTGGTGGATCTCGGCGCCCAGATCAGCGAGATCCGCGACGAGTTGTGGCCGGCGCTCCGCCGAGTCGTGGACGACACGGCGTTCATCGGTGGGTCTCCGGTCCGGGAGTTCGAGAGTGCGTACGCCGACTATCTCGGCTCCACGCACTGCATCGGAGTGGCGAACGGGACCGACGCGCTCGAGATCGCCCTCCGCAGTGTGGGGGTCGGCCCGGGCGACGAGGTGGTGGTTCCCGCGAACAGCTTCGTCGCGTCCGCCGAGGCGGTCGAGCGAATCGGTGCCGTGACGGTGTTCGCGGACGTCGATCCGGACCATCTGCTTCTCGATCCGGCATCCTGTGCGGAGGTCCTGACACCCCGCACGCGTGCGATCGTTCCCGTGCACCTGTTCGGTCAGGTGGCCCCGGTGGAGAACCTGGTGTCGTCGTGCGCGGCCGCGGGAATCTCGATCGTCGAGGACTGTGCCCAGGCGCAGGGCGCACGGCGGGGTGGACGGACGGCCGGAACGCTGGGCGACGTGTCCGCCACCAGTTTCTATCCTGGCAAGAACCTGGGTGCCGTGGGTGATGCGGGTGCCGTGGTGACGTCGAACGACGAGTTCGCTCGGACTGCGCGCATGCTCGGCGCGCACGGCAGCGTGGCGAAGTATCACCACGAGATTCTCGGTTTCAATTCCCGCCTCGACGCGGTGCAGGCGGTCGTGTTGTCGCTCAAGCTGACTCGGCTCGACGACTGGAACACCCGCCGCAGGTCCGCGGCCGCGCGGTACGAGCAGATGTTGGCCGACGTGCCCGAGGTGGTGACGCCGCAGTCGGCGTCGGGGAACGACGACGTGTGGCACCTCTACGTGGTCCGCGTCCAGGATCGGGATCGTGTCGTCACGCGTCTCGGCGAACTGGGTATCGGTGCGGGAGTGCATTATCCCGTCCCACTGCACCTCACACCCGCCCTCGCGCACCGTGGGCGTGGGGTCGGGGCGCACCCGGTGGCGGAGGCGGCTGCCGGTGAGATCCTGTCGTTGCCGCTGCACCCGCACATCACCGAACAGCAGCAACAGACGGTGGTCGCCGCACTGGTGAGTGCGATCCGGGGGTCGTCGTGACGAGGTCGTCCCGCGTCGGCAGGCTCGTGTCCTCGGGCTCGGTTCACGAGTTGACGCAGCGAGTGGTACGCCGTCTCTACGACCGGACCGGCGCTCACAGACTGGAGTTCCCGATTCGCGTCGGCGACATCGTCGACTCGTCGTCGGTGCGTCTGCCACCGCCGTCCACGAGGCAGATGTCCGACGCGCTGGTGGTCGGATGGGTGTGTTCTCCGCCGGGAGCAGCATCCGGGGGACACGCGACGATGTTCCGGATGGTGGCGGCGCTGGAGGATGCCGGACACGAGTGCCGAATTCTCCTGTACGACCCGCACGGGGTGGATCTGGCGCGGTATCGAGAGACGATCAGGGCCAGGTGGCCACATGTCCGGGCCGCGGTGGAGGACATCGACGCCGGCCTCGGTGTCGCGGACGCGTACGTCGCCACGTCCTGGCAGTCGGCGCACGTCCTCGCCGGCCGGGGTGACATCCCCGGAACGCGACTCTACTTCGTGCAGGACTACGAACCGTACTTCTACCCGCCGGGCAGCGAATACGCACTGGCGGAGGACACCTACCGCTTCGGCTTCCACCTTCTGGCGCTGGGTCACATGGTGCACGACGAGATCCGCACGAACGTGGGAGTCGACAGTTCGGTGATCGAGTTCGGTTGCGACACGGACACGTATCGGGTGCGCGGAGCGACTCCCCGTCACGGGATCGCCTTCTACTCGAGGCCGGACACGGCGCGACGAGGATCGATTCTGGCCGGCGTGGCGCTGGACGAGTTCCACGCCCGACGACCCGATCAGACCATTCACCTGATCGGCCCGCGTCCGTTGTCCATGTCTGCTCCCGCCGTCGAGCACGGTGTGCTCACCCCGGAAGAGCTCGCGGCTCTGTACAACTCGTGTGTCGGCGGAATAGGGCTCTCGTTCACGAACATCTCGCTGGTGGTGGAGGAGATGGCGATGTGCGGCGCCGTTCCCGTCGTCAACGAGTCGCCGCGAGCACGCGCTGATGTGGTGCATCCCGGTGTGGTGTGGGCGCAACCCACACCCGGTGCGCTCGCCACGGCGCTCTGCGACGTCGTCGACCACCACGACGTGACGGGAAGAGCGAGCGCCATGGGGCGCGCGCGCCGTCCGGGGTCCTGGGACCAATCCGGTCGGTCGCTGGTCACAGCACTGACGCTCGCAGTTCGGAACGAGGTCGAGAAAGTGATGACGCCGTGAGAATTCTCGTCATACCGCACCAGATGTCCATGGGAGGCAGCCAGATCAATGCGATAGAGCTGGCCGCCAAGGTGCGCGACATGGGACACCACGTGGTGCTGTACGCACCGCACGGCGTCCTCGATCCGCTCGTCGACGAGGTCGGGGTGCCCCGCATCGTCAAACGAACCGACGCGGACCTGTCGCCAGGGTCCGTCCGGAGGCTCGTCGACATCGTCCGACGTGAACGTATCGATCTGATCCATGCGTACGAGTGGGGTCCGAGCCTGGAGGCGACGTTCGGGCCGCACCTGAGGTTCGGGGTGCCCGTACTCATGACGGTGCTGTCGATGGTCGTCGACGATTTCCTGCCCCGGCATCTGCCCATGACTCTCAGTACCCGCGAGATGGTGGACCAGAGGCGCGCGGTGCACGAGAGAGTGCTACTCACCGAGCCGCCCATCGACACGGATCTCAACACTGCCGGTGATCGTGCGGCGGCCCGCGCCGTCTTCGGATTCGAGGACGACGAGATCGTGGTGACCACGGTCTGCCGACTGACCTCCGACCTCGAGAAGCTCGAGGGCACACTCGTCGCCCTCGACGTTCTCGGCCGACTCGCGCACGATCGACGCGTGACGATGGTGATCGTGGGAGACGGTACCGGTCTCGACGAGGTCAGGCGACGAGCGGACATCGTCAATGCCGATCACGGCCGCACCGTGATCCACGTGACGGGACAGCTGCTCGATCCGCGGCCGGCGTACGACGCCGCCGACGTCATGATCGGGATGGGCAGCTCGGCCCTGAAGGGTCTCGCGTTCGGGAAGCCTCTGGTGGTGCAGGGTGAGGGCGGTTACTGGAAGCTGCTGACTCCCGACACCGTCGACGAGTTCCTCTACGCGGGATGGTTCGGCCGGGGAGGGCGCGGTGCCGCCGACTTCGAACCGGAGATCGTGCGCGTGCTCGATGACCGGGCCCTGCGCACCGAACTGGGTGTGTACGGCCTCGAACTGGCTCGGCGACGGTACTCGTTGACGGTCCTGGCGTCGGCACTCGAGTCGATGTACGAGGACGTCCTGTCGAGTGCGCCGGGGCGTGAACCACGCGCGCTCGCGCGATCGGCTCGCGAGGTTGCGAAGTTCCTCGCGTACAGGGTCGTACATCCGTCACCGGTCGCGTCGTCCGCCGACGGCCGGACCGCCTGACACCGTGCGTCGGGTCCCGTTCCCGCTCGCGAGTACCGCTGACGGTCGACGAGCGACCGTGTCGGTCGTCGTCCCCTGCTTCGACTACGCGCACTTCCTGCCGTCGGCGGTGATGTCCGTCCTCGACCAGACGGAGGTCGACGTGGAGGTCGTGATCGTCGACGATGCGTCGACGGACGACAGCCTCGCCGTGGCCACCGCTCTGGCGGAACGCTTCTCGATGGTCTCCGTCCTGGCACACACCACCAACCGCGGCCCGGTCGAGACCTTCAACGATGGTCTGGCCCGCGCACGCGGGGAGTTCCTGGTACGCCTGGACGCCGACGACATGCTGACACCCGGCTCGCTCGAGCGGTCCGCACGAGTGCTGCGGGACCGGCCCGGTGTGGGAATGGTGTACGGCCACCCCCTGCACATGTCCGGGGACGTGTGTCCGGCGCCGTCCACCCGGATCAGGGACGTGACCATCTGGTCCGACGGGGAATGGCTGCGCGACCGGTGCGTCGATGCACTCAACGTGGTGACCTCGCCTGAAGTCATGATGCGAATGTCGCTGGTGAACGAGGTCGGAGGTCAGATGCCGCTCGCCCACACCCACGACATGGAGATGTGGTTCAGACTGGCAGCGTTCGCGGACGTCGCCTACATCCGCGGTGTGGATCAGGCCTGGCATCGCGACCACCCCGCCAGTCTGTCCGCCCGCGAGGTGGATCCGATGCGCGACCTGTCGGAGCGGCGCGCGGCCTTCGACACCCTGTTCTCCGGTCCAGCAGGTGAGGTGGACGGCGCCGCGGAGATGTACGCCGCCGCTCGGAACGCTCTCGCTCGCGACGCCCTGCAGCGTGCCCGCGGGGCTTTCGACCGGCGCGCGGTCGATCTCGACCTCGTGGACCGCTGTCGAAGGTTCGCGGCCGGCGTCGACCCGGGCATCATCGGCACGACGGCGTGGGCCACCGTCGACGCGAGAGTGCGCCGCGGAGCGGGATCGGCTGTCCGCCCGTCCTACGTCGCCGACAGGGTCGCCCGCCGACTGCGGTCACAGGCCGCATGGCGGCGGTGGCACCGCGACGGCGTCTACTGACGATCGGCTTCGTCTCGCGTCCGAGCCGAGCGATCGGCCGTGTCTCCGTTCGGTCGCCCGATGCGCGGTGTGGGTCGTACGGAGCTGCCGGTCCGTGACCTGGTGACGGTCGTCGTGGTCGTCTCGTCCGGTGTCCGATGTTGCACGGTCAGAGCCGGTGTGGTGGCCGGTGTCGGCCGACGCGCGGGGATGACCGACGGCATGCTCGGTGGGCGTTGTCTCGTCGAGGTCTTCGGCTCCACGGTGGTCGCGGAGCGTGTGGTGGCGGATTCCCGTGCCGGTACGGGATTCGGTCCGGTGCCGTCGACCCGGTCGATCGGCGTGCCGGTCGGCGTCGTGGTGGGCCGACCGTGCGGCCGCGCCGGGATTCTGGTGGGCGCGGGCGTGGCCGCCGGAGTCTGCGGCCGTGGGGACGGCAGGGACGGTTCGGGAGCCGGCAGAGCCGACACCACGGGTACCGGACGCGTGACCTCGTGATCGTCCGACACGGGTGTCGCGCGACGGAGGTCGAGCGTGCTCGTCGTCCCGTCGTCCGGCCGGGTCCGAGTCGACGGCTCCACCGGGGGCTTCGACGGGGTCCGTCGACGGTCGTCCAGCGCACGGGCCACGGAGATGGCGCCGACCAGCAGCACGATGCCGCCGATTCCGGCCACCGCAGCATTGCGAAGACGGCTCGACACTCGCTCCACGGCTCCGGTGGGGATGTTGATCGGCTGGATCGTGATCATGAACTCCGGGGACGCGCCGTTCACCGACTGAGCGTCCCGTACCTGGACACTCAGCAGTTCGCCCAGTCGTGCAGCGGTCGCGACGGCCACGGCAGGGTCGGGTGCCGACGCGGTGATGGTCAGGATCTGAGCGGTGGTGGCGAGGCCCTGGCCGACAGTGAACTCGGTCGACAGCCCCTCGTTCTCGAGGATCGAACCGACGTCCTCCGACGACAGACGAGTGCGACCGACCTCTAGTACGAGTGTGGGATCGGTGGATCGGAGATACGGATTGTCAGCTCTGGCACCGAGTTCCGGGTCCGCGTCGATCGCGAGATCGCTGGGCAGCGACGGGGTGATCATCGCGTAGGACGACGATGCCTGGTATGCGCGCGGACCGAAGAAGAGCGCTCCCACGACCAGTGCACCGGCGAGCACGGCGAACGGTAGGGCGATGTACTTGTGACGCCACACGATGCGCACGACTGTCATCGGATCCATAGCGAGAGCCTTTCGGTGATCATGAGGGTGCGGCCGATCCGCGAGGTGCCGTGTTCCGAGCGATCATCCAGACCGCTCCGGACAACCCGACGAAGATCGGGAAGACGATGGTGAAGACCGGGAACGACAGCGAGTCGAACACTGCCGAACCGACGGCGGCGACGGCGCACGCGGCCCCGACGCTTGCCGCCAGCAACCGAAGCGACGGCTCACTCGACCAGAACGCCACTCCCACAGCCGCTACGACGGGCGTGAGCATGAAGAGCATCAGTGCGACCACGCCGATGAGCCCGAGTTCGATGGCACTGTTGAGGTATTCGTTGTCCAGGATCTGCAGGGCATTGGTCGGCATGTAGGTTGCCGGTCCGCTACCGAAGAACGGGTGACGTTCGATCATCGCCTGAATTCTCGGGTAGTTGTTCACGCGCGTGAGCAGCGACGGATCCGACTCGGCGTCCGCGAACAGCGTGGCCCGAAGCGTGGCGATCAGACCGGGTACGGACACGAAGAGAACCACCACGACGAAGGGGATGGCGATCGCCGACCAGCGACGCGCGAAACGGGGGAGGAACGGCACCGTGACGATCGCCCCGACGACCAGACCGAGAATGGCTGACCGCGACACCGTGATGACGGAAGCGAATGCAATTGCACCACATTGGGTCCAGTGCACCCAGGCCCGTCCGGACGGGTCGTGGAGCGCCCGCCACACCGCGAGCGGAAGGACCATCGCGAGGACGAGTCCCAGTTCGATCGGAGTGAAGGTGTTGCCGGCGACCCGAGTCAGCAGACCGCGCGCCTGGAAGGTCGTCGCTCCACCGTTGTCCGTCATCCCGACCATCAGAGTGCGGACGTGGTCGAGCGGGTCCGTCTTCATGACGAACTGGTACAGCGCGACGGCCGCACACACCGTCGCCGCGCGAACGAAGGTACGCGACAGTGTCATCGCGTGGTCCAGGGTGCGGACGGTCTCCGCGGTGACGGCGATGAGGGCCGTGATCGCGAACATCGTCAGGATCCACCGATCCGCGGACGCTCGCTGCACCTCGTCGACGTCGGACATGCGGATGTAGGACAGGACGGACGACAGCCACAGTGCTGCGAGTCCGATCCGTGCGGGGTGGCGATGAGGAATGGGGTCGTGTGCGCGCCACACCACGGCAGCGGCCCACACGACGAACATCGCGATGGCAACCAGCATCGCGGCGTATCCCACGGCCCCGATGGGTGCGAACACCATGTTGGCGGGAAGCACCAGAGCCGCCACGACGATGATCCGAAGCAACAGCGGGATCGCACCGACTGACGACTCCGGGCCGGCGCGACGTCCCGGAGGCGCTGTGCTGCTTACCATGTGGTGGTTCCTCGCGATCGGCCGCGCAGAGCGGTGAGGTCGGTCGTGCACCCCCCGATGAACCAACCGTCGTCTATAACATACCGCACGACTGCTCTTCGGGTCGGTTCCGAGGAGAAAGATCGATCGATCGAATGACACCTTGCCCATCGGTATGGTTTCCGGGTTCGAGAGATGGAACAGTGGGCCCCACAACGAGACACCGCCGCTCGTCGGGTGTGTATTCCGGTGCTCGACTTCCGAGAGGTTCTCCGTCATGAGACGCACACGAGTCGGCACGGTTCTCGCGGTCCTGGTCCTCGCGATCAGCGGGTGCACCGCGATCGAACCGCCGGGGACGTCGACCGCGTCTCCCACGCCCGTCTCGTCCTCGTCCGTGGTCGTGCGTCAGGTCGACGGTGGTCCCGACTTCTACTCGCGCTTCACTGACTCTCTGCCCGACGACCCCGACTTCTTCCCCATGGCGGTGTGGTCCGAGTCGGTGGTCGACGACACGGGGTGGCCCGTGGAGAAGGCCGCCGGCATCAACGTGTATCTCGAGCCGACGGCGGACACGGACCTGCAACGCATCGCCGACAACGGTATGTACGCGATCACGAGCTCGAGCACACCGGAGGGCCCGGTGGCCGGCTACTTCACCGCCGACGAGGCGGACATGTGGGCGGGACCCGGAAGTGCTGCGGCTACCGGACTCAGGCCGGGCGAAGGGGATGTCTGCGAACCGTCCGACGAGCCGTGCGGGTACTCGGTGATGGCGAAGGCCGCCGAGGGCGCGCCGGACGGGGCTTTGCGTTTCACCAACTACGGCAAGGGAGTCGCGTACTGGGAGTCGGACGAGCAGGCCGGCCGCTTCGTGAACGAGTACCAGGACGTGGTGTCCGCGGACGTGTACTGGTTCACCGACCCCTCGGTGTGCGCCGGGACCGAGGGCGGCGGGCTGGTCAACGACGGCGAGACCGTTCCGGACGACAGGTGCCGTCTCGCCGCCAACTACGGGCGGACGGTGGAGCGCGTTCGGTCGCTCGTCGATCCGCCGGGAAGCCGACCGGTGTGGGGATTCGTCGAGGTGGGACATCCGTTCCGTGAGGAGTGGGCCCCCACCATCACGGTGCCGGAGATCCGAGCCGCCGTGTGGAGCAGTCTCATCGCCGGAGCCCGCGGAATCACCTACTTCGTTCACAACTTCGGGGGGCCCTGTCCCACCCAGCACGCGATTCGTGACTGCGGCAGCGAATTGAGGGAGGGAATCGCGAGAACCGGTCGGGAGGTCGCGGAACTCGCCCCGGTCCTGAACTCCCCCTCGGTGGACGGACTGGTGCATCACGACTCCCGGATCGCGACGTCGACCCGCATCCACGGTGATGCGCTCTACATTCTCGCCGGATCCACCGAGCCGGGTCCGGTCGACGCGGAGATCACCGTTGACTGCGCGGTGTCGACGGCGTCGGTGGTCGGCGAGGGTCGCGACGTCCCGATCACCGACGGCCGCATCTCGGACACGTTCGAGGACGGCAACGCCGTCCACGTCTACCAGTTGCCGGGCGGCGCAGCATGTCTGACCTGACGCGGACGATCGAGATCGTGACACCGTCCTATGCACCCGATCTGGCGCTCTTCGAGGACCTGCACAGTTCGGTGGTGCGATTCACTGCCGACGAGGTTCGGCACAGGGTGATCGTGCCGCGCCGGGACGAGGCGCTGTTCACGGCGATCGGGTCCTCTCGTCTGGTGGTCTCGACCGTCGACGACGTCCTGCCGGCGTCGTTCGTGTCTGTCGCCGCCGTGACCGACATGGTCCGGCGGCTCAGCCGGGTGTCGGCGATAGGAAAGATCCAACAACTGGATCTGACGCGCCCGTGGCTCCCGGTACGGGGATGGATCGTGCAACAGGTCGTGAAGATTGCCATCGCGGCGGAGTCCACGGCATCCGTGGTCCTGCTGGCGGATTCGGACCTGACGTTCGTGTCCACAGTTGCGGCGGACGACTTTCTGCGTGACGGTGTCGTCCGCCTGTACTCGAGAGCAACAGGGGTCCATGCCGGAATGGCGGATCATCTGGATTGGCATCGGTCGGCTCGCCGGTTGCTCGGCCTGGACGAGACTGTGACCCCTCCGTTGCCGGATCACATCTGTGGCCTCGTCGCGTGGGACCCACGCCTCGTGCGCTCGATGGTGGACCACATCGCCGCCGTGGGCGGTCGTCACTGGATCCGCTGTGTCACCGCGGAACGTCATGTGTCCGAGTTCATCCTGTACGGCACGTACGTCGCCGAACTCGCCGATACACGTGACCGATCGTTCCTGTCCGATGATCCGCGGTGCCTCAGCCACTGGAGCACCGACACCTTGACGGAAAGCGACGGGCTCGCGTTCGCGTCGGCGGCACGCCCGTCCGACATCGCCGTCCAGATCCAGTCCACCTCGTGCACGACGCCGGAGACGCGGCGGTATCTCACGAAGTCCGTGATCGCCCGTCTGGCTCGGTGACTCCCGCCGGCGGCACGGGCTGATCCGGCAGTGTCTGCCGTCGTGAGGTGAGATCGTCGCGCAGAGCGGACAGACCTCGTCCCACTCGTCCTCGGGCCAGCGCGACCGGATACATCGCCAGCGCGACGCCGATGCCGGCGATCTGAGCGGCAACAGTGGTCGGGTCCTCGCCGATGGCCAGCGGGAGAACCAGATTGGCCAGACACAGTGCGATGAAGCACGCGAGGCTCCGCGACCCGATGATCCGTACGGCCCGCACCGCTGCAGGGGCACGGGACACGGCCGTTCTGGCGCACTGGTAGAGCACGACGAAGGCACACCACGCGAGAACGATGCGACCGGGACCGCACTCGGCCTTCCCGAACACCACCTCCTGCACGCCGTCGTTCGGCAGGAGGACAGCGATCGCAGCCACCAACGTTCCTGTCACGATCGCAGCAGACAGGGCGCGAGGGCCACGGAGCACTGCGACGACGGTCTGCCATCGCCACCCGAGCACATAGGCGCCCGTGAACAGGAACTGCCAGCAGGCGACATCGAAGAACGCGTCACCGTACGGGCGATTGGGAAGAGCGCCGTGCGTCGACACCGACCCCGCCGTGTACACCAGAGCGCTCAGCACGAGGACGAGCACACCTCGTCTGGCAGCCAGTAACGGCGCACTGACGGCTGTGGAGAGAAGCAGCACGACGTACATGGACAGCATGTCGACGTTGCCGGGATTCACCTGCAGTGTGAGCGTCCAGAAGATCAAGCGGGACAACGACTCGGGTCCTCGATCCGGGAGTCCGTCGAGATGGGCGAGGAATCCGTCGACGATCGCGAGACCCACGATGGCGATGTGGGCGACATAGAGGAGGGCGGTGCGCTTCAGCCGTCGGGTGCGGAGTGCCGCGACACCGTTCGCCCGCGCGGTCCTCCCGTGCACCATGCCCAGGACGAGACCGGACATGAGGACGAAACCCGAGGCACCGTCCACCCAGGGTTGGAAATGCACGATTCTCCACACCGTCGACCCCGACGAGAGGTGCGTCAGAACCATGCTGAGAACGCAGAGGCCCCGGACGACGTCGATGGCATCGTCTCTACCGAGTCTCGGAGAGGGTGAGATCGCAGGCGTCGACATCGAGTACGGTTCGTTCACGTCCTGCTCGTGTCGTCGCGGGCCCATCGGGCGGACGTGCGCCGAGACGCGCGTCGGCCCAGGGCGGCGAAGAGGCAGTACACCGCCGCGTCCAGGAGTGTTCCGGGACCGTGGACGGTACCGGCGACGTCCCGGAGCGTCCCGGTCGAGCTGGTGGTGGCAGGGGCGTCGCGGTTGCCCGAGTAGTTGCGCGACAGCACGGCGATCAAGGCTGCAGGAGTGCGGGGAACGAGCACGACGACGGGATCGGTGTCCACGACGATCTTCTCGTCGGTCGCGAACGCCGCGTCCACCACGACGTCGTCGGCGACCACGTCGGGGAACCGGCCCACCCTCGCGTGACCCTCCTCGGACAGGGCATAGCAGCCCGCGCCCCAGAGGTGGGATCGGACGAGGGGGAGCGAGGACCGCGCGCGGTAGTAACGTCGGACCAGGTGGCCCGCACCCGTCGCGTCGTATCGCGACGCGGGTCGGGCAGCGAGCAACGTGCCGTCGGCCAGGGCGGTCACCAGATCGACGACGGCCGCAGGTGTGATGACGACGTCGGCATCGAGGTACACGCGTGGCCACAGCTCGGCCACCTCGTCCGCACCGTTCATCGCCGCTGTCTTCGACGCGACGTCCAGGTCGAGAACACGGACACCCGGGCGACCTGCTGCGATGCGAGCGGTGTCGTCGGTGCAGCCGTTGCACGCGACGATCACCTCCACGACACCTCGGGCGGCGAGGTCGGCGAGTGCGTCGAGCGTCCGGGCGATGACGCGGGACTCGTTGTGCGCCGGGATGACGACCGAGCCCATGTCCCGACACTCTGTCGGACGAGGGGTCTCGGCTCGGAGGAGGTTCGACCACTCGTGGCGCCTGGCAACAGCCCGGTAGGTTGCCCTGTGCTTCGATGACCAGCAGCGCAAGGCCTCACCGAACAGGGTCACCGCGTGGAACGCGGCGACGAACGACCGTGCGTGATACTTCTGGACGTAGCGAATCTTGTTGACGGTCAGGAGATCTGACAGCGCCTGTGAGCTCCCGGACCCGCCGCCGGTGTGCTCCACCCGGGCCTCGGGAACGTACAGGACGAGTCCGTGGGAACGAAGCCTGCGGAAGTAGTCGGTCTCCTCCGAGTAGAGGAAGAAGCGTTCGTCCCACGGGCCTACCGCGTCGAGCGCTCCCGCCGACATCATCATCGCCGCCCCGGTGGCCCACTCGATGGAATGGGCGCGGTCGTAGACCGCGACGTCGCGGATCGTCTCGCTCGCCCACACAGGCCTGCGAGGCAGGCGGGCGCCCAGCATCGCGTCGACGAGGGTGGCGGGCAGGCGAGGCTCACGTCGGAGAGAGAACGACAGTCGGCCGTCGACGTCGTGCAGACGCGGGACAGCGGCGACCACACCCGGTTCACGCAGGGCGGCACGCAGTGCGGTGACGCACCCCGGCTGCACGACGCAGTCGGGATTGAGGATCAGCACGGCGCGAGTGGCCCCGATGCGTGACCGCGCGACGTTGATCGCGCCCGCGTACCCCAGATTCACCTCTCCGGCGACCACGATGACGTCATCGTGGGCGGCCAGAGTTGACGCCGTGCCGTCTCCGGAGTTGTTGTCGACCACCACCACTCGTATCGACGACACCGCGGCCTCCGAGCGCAGACTGTCGACGAGCGTGTTGATCGAGTCCGCATTGCGGTATGTCACGATCACGACGGCGACATCGGCCGTCGACTCGTCCGTGGTGAAGCGATCCTGTCGAACGACGGAGTCCGACCGTGCAAGAGGGGCGATCACGGTCGGAGTGGGGTGGCCGACGGGTACACGCCGTCATCGCGCAGTTCGTGTGCGACCCCGCACTCACACGTGAGGTCCTCCGCGAGACGGGCACCGCATCGGCACACCCAACCGATCTGCCGGGCCGGGTTGCCGACGACGAACGCATGGCGCGGCACGTCGCGGTTCACCACTGCCCCCGCTCCGACGAAGGACGATTCCCCGACGGTCACCCCGCACACGACGACGACACCGGCACCCAGCGTCGCACCACGCCGGATCAGAGTGGACGACAACGATTCCCCTGATCGGCTGATGTGAGCGCGCGGGCGCAGATCGTTCGTGAAGGTGACGCCGGGACCCAGGAAGACCTCGTCCTCGACCGTCACGCCGTCGAACAGCAGGACGCGGTTCTTCACGGTGACACCGTCGCCGATCCGTACACCGCCCTCGACGAAGACGTGGTCGCAGATGTTGCAGTCCGAGCCCACGACCGCGCCCGAGAGGATGTGCGCGAAGGCCCAGACCCGGGTGCCGGGACCGACGTGCGTGCTCTCGCACAGCGCGGCAGGATGAACGTACGGTCCGGTCTCACTGTCGGCGTGCTCACGCCGGGCCCCCGTGGCGATGCCCATGTCTCCCCTGACCGCTCACGTCCTCCCCGAAACCGACCTCGATCCTGCTGGAACGGCGTGTCGCGGGTGATGAGTTCGAATCTAGAGTGGCCGAGTCGGTCTGACCAGTCGTTCATACGACTGACCGACTCAGATGTGCCCGACCGACGACCGCACCCCTCCCCGAACCCGCGGAACCGGCGAGTCGAGGAGGGGTGCGGAGGAGGAGTTCCGACGCGGAGTCAGCGCAGGGTGCCCGTCAGGAACGGGTAGCCCTTCTTCGGGTGCTTCAGCGCCACGTCCCACTGCCCCGGCCCGACGCCCGTGCCCACCCGCTCGGCGTACACGTTGATCTTGGCGGGCAACACGATCGGCTTGCCGAAGCGCACCGAGTACGTGACACGGTCCTGGATCTTGCCGTCGACGGCGCTGAGTACGGCCGCCGCACTCCACATCCCGTGAGCGATGGTGCGCGGGAAGCCGAAGGCCTTGGCGCCCAGCGACGAGACGTGGATCGGGTTGCGGTCACCACTCACCGCCGCGTAGCGCGAGATGGTCTTCTGGTCCACCCGCAGAATCGAGGTGGGCGGCGGCGGGACCTCGTCGGCCGGCGGTGCCTCTCGAGGTCCACCGGACAGCGACGTCTTCTGGAGGCTGAGGAAGGTGGACGTCTGACGCCACACCAGCTCTCGGCCCACCGACACGTCGCTGACGACGTCGACGAGCAGTCCCTTCCGGTGCTCGCGGACGTTCTCCGCGTGCACCGCGATGTCGAGCGGCTCCGAGGTCCCGATGGGGCGGAAGCTCTCGATCACGTTCTCCGCGTGCACCGATCCCATGGCCGCGAACGGGAAGTCCTTGGACACCATGAGGGACATCACGGTGGGGAACACCAGGGTGAAGGGGTACGTCAGCGGCAGGGTGTCGCTGAGACGGAGGCCGGTCACCTTGGCGTACGTCGCGAGGTTGTCCCGATCGATCCGGATTCCGCCGAGGGTGTACGTCGCGTCCGGTGCCGTCGGCGTGCGCTTCCCGCCGCCGATGATCGGCAGCGAGTCGAGAGCCGCGCGGGTGTAGATGTCGCGGATCCTCGGCGGGCCGTCGAGCGGGATCACCGTGGCCACGTCGCTCACGCTCCGATCAGGGACTGGCCGCACACGCGGACGACCTGACCGGTGACAGCGTTGGAGGCCGGGCTCGCGAAGTACGCGATGGTCTCCGCGACGTCGACGGTCTGGCCGCCCTGCAGCAGCGAGCTCATCCGGCGGCCGGCCTCGCGAGTGGCGAACGGAATGGCCGCGGTCATGGCCGTCTCGATGAAGCCGGGCGCCACCGCGTTGATGGTGATGTCCTTCTTCGCCAGTTCGGGTGCCTCGGCGTGCACCAGGCCGATGACGCCGGCCTTGGACGTGCCGTAGTTGGTCTGGCCGCGGTTGCCGGCGATGCCCGCGATGGAGGACACGTCGATCACGCGGCCGCCGTCGTTCAGCGTGCCGGACTTCACCAGAGCGGTGGTGAGGCGGTGCGGCGCTGCGAGGTTGACGCCGATGACGGAGTTCCACCGGCCGTCGTCCATGTTGGCGAGGAGCTTGTCGCGCGTGATGCCGGCGTTGTGGACGACGATGTCGAGGCCGCCGCTGTGGCGCTCCTTCACGTGCTTCTCGAGCACCTCGGCAGCGTCGGGAGCCGTGACGTCGAGTGCCAGCGACGTGCCGCCGACCTTGTTGGCGGTCTGCGAGAGGGCCTCGCCGGCCGCGGGGATGTCGGCGCAGATGACGTGCGCGCCGTCGCGTGAGAGAACCTCGGCGATGGTGGCGCCGATGCCACGGGCGGCGCCGGTGACCAGAGCGACCTTGCCTTCGAGCGGCCGGTCCCACGAGGCGGGGGCCGTGGACCCGTCCTTGCCGACGGCGATGACCTGACCGGACACGAACGCGGACTTGGCCGAGAGCAGGAAGCGCAGGGTGGACTCGACACCGGACAGGTCCGGCGCGGCGTCGGGGGAGACGTAGACCAGCTGCGCGGTGCCGCCGCGGCGCAGTTCCTTGCCGACGCTGCGGGTGAAGCCCTCGAGCGCGCGCTGAGCGATGTGCTCCTCGATGTCGCCGGTCTCCTCGGGCGTGGTGCCGAGGACGACGACGCGGCTCGACGGTCCGAGGTTGCGGACCGCGGGCTGGAAGAACTGGTACAGCTGCTCGAGCTGCTCAATGTTCTCGATGCCGGTGGCGTCGAACACGAGGCCGCCCAGCTTGTCGTCGTGCGGGCTCGCGGCGGGGTAGTCCGAGAGCAGCACGCGCAGCGGCTCGACGAGGCGACCGCTGCCGCCGATCAGGACCGGGCCGGCGAGCGGAGGCTCACCCGGCTGGTAGCGACGCAGAGTCTCCGGCTTCGGCAGTCCCGCCTGCTTGGCGAGAAACGCGCCGGGAGCAGAGGAGAGGAACTGCGAGTAGAGGTCAGGGGCTCCCTTGGTGGCTGCCATGTTCCTACCTTCGTGTCGGGTATGTCGAACGGTATCGACAAGTAACTTACTCGTGAGTAAGAATAGAGTCCACGACGAAGCGGCCCCGACTGTGGCCGCGCCATCTGCGCACAGGGAGAATCGTTCGATGACCAGCAAAGAGAAGCGCCCCGTCGCGATCCTCGGTGGAAACAGAATACCGTTCGCGCGCTCGAACAAGGTGTACGCCAACGCCTCGAACCAGGACATGTTGACGGCGGCCGTCGACGGTCTCGTCTCCCGCTTCAACCTGCAGGGTGAGCGGCTCGGCCTCGTGGCCGGTGGTGCGGTGCTCAAGCACAGCCGCGACTTCAACCTCACCCGCGAGGTCGTCCTGGGCAGCGCGCTGAGCCCGTACACCCCGGCGTTCGACCTGCAGCAGGCCTGCGGCACGAGCATGCAGACGGTCATCGCCGTCGGCGATGCCATCGCGTCGGGCCGGATCGACGTGGGAATCGGCAGCGGTGTCGACACCACGTCCGACGCGCCCATCAGCGTCAACAACGAGCTGCGCGAGTTCCTGCTCACGCTCAACCGGGCGAAGAGCACCGCCGACCGCCTCAAGCTGCTCGCGGGCGTCCGCCCGTCGATGCTGGGGATCGAGATCCCGAAGAACGGCGAGCCCCGCACCGGCATGTCGATGGGCGAGCACGCCGCCGTCACGGCCAAGGAGTTCGGCGTGCGCCGCGAGGACCAGGACGCCCTCGCCGCGGCCAGCCACCAGAACATGGCGAAGGCCTACGACAGTGGCTTCTTCGACGACCTGGTCACCCCGTACCTCGGTCTGACCCGCGACGACAACCTGCGTCCGGACTCCACGGCCGAGAAGCTGGCCAAGCTGAAGCCCGTGTTCGGCACCTCGCTGGGCGACGCCACGATGACGGCCGGCAACTCGACGCCGCTCACCGACGGCGCGTCCTCCGTGCTGCTGTCCACCGACGAGTGGGCCGCGCAGCACAACCTGCCGGTGCTCGCGCACCTCGTCGACTCGGAGTTCGCGGCCGTGGACTACATCCACGGCAACGGCTCGTACAAGGACGGCCTGCTCATGGCGCCGACGTACGCCATCCCGCGTCTGCTCGAGCGCAACGGCCTGACACTGCAGGACTTCGACTACTACGAGATCCACGAGGCCTTCGCCTCCGTGGTGCTCGCGACGCTGCAGGCCTTCGAGAGCGACGAGTACTGCAAGGAGCGTCTGGGTCTCGACGGTGCGCTGGGATCGATCGATCGCAGCAAGCTGAACGTGAACGGCTCCTCGCTGGCCGCGGGTCACCCGTTCGCGGCGACCGGCGGACGCGTCGTGGCCACGCTCGCGAAGATGTTGGCGCAGAAGGGTTCCGGCCGCGGACTCATCTCCATCTGTGCCGCCGGTGGCCAGGGCATCACGGCCATCGTGGAGGCCTGAGCCTCCCGTACCGAACACGAGGACCCGGCTGCGAGGGGTGGCCGGGTCCTCTGCCGTTTCCCGGACCGAGCGGTCTGCGTCTGGCACAGTGGCGGGGTGCAGCGGTGGCGAGGCGAGAGTGGGTCCTGCGCGACCCTCCTCGAGGGCAACCCTCGGGAACATTCACGGAATCGGGCACTGCGTCCGACGCAGCGATGCACGCTTCGCGTGCTGGCCTGCGACGACGACGAGAGTCTCAGGTCGCCTCGCCCCGCCGCACGTCCTCGGTCCACTGCTCGCTGATGTCCAAGTCGTTCTGGCATCACCGCACGGCGCGGATGATCGCACCGCGCCTGGTCGACATCGCGTGGAACAGCACCGAGCTCGGTGAGGTGCTGGCCCGGTTCGAACACGTCGCGGACGTCGAGACCCTCATCACCAGGCTCCTCGAGCGGCGTAACCATGCGCCCGATTCGACGGAAGTCGCCGCCGAACTCCTCGAGGTCATCGGGTATCCCGGTGATCCGTTCGTCCTCCCCGCGCCGCCCGTCCGTCCCACTCCGGCGGTGCGCTTCGGGGTTCCCGCGTTCGCGACGACCGCCGAGCTCGCCGCGTCACTGGACGTCACCGTCTCCGAACTCGACTGGTTCGCCGACGTCGGCGGCTGGTTGCGTCGGGCGGCTCCGCCGCTGCGCCACTACCGGGCTCGTGAGGTGGCCAAGAGTCGCGGCGGGACGCGCATCCTGGAGATTCCCAAGCCGAGACTGCGCGAGATGCAGCGGCGCGTGCTCCACCGCGTCCTCGATCACGTGGTGCCGCATCCTGCCGCTCACGGTTTCCGGGCCGGTCGGAGTGCCGTGACCTTCGCGCGCCCGCACGAGGGCCGGGACGTCGTCGTCCGGGTCGATCTCGCGGACTTCTTCCCGACGGTGACGAGGCCGCGCGTGCGCGCCGTGTTCGAGGCCTGCGGGTACCCGTACCGGGTGGCGTCGGTCCTCGCCGGCGTCTGCACCACCGCGATGCCGGTCGACGAGGTCGCCGGTCTGGCCCGGACTCAGGCGGCATTGCTGCGCGTCCCGCACCTCCCGCAGGGAGCACCGACCTCGCCCGCGCTCGCCAATCTGGTGGCCCGCGGACTCGACCGTCGCGTCGCGGGCCTCGCCCGCGCCCGTGGGCTCGTCTACACCCGCTACGCCGACGACCTGGCGCTGTCGGGCCCGTCGGACACCGATGTGGTCACGATCCTCTGGGCGCTCGACCGCATCGTGCGCGACGAGGGCTTCGTGGTGAACGGTGACAAGACTCACGTCGCGCGTGCACACCGTCGGCAGACGCTGGCCGGGCTGGTGGTGAACGAGAGTGCCGCGGCGCCCCGTGACCGCTACGACGCACTCCGCGCGCTGCTCCACAACAGTGTTCGTACCGGTGCCGCTGCCCAGAATCGTGCAGGTGTACCGGACTTCCGTGCCTCGGTGTACGGGCAGATCGCCTGGATCGGCGAAAGCAGTCCTTCGCGGCGGTCACGACTTCTGGCCATGGCGGAACGAGTCGATTGGGACTCCTGACAGATCCGGGACGTTCGGTCTGATTCGAGTTGTAACGAGTGCGGTCGTCCGGCGATACTCCTCATGGCTCCGCATCGCTGCCTGACCCCCGACCCGGCAGCGGTGCGGAGCCGTCTTCGTGAGGAGTCGGGCTCCGACCCCAGTGGGTAGGCTCGAGCAGAGGGCGAACGCGCCTGTTCAGCACGACGGAAGGGAGCCGGGTGACCGAGGACGTACCGGCGCAGCACGAGCACCGGACCGCCCCCGAGGGCACGCGCTCCACCCGCCGGCGCACGATCGCGCTGTCCGCGGCCGGCGGCGTCGTCGCCGTGGCCGCGCTCCTGTACGCCGCCGACTGGTTCACCTCCACCGGTGACATCCCCCGCGGCGTGACCGTCGCGGGCGTCGAGGTCGGCGGCCGCAGTGTGGCGGAGGCGGACAACCGGCTCCGCGACGCCCTGGGTCCGCGCACCGACGCCCCGGTGGACGTGCGCGCGGACGATGTCGCCGCCACCCTCACCCCGGCCGCCGCCGGTCTCGGAATCGACTGGGCAGCAACCCTCGATCGTGTCGGCGACCAGCCTCTCTCCCCGTTCACCAGGCTCGCGTCGTTCTTCGGCACCCGCGAGATCGGTGTCGTGTCCACTGTCGACGACGCGGCACTCACCGCCGCCGTCGGATCGTTGTCCCCGCAGGTCGACCGCCCCGCGGTGGAGGGCGACGTGGTCATCGAGGCCGGCGTGCCCCGCGCCGTCGGACCCGTTCCCGGACGCACGCTCGACGTACCGGGTGCGGCGTCCGCGTTCCGCACCGACTGGGCCGAGGGCGGTCCGGTGGAGCTCCCCGTCGTCGTCGAGGAAGTCGAGGTCGACGCTGCCGCGATCGACGCGGCGATCCAGGACGTGGCGACGCCCGCGGTGTCGGCGCCGGTGGTCGTGACCGGCGAGGACGGTGCGACGACGACGCTCGCACCCGATCGCGTCGGCGAGGTCCTGAGCTTCGAACCGGACGACGACGGCGGTCTGCGGCCGGTGTACGACACGAATGCCGCGATCGGCATCCTCGCGCCCGGGCTGGCGGCCACCGAGACCCGGCCCGTCGACGCGCGCTTCGACTTCTCCGGGGGTCGACCCGTGGTGGTTCCGTCCGTCGACGGCACCGAGGTGCGCTGGCCGGAGACACTGGCCACCCTGCCGGACCTGCTGGCGGCGTCCGGTGACGCGCGCACCACCGTCGCGCAGTACGGACCGCGTCCGGCGGCACTGACCACGGACGCGGCGAACGCTCTCGGAATCCGGGAAGTGATCAGCGAGTACACGACCGGCGGGTTCGAGTACGCGTCGGGTGTCAACATCGGTCTCACGGCGGACATCGTGAACGGCGCCGTGGTGAAGCCGGGCGAGACGTTCTCACTCAATGGCTACACCGGTCCCCGCGGGACGGCGCAGGGGTTCGTCGAGTCGGGCATCATCGACAACGGCCGACCCGATCGCGCCGTCGGCGGAGGCATCAGCCAGTTCGCCACCACCCTGTACAACGCCGGCTACTTCGGCGGCATGGACGACGTCGATCACACCGAGCACAGCTACTACATCAGCCGCTACCCCGAGGCCCGCGAGGCGACGGTCTTCGAGGGCGCGATCGATCTGCAGTTCCGGAACCCGGCGTCGACGGGTGTGGTCGTCGAGTCGTTCGCCGACGGATCCTCCGTCACGGTGCGGTTGTGGGGCACCAAGACCGTCGAGGTGGAGTCGATCACCGGCTCCCGCAGCCGACCCACCACGCCGGACACCGTCCGGCTGCCGCGCGGAGAGCAATGTGTCGCGTCGAGCGGAGCGCCCGGCTTCACCACCAGCGACACCCGGATCATCCGCGACGCGGCGACGGGTGCGGAGATCTCGCGGAACACGCGCACGGTGCGCTACGACCCGGTGCCGATCGTCCGCTGCGAGTGAGGCCCGCCGTTGGGCTCGGCGTGATCCGAATCCAGGGGCTGTGACCTTGCCCAGTGCCGGGCCCGCGATGGTGGCGGCGGATGGCGCGCGGCCCTACCGTGGGGTTCCATGAGTCAGACCGCATCCTCCGAGCTCGACCAGGCGACCCTCCGTCAGGCGTACGGCACCTTCCCGAGTGGGGTCGTCGCCATCGCGGCTCGCATCGGCGACGTGCCGGTCGGTCTGGCCGCGAGCAGTTTCGTGTCGGTCTCCCTCGACCCGCCGCTGGTCGCGGTGTGCATCCAGAACACGTCGACCACGTGGCCCAAGTTCCGCGACGCGACGCACATCGGCATCAGCGTTCTCGGCGAGGCCCACGACGTGGCCGCGCGCAGCCTCGCGGCGAAGACGGGTGACCGGTTCGCTGGTCTGACGCTGGAGACGACGCCCGACGGGGCCATCTTCATCGACGGCGCGTCCTCGTGGCTCGACACCACGATCGAGCAGGAGCTGCCGGCGGGTGATCACGCCATCGTCCTGCTGCGCGTGCACGGTCTCGAGGTGCACTCCGACGTCGCGCCCATCGTGTTCCAGGGCAGCCGCTTCCGAAAGCTGGTCGTCGAGCAGCGCTGAGTCTCGTCCTCCAGTGTCGAGCGAGAATCCGCGGATCCGCAGATTTCCGAGCGATCGGGTGGCTCCGCACGCGCGCCTGGCGATCCACGCATCCGCCGTGGACTTTCAGTTAATCATCGTTTACTGTCCTGGTTAGTGAGTGTTAACTGACGGACGGGCTGAGCGATGACGATGCTGGACGGTGCTCGAACCGAGCGCACGAGCAGGCGGGACGATCACCTCGCGCTGGTCGACGAGCTGCACCGAGCCATGGCGGCCGCTGCCCGCGGCGGCAGTGACGCCTCCCGTGAGCGCCATGTATCCCGCGGCAAGCTGCTTCCGCGCGACCGTGTCGACACGCTGCTCGACGACGGCAGCCCGTTCCTCGAGATCGCCCCGCTGGCCGCGAACGGCATGTATGACGATGCGTGCCCGGGCGCCGGTGTGATCGCCGGAATCGGCCGGGTGTCGGGCCGCGAGGTGATGGTCGTGGCCAACGACGCCACGGTCAAGGGCGGCACGTACTACCCGATGACCGTCAAGAAGCATCTGCGCGCGCAGGAGATCGCCCTGCAAAACCGGCTGCCCTGCGTGTACCTCGTCGACTCGGGTGGCGCGTTCCTGCCGATGCAGGACGACGTGTTCCCCGACCGGGAACACTTCGGCCGGATCTTCTTCAACCAGGCGACGATGAGTGCGAAGGGCATCGCCCAGATCGCGGCGGTGATGGGGTCCTGCACCGCCGGTGGCGCGTACGTGCCCGCGATGAGCGACGAGGCGATCATCGTCCGCAACCAGGGCACCATCTTCCTGGGCGGACCGCCGCTGGTGAAGGCGGCCACCGGCGAGGTGGTCACGGCCGAGGACCTCGGTGGCGGCGACGTCCACTCCAAGATCTCGGGCGTGACGGATCACCTCGCGACCGACGATCGTGACGCGCTCCGCCGGGTCCGCGCGATCGTGGCGACCCTCGGCCCCCGCACGCCGTCGCCGTGGGAGGTACGCACACCGCTGCCTGCGAGCGATCAGTCGGAGCTGTACGACGTGGTGCCGACAGATCCGCGCACCCCGTACGACGTGCACGAGGTGATCACCCGCCTGGTGGACGGTGGGCAGTTCCAGGAGTTCAAGGCCGAGTACGGCACCACGCTGGTGACCGGGTTCGCCCACATCGACGGCCACCCGGTGGGCATCGTTGCGAACAACGGTGTGCTGTTCGGTGAGTCCGCAGTGAAGGGCGCCCACTTCATCGAGCTGTGTGACAAGCGCAGCGTCCCGTTGCTGTTCCTGCAGAACATCACCGGCTTCATGGTCGGGCGGGAGTACGAGGCGGGCGGCATCGCCAAGCACGGCGCGAAGATGGTCACCGCGGTGGCGTGTGCCCGGGTACCGAAGCTGACGGTCGTCATCGGCGGGTCCTACGGCGCGGGCAACTACTCGATGTGCGGCCGGGCGTACTCGCCGCGCTTCCTGTGGATGTGGCCGAACGCGCGCATCTCCGTCATGGGCGGGGAGCAGGCGGCGTCGGTGCTCGCGACCGTGCGCAGCGATCAGCGGTCCGCGTCCGGCGAGCCGTGGACCGAGGACGAGCAGGAGCGGTTCAAGGAACCCATCCGCCGTCAGTACGAGGAGCAGGGCAACCCGTACCACTCGACGGCGCGGCTGTGGGACGACGGCATCATCGATCCGGCCGACACCAGAACTGTTCTCTCACTTGCTCTGTCGGTGTGCGCCAACGCGCCGCTCGAGCCGGTGTCCTACGGCGTCTTCAGGATGTGAGTGTGATGACCACGATCGACACGGTGCTCGTCGCGAATCGCGGTGAGATCGCCGTCCGGGTGTTCCGGACACTGCGCACCGTGGGAATTCGCTCCGTCGCGGTGTACAGCGACGCGGACGCCGACGCGCTGCACGTGCGCTCCGCGGACACCGCGGTACGACTGGGTCCGGCGCCCGCACGCGAGAGCTATCTGAACATCGACAAGGTGATCGACGCGGCTCTCGCCAGCGGCGCCGACGCGATCCACCCCGGATACGGGTTCCTCTCGGAGAATGCGGCATTCGCGGCGGCGTGCGAGAAGAACGGCATCACGTTCATCGGCCCGCCGACACGTGCGATCGAGACCATGGGCGACAAGATCACGGCGAAGAAGGCGGTCTCCGCGTTCGACGTGCCGGTGGTGCCCGGTATCGCGGAACCCGGACTCACGGACGACGAACTGATCGCGGCCGCGGGCGACATCGGCTACCCCGTGCTGATCAAGCCGTCGGCCGGTGGCGGCGGCAAGGGCATGCATCTGGTCGAACGAGCCGAGGACCTGGCGGCGGCACTGGTGCGGGCCAGGCGAGAGGCGGCGTCGTCGTTCGGCGACGACACCCTCTTCCTCGAACGATTCGTGTTGCGTCCCCGGCACATCGAGGTGCAGGTGATGGCGGACGCCCACGGCCACGTGATCCATCTCGGTGAGCGCGAGTGCTCGCTGCAGCGCCGTCACCAGAAGGTGATCGAGGAGGCGCCGTCGCCGTTGCTCGACGAGGTGACGCGGGCGCGGATCGGCGAGGCCGCGTGTGCGACCGCACGCAGTGTCGACTATGTCGGCGCCGGCACCGTCGAGTTCATCGTCTCCGCCGACGCGCCCGACGACTTCTTCTTCATGGAGATGAACACCCGTCTGCAGGTGGAGCATCCGGTGACCGAGGAGGTCACCGGCATCGATCTCGTGGAGCTGCAGATACGGATGGCAGCGGGCGACACGCTGCCGCTGCAGCAGGAGGATGTGACGTTGACCGGTCACGCGATCGAGGCGCGTGTCTACGCGGAGGATCCGGGCCATGGCTTCCTGCCCACCGGCGGCCGAGTGATCGAACTGCATGAACCGGCGGGCACCGGTGTCCGCGTGGACTCGTCGCTCGCACCGGACACGGTGGTGGGCAGCGACTACGACCCGATGCTGGCCAAGGTCATCGCGCACGGTCGGGACCGCGCCGAGGCACTGCGCATCCTGCGGCGGGCGCTCGGCGAGACGGCGGTGCTCGGCGTGGGCACCAACATCGACTTCCTCTCGTACCTGCTGGCCGATCCCGACGTCGCCGCCGGCCGTCTGGACACGGGCCTGCTGGACCGGGTCGCACCCGACTACGCGGCGCCCGTCGCGACGGACGAGGTCATCGCCGCCGCAGCCGTGTTCGATTGGTGCGCAGCCTGGCCCGCGCAGGACGCCGGCGCGTGGACTGTTCCGAACGGGTGGCGTCTCGGTGGTCGGAGCGTACCGACGACAGTCCTCGTCGAGGACGCCGGGCGGCGGCGCACCGTCGCGGTGACCGGGTCGCCGGGCGACGCGGCGGTGACCGTCGACGGCGGAGATGCTCGGTCGCTGACGGTGACTCTCGACGGTGCGACTCTCGTGGTCGCGATCGACGGTCGCCGGACGACGTACAGGGCTGCGCGGGACGCGGACGGGCTCTGGCTCGCGGCTTCCGGTGGTGTGTGGCATCTGCGCCCCGCCGCGGAGATCGACCTCGCCGCCGGGGGCGAGATGGAGCTCGAGGACACGGTGCGCAGCCCCATGCCGGGCACCGTGATCGCCGTCGAGGTGGCGAACGGTGACACCGTCACGGCCGGAACCGTTCTCGTGGTCGTGGAAGCCATGAAGATGGAGCACGCCCTCACTGCTCCCGCGGACGGCATCGTCGAGGTGACGGTGGCGACAGGCGACCAGGTCGCCGTGAACCAGGTACTCGCACGCATGACCACGGACCCGAAAGAGGATGCAGCATGAGCACATCGACCGTCGCGGGACACAGCCTGTTGTCCGACGAGCACCAGCAGCTGATCGCCTCGGTGCGCGACTTCGCTCGCACCGTGGTGGCGCCCGTTGCCGCGCAGCACGATCGCGATCACACGTTTCCCTACGAGGTGGTCCGCGGCATGGCGGACATGGGACTGTTCGGACTGCCGTTCCCCGAGGAGTACGGCGGCATGGGCGGCGACTACTTCGCGCTGTGCCTCGCCCTCGAGGAGCTGGGCAAGGTGGATCAGAGCGTTGCGATCACGCTCGAAGCCGGTGTCTCCCTGGGCGCGATGCCCGTGTACCGCTTCGGTACGGACGCGCAGAAGAAGGAGTGGCTCCCCAAGCTGACGTCGGGCCGGGCGCTCGGCGCGTTCGGCCTCACCGAGCCCGGTGCCGGCAGCGACGCCGGCGGTACGCGCACCACCGCGGTGCGCGACGGTGATCACTGGGTGATCAACGGGTCGAAGCAGTTCATCACGAACTCCGGCACCGACATCACCGAGCTGGTGACGGTGACCGCCGTGACCGGAACCGATGCCTCCGGGCGCAAGCAGATCTCCTCGATCATCGTGCCGACGGACACCCCCGGCTTCGAGGCCGGTCCCGCGTACGACAAGGTCGGGTGGAACGCCTCGGACACTCACCCCCTGTCGTTCACCGATGTTCGTGTGCCGCTGGAGAATCTGCTCGGCGACGAGGGCCGTGGTTACGCCGGGTTCCTGCAGATCCTCGACGAGGGCCGTATCGCCATCGCTGCGCTCGCCGTCGGTGTGGCGCAGGGGTGCGTCGACGAGAGTGTGAAGTACGCGAAGGAGCGCGAGGCGTTCGGTACCGCCATCGGCCGGAACCAGGCCATCGCATTCAAGATCGCCCGCATGGAGGCGCGCGCCTACGCCGCCCGGACCGCCTACTACGACGCTGCAGCGCTCATGTCGGCGGGCAAGCCCTTCAAGAAGGAAGCGGCCATCGCCAAGCTGATCTCGTCGGAGGCCGCGATGGACAACGCGCGCGACGCCACGCAGGTGCACGGCGGCTACGGGTTCATGAACGAGTACACGGTCGCGCGGCACTACCGCGACAGCAAGATCCTCGAGATCGGCGAGGGCACCACGGAGGTGCAGCTGATGCTCATCGCGCGCCAGGTGGGGCTGTGACCGAACCGGAGCGCATCGTCCAGCGCGGCCTGTGGTTCGACGAGATGACGGTGGGCACCGTCTACGAGCACCGGCCCGGGCGCACCGTCACCGAGGCGGACAACGTCCTGTTCACCACCCTCACGATGAACACGCAGGCGCTGCATCTCGACGCCGCGTACAGCGTGGACACCGCGTTCGGGGAGCGGCTCGTGAACTCGATGTGGACGCTCTCCACGCTGGTCGGGCTCTCCGTCGCCCAGCTGACGCAGGGCACCATCGTCGCGAACCTCGGGTTCTCGGAGATCAGCTTCCCGAAGCCGATGCTGCACGGTGACACCCTCTACGGCGAGACGGTGATCGCGGACAAGCGAGAGTCGGCGTCGAGACCCGGAGAAGGCGTCGTGACGTTCGAGCACACGGGCCGCAATCAGCACGGCGACGTCGTCGCGCGCGCCGTGCGGAAGACCCTCGTCCGGATGGCTCCCGCGTCGTGACGGGGCTCGGTCCGGTCTGGATGTTCTGCCCGGCCGACAGGCCCGAGCGCTACCGGAAGGCCGCCGCGGCAGCAGACGTGGTGATCCTGGACCTCGAGGACGCGGTGGCCCCCGGTGACAAGGAAGCGGCGCGGCAGGCCGTCGTCGACACCCCACTCGATCCGGACCGCACCGTGATCCGCGTCAACGCGCGATCGACGCCGTACTTCGAGGCTGATCTGGCAGCCCTGTCCGAGACGGTCTACCACCGCGTGATGGTGCCCAAGTGTGAATCGGCGCAGGACGTCTCGGCACTGGCTCCACGATCGGTGGTCGCCCTCGTCGAGACCCCACTCGGGATCCTGCACGCTGCGGAGATCTGCGCAGCCGACGGGTGCGAGGGCATGATGTGGGGCGCGGAGGACCTGGTGGCCGCGCTCGGCGGAGCGTCCTCGCGTCGCGGCGACGGGTCGTATCGCGACGTGGCCGTGCACGCACGCTCGACCGCTCTGCTGGCGGCCAAGGCCTTCGGGCGCCAGGCTCTGGACTCGGTGTATCTGGACATCGCCGATCTCGACGGACTGCGCGCCGAGTCGGAGGACGCCGTCGCGGTGGGGTTCGACGCCAAGGTGGCGCTGCACCCGACGCAGGCCGCCGTGATCCGCGAGTGTTACACCCCCACAGCCGATCAGGTGGACTGGGCCCGTCGGGTCGTGGCTGCCGCCGCCACCGAGCGCGGAGTGTTCACCGTCGACGGCAGGATGGTCGACGCGCCGGTGATCCGGCACGCCGACCGCATCCTGCGGGGACTCGGCTAGCGAGTCGGTGTCGCGGTGGTACCCGTGACGACGCGCGGCAACGCGAGACCCAGCCCGATCATGCCGACGCCGAGCACGAGGTGCAGCCAGTTGTCGGCGTCGTTCAGCGGCACGAAGTTGGCGCTGCTCTCGTGGTCGATGACGAGCCCGTACACGAAGAGCACCAGGTAGATGATGCCGCCGCCGATGAGGTACAGCCTCGCCGAGGACGGTGCACGGGCCAGCAGGATCCCGGCGACGCCGAACAGCAGGTGCACGATGTTGTGCAGGATCGACACCTCGAAGATGCCCAGGAGCATCGCCCCGCTGTGGTGGCCCGCGAAGGTGAGCATGTCGTAGTCCGTCGTGATGCCCGGGACGAACCCGAGCACACCGACGAGAAGGAACACGACGCCGACGATCAGTGCTCCCCATTGAACCGGTGACCGGCGGACCACGGTACGGCCCGCTCTGTTCGTGTTCGCCATGGTGGATCCTCTCCTGTCGCGAGTGGGCCTGTCCCACTGCGCAACGCGAGGTGTAGCCGGTGGGCGTCGCGGTAAACGCGGTGTTCCTCAGTCGACGAGACGCTCGCCGGTGACGGTGGAGAAGAGGTGCGTGCGCTCGGCGGCATAGGCGAGCGTGACCACCTGTCCGCGCTGCGGTGGAATGCGGCCGTCCGCACGGACGACGATGAGCTGTTCGTCACCGTCGACCTTGGCGCGGCCGTAGGCATAGGCATCGGCTCCGAGTTCCTCGACCACGTCGATCGTGACCTCGAGGCCCGATCCGGTGGTGATCGCGAGGTCCTCGGGCCGAACCCCGAGCGTCACCGAGCTCTCGCCGATGCCGGCAACGGCACTGCGCGGAACGGGAACGACCTCACCACCGAACCGCACGCCACCGTCGACGAGCGGAAGTTCGAGCAGGTTCATGGCGGGGGAGCCGATGAAGCCGGCGACGAACACGTTGTTCGGGTGCTCGTACATCCGACGCGGCGTGTCGCACTGCTGCAGGACGCCGTCCTTCAACACGGCCACCCGATCGCCCATCGTCATGGCCTCTACCTGGTCATGTGTCACGTAGACGGTGGTCGTGGCGAGGCGGCGCTGCAGTGCCGAGATCTGCGCACGCGTCTGCACCCGGAGCTTGGCGTCGAGGTTGGACAGCGGTTCGTCCATCAGGAACACCTTGGGCTTGCGGACGATGGCACGACCCATCGCCACGCGCTGACGCTGTCCACCGGACAGCGCCTTCGGCTTGCGGTCCAGGTATGCCGTGAGGTCGAGGATCTTCGCGGCGTCCGCGACTCGGCGCTTGATCTCCGCCTTGTCCTCGCCGGCGATCCGCAGTCCGAAGCCCATGTTCTCGCCGACGGTCATGTGGGGATACAGCGCATAGTTCTGGAAGACCATCGCGATGTCGCGATCCTTCGGCTGGTGCTCGGTGACGTCCTCGCCGCCGATCGCGATGGTGCCCCGGTCGACGTCCTCGAGACCGGCGAGCATCCGCAGCGACGTGGACTTGCCGCATCCCGACGGACCGACGAGGACGAGGAACTCGCCGTCCTCGATCGCGAGGTCGAGATCGTCCACGGCGGGCTGTTCTCCGCCGGCGAAGAATTTGGTGACGCCTTCGAATGCCACGGTGGCCATGATGGTGTGTCCTTTCACCGACAGGAACGTGTCGGACGATCCGAGTGAGAAGTACGAAGGACCGCGGTGACGACCGCGGGTCGCGAGCGTTCACGTACATGAACTACCGTCAGTACGGTGACTTCGTCTAGAAGTATGTACTAGCGTGATCTGTATTACAAGAGATTCGATCGACGAGAGGTCCTGACGTCATGAGCACACTGCTGATCACCGGAGCCGCCGGAAACATGGGGCGGATGCTGAGGCCACTCCTGCGGCGACCTGGTCGTACCCTCCGACTTTTCGACATCGCTGCGATCGACGACATCGACACGGCCACAGAGGAGTTCGTGCTCGGATCGGTGACCGACCGTGAGGCGGTCGACGCGGCCGTGGCAGGGGTGGACGTCGTGCTGCATCTGGGGGGCCTCAGTACCGAGGACTCGTGGTCGAACATCCTGTCGGTCAATGTCGATGGCACACAGGCGATCTACGAGGCTGCCGTGCGGCACGGAGTCACCCGGGTGGTGACCGCGTCGAGCAATCACGCCGTCGGTTTCTGGACGCACGACGAGGCCGGCGAGACCGCGCTCGCCGGAGACGTCGAGACCCGTCCCGACGGGTTCTACGGCTGGAGCAAGGCGGCGATCGAGGCGCTGGGCCGGTTGTACCACGACCGTTTCGGCATCGACGTGATCAATCTGCGGATCGGGTCGAGCTTCGATCGACCGCCGAACTATCGAGGGCTGGCCTCCTGGATGTCGCCCGCTGACACGGCCCGCCTGATCGAGGCGTCGTTGTCGGCCCGTGCCAATGGCTTCCACACCGTGTGGGGTGTCTCGAACAACACGCGGGGATGGTGGTCGCAGGCGCAGGGCGCCGTCATCGGCTACGAACCCGAGGACGACTCCGAGGTGTTCGCCGAGGAGTTGCTCGCCGATCACGAGTGGACGTTCGACGATCCGATTCTGCAGCGAGTGGGTGGCGCGTTCTGCGATCACCCACTAGGACAACGTATGTGACCCACCCGGCGGGGGAGTTCCCCCGCCGGGTGTGGTTCAGCGGTGGGCCGCGACGATCGCGCTGAGCGCGTCGAGCTGGGCCTTGTCGACGAGACCGAGGTGGTAGAGATGCAGTTCGTCCGCGCCGGCCGCCACCGTGGCCGCCACGTGGGCGTCGACCTCGTCGAGCTTCTTCGGGGGCAGTACGGACACGTAGGCCCCGAGATTCACGCCGTCGCCGATGAGCTCACGGGCGGCCCGGACGACCGACACCGTGTCCGCCGTGCCCGGCCATGCCGACACGAGGACCGCGTCGACGTCCGCGGTGGCCGTCTCGGTGAGGGCGGGGGAGGGTCCGGTCCGCCACGGGTCGGGATGCGCGTGGAGGGTCACCCGCGCCTCCGGTGCCTCGGTCCGCACCGAGGTGAGAACCTCGCGGCGCAGCGCGTCGGCGTCGGCATGGCGGACGGCCAGCACCGCGGAGGCCTCGGACTCGTCGAGCATGTCCGTGATGAAGGAGTCCGGCGCGAGTCGACCGGTGGTGAGAGAGTCGATGCCCGCGCGGAGCTTCGCGACGACGGCGTCCGGATCGGCTCCGCGCTCGGCCCACCGTGCCCGCTGTCGATCACTGCAGTCGATGGACATGAGCGTGTCCCCGATACCCGGGAATGCACCGTCGGTCTTCTCGTGGGGACCCACGTGGGCGATGCCGAGTTGGCCGCACGCCTCGATGGACACTCCGCTCACCGGGACGCCTCGGACGGCTTCGGCGGCGAGCGTGGCGGCGTAGCGGACGACGTCGGGATGGCCCGGCGCCAAGGCATAAGAGTACCTGTCCCCGAAACAGTTCACCACGGTCGCGTCGGGATGAGCCGTGCCGAGGATCGTGCTGTGTGCGAGCACGATCCACGCGTTCACGGCGAAGCCGGCCGCCACGAGGATCGAGGTGGCGTCCGCGAATGCATCCTCCGAGCCCGCCCAGGACGCGCTGACGGCCCTGATGGGGTGTGCGTCCCAGGCGTCGCTGCGCACGGGTCGATACAGCGCGGCGTGGTGTGCGTCGACGACCTTGTGTCGCGGATGCAGAGGGGTCGCTGCCCGGGTCGAGTGATAGCTGGCCGCGAGGGCGATCTCGCCGACGCCGACCGCGCGGGCTCGGTCCACGAAGTGCGGGTCGCCCAGGACGTCCCAGGGGTACGCGTGCGCGACGAGGCGCTCGACAGGTGAGCCGGACATGAAAGCCCTTTCGTAGGTCGAGATGGGACTGTTCATCAGAAAGAACGGGATTCACACATGGGAACACATGCAGCTCGGCGCTGTCCACGATCCGAGAACATCGCCGCCGCACTCGGCCTCCTCGGGCACCCGGCGTGCCCGGAGGTGACGGTCGGGCGTACCTGGAAACGCGACGGCGTCGAGGGTCGGGAACTGTTCTGGTCGGTGGACGACGGCCCACACACGGAGGCCTGGCTCCTGCGTCCGGCAGGGGAGGACGGGGACCTGCCCGGCGTACTGCTGCTCCACGGTCACGACGGCGTGAAGTTCCACGGCAAGGAGAAGGTCGCCGACGGGCCGGACGGCATCGCCGACGGCATCGCCGACCTGCGGCGACGCGGCTACGACGGTCTGTGTGTGGCGGACGGACTGGTGCGGGCCGGCTTCGCGGTACTGGTTCACGACGTGTTCGGGTGGGGGAGCCGCAGAGTGGCGTGGGAGGACCTTCCCTCTCGGGCCGTGGCGGCCGGTTTCGACGCTGTCCCGCGGGGACGAGAGTCCGACTCCGACCGCAGGTGCCGCTACGAGGCAGCAGCGCGGGAGCACGAGCACGGTCTGGCCAAGATCGCGGTGTTGACCGGGACATCACTCGCCGGCCGTGCCCTCGTCGAGGATCTGGTCGCGTTGTCGGTCCTCCGCGACCGGTCCGGCGTCGATGCCGCTCGGGTCGGCGTGTCCGGGTTCTCCGTCGGTGGAGCCCGCGGGTGTCACCTCCTCGCCTGTGCACCCGGCCTGGTCCGGGGCGGTGTGATCACCGCGTCCATGAGTACGTTCGCCGACATCGCCAAGGGACATGCCGACGACACGTCCTGGTGGATGGTCACGCCCGGACTCCCGGCGGTGTGCGACTGGCCGGACCTGCTCACGGTGGCGCCGACGCGGGTTCTGGTTCAGTTCGCGCAGTTCGACGCCCATTTCGGAGAGGCGGGAATGCGTGAGGCAGAGTCGGTACTACGGTCTGCGCGCACGAGCGTTCCGTGCTCGGACTCGGCGTGGTACCCGGAACCTCACAGGTTCAGCGCGGCCATGCAGGCCGACGCCGCGTCGTGGTTGAGCGCGGTCGTGGCGCCGCACGCTCTTGACAGTGGTTTGTGACAGCGGTCATAGTGTGTCCACGGTTCATATTTGCGGCAAGCATTCATATATGTGAACCAACAGCAGGCTCGGACAGTCCCGTCCGCCCTCGACCCCGGCCCACCCAACGGAGCGTGCACCATGGTCACCACCATCTCCCCGACACCGGGAGGATCGTCGGCGCCGGCATCTCCCGGCCCCATGCGGCGGCGTTCACGCCGCCGTCTCTCGGCGCCCTATCTGCTGATCGCCCCCGTCGTGCTGCTGCTCGTGGTGTTCATCTTCTATCCCGTGGGCAGCGTCTTCTACTACAGCCTGCAGTACTACAACCCCACGACGCCCTGGGAGAACGGCTTCGCAGGGCTGGACAACTTCCGCCTGATGTTCGCCGACGATCTGTTCTGGACGTCGCTGGTCACCACCGGCAAGTGGGTCCTGTTCCAAGTAGTGTTCCAGCTCGTACTCGGTCTGGGCCTCGCGCTGCTGGTGAACGAGGTGTTCCGCGGACGTGGACTCGCTCGCGCCCTCGTGTTCTCGCCCTGGGCCGTGTCGGGTGTGCTCACCACCGGGATCTGGCTGCTGATCTACAACCCGTCCACCGGCATCTTCAAGTTGCTGGGGGACATGGGAATCGGTGACGGCGCAGCTGCTCCGATCGCCGACCCGGACACCGCCTTCTGGGCGACGGGTGTCGCGGAACTGTGGCGAGGTGTCCCTTTCTTCGCGATCCTGATCCTGGCCGAACTGCAGAGTGCGCCCAAGGACCTGTACGAGGCGGCCAACGTGGACGGTGCCAGCCGCTGGCAGCGCTTCCGTTTCGTCACGCTCCCGCACCTCAAGGCCGTCATCATCCTCTCGACGCTGCTCCGCGGCGTGTGGGAGTTCAACAACGTCGACCTGCTCTACACCCTCACCGCGGGCGGTCCTGCGGACGTCACCACCACGTTGCCGCTGTACGTTTCCCAACTCGCGATCACCGCGCAGGACTTCGGGTACGGATCGGCCTTGACCACGGTCGCGTTCCTCATCCTGCTCTTCTGCTCGATCCTCTACTTGCGCCTGAGCAAGTTCAACAACGAGAAGGGCTGATCCACCATGACCACGACTGCAGATCGCCCTGCTCTGACGACCTCCTCGCGCTCCGAACCTCCACTGCGGATGTACAAGACGAAAACTCGGTATCTCAGCGTCGGGCTGCCGCTGGCGATCTACCTGCTCTTCACCCTCGTGCCGTTCTACTGGATGGTCGTCTTCGCCTTCCGCCCCGCGGACTCGAACTCGATGCTTCCGTGGCCCATCACGTTCGAGAACTTCGACACCGTGTGGAACACGCTGGGGTTCAGCTTCTTCTTCAAGAACTCCATGATCGTCGCCGCGCTGTCGCTCGTCCTGACGACGTTCGTGGCACTCGCGACCGGATATGCGTTGGCACGGTTCAAGTTCCGCGGCCGGCTTCCTCTGGTGATGGCGTTGCTGTGCAGCCAGTTCGTCCCCGGCGCGATGCTGCTCATCCCGCTGTTCGAGATCTTCCGCGAGATGAGTCTCATCAACAACCTGGCCGGACTGATCGTGGCCGACACCGTGTTCCAGCTCCCTCTCGCCGCGATGCTGATGGCGGGCTTCATCGCCCAGATTCCGGTGGAGCTCGAGGAAGCGGCCATGGTCGACGGGTGCTCGCGGCTGAAGGCCTTTCGTATGGTCATGCTGCCTCTCCTCAAGCCGGGGCTGATCGCCGTCGGCTCGTTCGCCTTCATCGGCAGCTGGAACAACTTCCTCTTCGGCCTCATGTTCATCAGCAGCCAGGAGAAGTTCACTCTGCCGGTGGGACTCAGCTACACCATCGGGTCGTACAACGTCGACTTCGGTGTGCTCGCTGCAGGCGGGTTGATCGCTGCGGTTCCCGTGGTGCTCGTGTTCGCCGTCATTCAGAAGTACCTCGTCCAGGGCCTGAGCGCCGGCGCGGTCAAGGGCTGACCCGCCGTGACCGCCTACCATCCGAAGTCGACCGAAGGACCGTCATGAAGAATATCGACCGGAGGACCCTGCTGCGCACCTCCATCGTGGGGGCCGTGGCCACCCTGATGCTCACGTCCTGCAGTTCCGAGACGAGCCTGCCCGACGGTGCGCTCGGAGACCCGAACAACGCGACGCTCACCTTCTGGGACAACAATGCCGGGCCGGACCGAACCCCGTTGTACGAGGAACTGATCCGCCGTTTCGAAGCAGCCAATCCCGGTATCGACATCGAGTACGTCGGGCTGCCGTCGGACAGTGCGCAGCAGAAGTATCAGACCGCCCTGGCCGGCGGTACGGCACCCGATCTGGGCATCGTCTCCACGGCGTATCTCGCGCCCTTGGTCGCGCAGAACGCGGTCATCCCGCTCGACGACTTCGTCGAGGCGTCGCCGCAACGTGACGACTACGACGAGGGCATCCTCGACTCTGCTCGCGAGTCCGGCGGTGGCGAGAATCTGTACGGGCTTCCGTACACGAGTAACAACGCCACTCTCTGGTACCGCAAGGACTGGTTCGAGCAGGCCGGTATCGAACCACCGGACGACTACGACGAGTTCTTCGCCGCGGCAGACACACTCACTGACAAGGACCGTGGGCGCTACGGGTTCACCATCCGCGGCGGCGCGGGGTCCATCTATCCGCTTCTGCAGTACATGTTCGCCAGTACCGGCACGAAGGCCTTCTTCGAGGACGGTGCGTCGACTCTGAACCGACCGGAGATGGTCGAGGCCATCGACAGGTTTGCAGCACTGTACGACGTGAACACCCCGACCGCCGACGTCAACAACGGCTTCCCCCAGATGGTCGCCAGCTTCGGGGGCGGCTCGGTGGGAATGTTGCAGCACAACCTCGGATCATTGAGCAACCACCGGAAATCTCTGGGCGACAACGCTGGAGCGGTGGCTCTACCCCGCAATGACGAGGGGGTGCGCACCATCATGACGGATCCGTTCCCGTCCTACACCGTCTTCCGGAGCAGCCCCCACCAGGCGGCGGCGTGGAAGTTCCTCGAGTTCATGACGTCGTCGGAATCGCAGGCGTACTGGAACGGCAACGTCGGTCAGATCCCCGTGAACAAGGCGGCTCGGCAGGCTCCCGAGTTCGCCGCGATGCCGTCGGTGCAGGCCGCTCTCACCGCGCTCGACGACCCGGAGACCGTGCTCGTCACCCCGCCCGACTACCTGTCCAGTTTCGGCAAGATCGTGCAGGTGCAGATGGTCAGCGAATGGCAGAAAGTACTGATCGGCTCGCTCAGCGCACAGGACTTCGCGGACGACTTCGCCGAGAAACTCGACATGGCACAGGCCAAGTACGACGCGCGTAACGGCAAGTGAGTCCTCGCCCGCTGTTCCTTCACCCAGTAGAAAGCAGAACCTCATGGCCAGCGTGATCGAACACGTCTCAGTCCAGGTGTTCAAGACCGAAGCCCGTACCTCCGTGGACTCCTATGGGCATCGGCACCCGGGTCCGTCCGCGCAGACGACCCAGGCGTTGCTGAGCATCACCGACTCCGACGGTGCGACGGGCCGAGTGCTGGGCAAGCCCAACTACCTTCGACGCGACCAGGTCGAACAGCATTTCCGCCCGGTGCTGGTGGGCACCGACATCCTGATGAGAGAGGCCGTCGACACGAAGTTCGGCATCCGGCAGCGGACGCGCGCGGTGGAGCTGCCGGAGCATTCACTCAGCTACGTCGATCAGGCGCTGTGGGACCTGGCCGGCAACGCCTTCGATACCCCGGTGTGGAAGCTGTTGGGCGGCGCCCGGTCCGAGGTCAAGGCGTATGCGAGCACGATGTGCGGAGACACTCTGGAAGGAGGGCTCTCCACTCCGGAGGAATACGCGGCGTTCGCTGTCGATCTGAAGAACCGCGGCTATCGAGGTATCAAGCTGCACACATGGATGCCGCCCATCGCCGGCGCTCCCGACCTCACCCGTGACATCGATGCCTGCGCCGCGGTGCGGGACGCTGTGGGGGACGGGTTCTCGCTGATGCTGGACGGATACCACTGGTACTCGCGTACCGAGGCGCTGACGTTGGGCCGTGAGCTCGACCGTCTGAAGTTCGACTGGTTCGAGGAGCCGATGGACGAGTTCTCGCTGCGGTCGTACAAGTGGTTGGCGGAGCAGGTGGCGACTCCGGTGATCGGTCCCGAGACCGTCCCCGGCCGGCATCGCGCCCGCGCGGAATGGATCGTGAACGACGCGTGCGACATCCTCCGGGTGGGTGCGATGAACGGCGGCGGGATCACGCCGGCGCTCAAGACCATGCACATGGCCGAAGGCTTCGGGCTCGAGTGCGAGGTGCACGGGAACGGGGCCCCCAATCTCGCACTGGTGGGCGGGAGCTTCGTCGCCCACTGGTACGAGCGGGGGCTGCTGCACCCGTTCGTCGACTACGACTGGGTGCCGCCGCATCTCACCTCCATCGTGGACCCGGTGGACGAGCACGGCATGGTAGCCATGCCGACGGCACCGGGCCTGGGCGAGCAGATCGATCTCGACTACGTCGCAGCGAATCTCGTCGAGGAGTACTGACGGTGCGAGGTCGACTCACCCTGATGGGTGAATACGTGTCGACAGTGGGTACCGGGTTCATCATGAAGGATAAAGTTCCTGGTGTGACAGACGCACGCGTCGCGACCCCCGAGTCGCAACCGGTGAAATCGGCAGAGCGCACCATCCACATCCTCGAGACGCTGGCGGCATCGCCGACGCGCATGAGTCTCGGCGAGCTCCAGGAGGCGTGCAAGTACCCGAGGTCGAGCCTGCACGCGTTGCTGCGGACACTCAAGGAACTGCGATGGATCGAGGCCGACGAATCCGGCAGCCGGTACGGCATCGGCACGCATGCGTTGCTCGCGGGCACGTCGTACCTCGACAAGGACTCGGTGGTGGGTCGAGCGGCGTCGGTGCTCGAGTCGCTGCGGGCCGAGATCGGTCACACGGTGCACTTCGCGCGGCGGGACGAGTCCAGTGTCATCTACCTCGCCAGCCGCGGTTCACGCCAGGAAGTGCGCCGGATGCATCGTGTGGGCCGCAAGTTGCCCTGCAGCGTGACCGCCCTGGGGCAGGCGCTGCTCGCCGAACTCACCGACGACGAGGTGCGCGCCCTGCTGCCGGAGACATTGGACCGTGTCACCGAGAACTCCATCACCGACCACGAGCAGCTGATCGCCGAGCTCGGCGAGGTGCGGCGGCGCGGCTGGTCACTCGAGCGGGAGCAGGGCACCGTCGGCGTGGTCTGCATCGCGACCGTCGTGCCGTACCGGATACCCGCGACGGACGCATTGAGCGTGTCCATGCAAGCCGACGTCGCGGCGTACCCCGCCGAGCTCGAGCGCATCGCGGAAGTGCTGACGCGGCATGCAGCCGTGTGGGCGCGCGAGTTGCGTTCAGAGGGTGTTCGCTAGCCGCGCCCTCTCCGATTCCGCACGCACTCTGATTCCGCACGCACACTGTTCCCGCGCGCACTCTGTTCCCGCACCCATGCTCGTGTACCGCACGCGTGTTGCTCGGCGAGGTCGCGTGCGACGCGCAAGCATGGGTGCGGAAACGGAGGAGCAGGGCTGTGGACGGACCGTGCGCCATCCACAGGACGCCGCCCGGTCCGGTGTCGGCGCCCCGGTCATCCGCTCATGCTCGACCGATGGATCTCGATGCATCACGGCTGGTGCTGCGGCAGAACGCTCTCCAGGACGGGTACACCGACAACGAGCTGCGACGGCTCTACACGAGGGGCGACATCACCCGGCTGGGTCACGGGGCGTATCTGGACGCGACTCGTCTCGACGGGTTGGACCGCCTCGAGAAGCACCGGGTGGCCGCCGTGGGCGGTCGATCTGACCAGGGTGCACGTGACGCGCGATCGGCGGAACGGCGGACGGCGGCGCGCCGACACGTTGGTGCACTGCGCGCCGCTGCCGGGCTCCGCCGTGCACGTGGTGAACGGGTTCACGGTGACGTCGCCGGCTCGGACCTTGGTGGACGTGGCGCGGACCGTCCCCTTCGAGCAGGCCGTGGTCATGGGCGACGCTGCGGGAATCGAGGGCGACTCCCTGGTGGACGAACTCGCCGTGGCCAGTCGTCGGCACGGCATCGCGGGCGCGAGGCGGGTCGCGGCATTCCTCGACCCGCTCTCGGGGAGTGTCGGTGAGTCGCGCAGCCGCGTGCTGTTCCATCGCGTCGGGCTCCCGCCACCAGTGCTTCAGGCGGGAATCGGGGTGTGGCGCGTCGATTTCCTGTGGGGCGATGTGATCGGCGAGTTCGACGGTCGCGTGAAGTACGGTCGCTTTCTCCGACCCGGGCAGGACGCAGGGGACGCCGTGTTCGAGGAGAAGCGGCGCGAGGATGCATTGCGCGCGCTCGGCTTCCGCGTCGTGCGCTGGACGTGGGCGGATCTCGCACGGCCCGAGGCGCTCATCGCCCGGTTGCGCGCCCTCCTCTGAGTTCCCGCACCCTTGCTCGTGGCCCGCACGGGACCTCGCCGAGCAACACGCGTGCGGCGTACGAGCATGGGTGCGGGAACAGGCAGGAACAGCACTGCGGCCCGGCTGGAATACCAGCCGGGCCGCAGTGGGGATTGAGCGGATCAGAACGCCGCTTCGTCGAGCTCCATGACGTCGTTGTCCAGGTCGGACAGGATCTGACGGGTGGAGGTCAGGCGGGGCAGGATGTTCTTGGCGAAGAACGACGCTGCGCCGATCTTGCCCTCGTAGAACGCCTTGTCCTTCTCGCCGGCGCCGTTGTCGAGTGCGGCGATGGCGATCTCGGACTGACGCAGCAGCAGCCAGCCGATCATCAGGTCGCCGACGCTCATGAGCAGGCGGACGGATCCGAGGCCGACCTTGTACAGCTCGGTCGGCTGCTCCTGGGCACCCATGAGGTGCTGCGTGAGTGTGGCGACCATGCCCTGCACGTCCTCGAGGGCGGTGTTGAGCAAGGCACGCTCGCTCTTGAGGCGACCGTTGCCCGCCTCGCTGTCGATCCACGTCTTGATCTGGCCGGCGACGTGGGCCAGTGCGACGCCGCGGTCCCGGGCGATCTTGCGGAAGAAGAAGTCCTGCGCCTGGATGGCCGTGGTGCCCTCGTACAGCGAGTCGATCTTGGCATCGCGGATGTACTGCTCGATTGGGTAGTCCTGCAGGAAGCCGGAGCCACCGAGCGTCTGGAGGCTCTGCGCCAGCTGCTCGTACGCGACCTCGGAACCCACACCCTTGACGATGGGGAGCAGCAGGTCGTTGACGCGGAACGCGGTGTCCTTGTCGGCGCCCGAGACGTGCAGTGCGGCAACCTCGTCCTGGTGAGCGGCCGTGTAGAGGAACACCGCGCGCAGGCCCTCGGCGTACGCCTTCTGCGTCATCAGCGAGCGACGGACGTCGGGGTGATGCGTGATGGAGACGCGGGGCGCGGCCTTGTCGGTCATCTGCGTCAGGTCAGCACCCTGAATGCGCTGCTTGGCGTAGTCGAGCGCGGTGAGGTACCCGGTGGACAGCGTCGAGATGGCCTTGGTGCCCACCATCATTCGAGCGTGCTCGATGACGTCGAACATCTGCGCGATGCCGTTGTGGACGTCGCCGACGAGCCAGCCCTTGGCGGGGACGCCGTGTCCGCCGAGGGTCAGCTCACAGGTGGCCGAGACCTTGAGGCCCATCTTGTGCTCGACGTTGGTGACGAACACGCCGTTGCGCTCGCCGAGTTCGCCGGTCTCGCTGTCGAAGTGGAACTTCGGGACGAAGAACAGCGACAGTCCCTTGGTGCCCGGCTTGGCGCCCTCGGGGCGAGCGAGCACGAGGTGGAAGATGTTCTCGAAGAGATCGTCCGAGTCGGCCGAGGTGATGAAGCGCTTGACGCCCTCGATGTGCCAGCTGCCGTCGGCCTGCTCGACGGCCTTGGTGCGGCCGGCGCCCACGTCCGAACCCGCGTCGGGCTCGGTGAGGACCATGGTGGCGCCCCAGTTGCGCTCGGAGGCGAGTACGGCCCACTTCTTCTGCTGCTCGTTGCCGTTGTCGGAGAGGATCTGCGCGAAGCCCGGGCCGGCGGAGTACATGAAGGCGGCGGGGTTCGATCCGAGGATCATCTCGGCGACGGCCCAGAACACCTGGCGCGGTACCGGCATGCCGCCGAGTTCCTCGTCGAGGCCCAGGTGGTCCCAGCCGGCTTCCTGCAGCGCGCGGTACGACTTCTTGAACGACTCCGGGAGGGTGACGGTGTGCGTCTCGGGGTCGAAGGTCGGCGGGTTGCGGTCGGCGTCGGCGAAGGACTCCGCGAGCGGGCCCTCGGCGAGGCGGCGGACCTCGGAGAGCATGTCACGCACGGTGTCGACGTCGAGATCGCCGAACTGTCCGGACTCGAGCGTCTTGTCCAGGGCGAACAGCTCGAACAGGTTGAACTCGAGATCGCGAAGATTGCTCTTGTAATGACCCATGGTGATGCGTTCTCCGTCTCAGTGGTGCGGTCCGGCCTCGGTACCGCCTGTGTGGCCCGGCGCTACCTACTCGCCAGTAACATACGGCTATGTTACGCCGGATCGGGAACACTGCCAATAGGGGTCTACTCGTCGGTAACTCGTCCCACCACAAGGGCGTCGATCGCTGCGGAATCACCTACGTGCCGCACCCTGTCCTCGGCGACGAGAATGCGCATCCTGTCGCCGATGTCCGCGACCAGATCGTCTGGGCTGTACAGGATCTCGGGATCCTGAGGACCGCCGACGCCATTCTTCAGATTGGCAGAATGGTGACCCACGATCACGAGGATTCCCTCATGTTTCAACGCCTGGACGGCAGTCGCGAGGACGTTTTCACGCTCGGTCCGCGATAAATGCAGGTAGGCGATGACAACGAGATCATAATTCCGCTCCGGTGTGAGTGTGGTCACGTCCGCGTGGACCCACCGCACACGCTCGCGGATCGACGCGGTGGCCGTGGCGGCGATGCGGACCGCCTTGGTCAGCGCCACGCTGCTGAAGTCGACGGCGTCGACACTCCATCCGCGCGTGGCGAGCCAGAGGGCGTTGCGCCCCTCGCCGCACGCGAGATCGAGCGCCCGGCCGCGCGGCAGGGAGGTGCAGAACTCGACGACCATGTCGTTCGGCGGTGCGCCCCAGATGAGTTCGGCGCGTTCGTACTTGGCGTCCCAGGCCGCGGCGTCCACTCAGGTCCAGACCGAGTCGGGGTCGACGGACGAGCGGGCCGGACCCGCCGGCGTCGACGTGGCGGTACGCCCGAAACGCGGCGCCGGGGCGTGCTGGGTGACCGCGTCGATGTCGATGAGGCTGCCGCGTTCGGCCATGTGGCGGTGGCGTGTGGCCTCGTCGAAGGTCAGCACGGGGGTGACGCAGGCGTCCGTGCCGTCGAAGACGGCGGCCCACTCGTCGCGCGTGCGGGAGGCGAACACCTCCGTGAAGGTCGACCGCAGCGTCGGCCACTGCTCACGGTCGAGCTGGTGGGGCAAGGCCGACGGATCGAGCCCGAGTCCCTGCAGCATCGCGGCGTAGAACTGGGGTTCCAGCGCACCGACGGCGACGTGCTTGCCGTCGGACGTCTCGTACGTGTCGTAGAACGGGGCACCGGTGTCCAGCAGGTTCCTGCCGCGCTCGTCGGACCACATGCCGATCCCGCGCCACCCCCAGATCATGTGCGACAACGCGACGGTGCCGTCGACCATGGCCGCGTCGATCACCTGGCCCTTCCCGGACCGACCGCGTTCGACCAGCGCCGCGAGAATGCCCATGACGAGGAACATCGATCCACCGCCGAAGTCGCCGACCATGTTCATCGGGGGTACCGGGCGCTCACCCTCGCGTCCGATCGCGTGCAGCACTCCGGTGACCGAGATGTAGTTGATGTCGTGTCCCGCGACCTGCGACCACGGACCCTCCTGGCCCCACCCCGTCATGCGTCCGTAGACCAGACCGGGGTTGCGCTCGGCGACGACGTCGGGTCCCAGACCCATGCGCTCGGTGACCCCCGGACGGAAGCCCTCGATGAGGACGTCGGCGCGGGAGATCAGGTCGAGCACCCGCTCCAGCTCGGCCGGATCCTTCAGGTTCGCCTCGACGATGCGGCGGTTGCGGAGCAGGGGGTCGCCCGGTGATCCCTCGGCCGGCAACGCGCCCGCACGCTGGACGCGCACGACGTCGGCGCCGAGGTCGGCCAGCAGCGTCGCGGTGTGCGGTCCGGGGCCGATGCCCGCGAGTTCCACGACCTTGATTCCGGCGAGAGGTCCACCTGCAGTAGTCATGGCGCGACCCTATCCACCGGAACCTGCCCGACGACAGGACCGGACTGTGCGGGTCGGGAGACTCAGAGGAACTCCGACGCGGCGTCGGCCACCCGCGACCGGTAGTCACCCCACCAGTCGGCGTCACCGTCTGCCAGGTTGGAGTTGCCGGGAGCCAGTCCGGCGCTGCCGTCGGCGAGTTCGCGCACGATGTCGGCGTGGCCGGCATGGCGGTGTGTCTCCGCGATCAGGTGCACCAGGATGTACTCGACGGTCACAGGGTTCTTCGCCGTCCACCACGGCACCGTCCCCTCCGCTCTCGGTCCGAGGGTGCGCACCGTCTCGTCGGCATGGGCGTTCACCCGGCGGTAGAGGTCGACGAGAGAATCGCGGGACTGGTCGGGTGTGGCCCACATGTCGGCATTGAGTTCGAGTGTCGGGTCGGACCACGGGATCGGTTCGGGGAACGGTCGCCCGAACGTGGACCCGAGGTACCCCGCCTCGGTCATGGCCAGGTGTTTCACGATTCCCAGCAGGTTGGTACCGGTCGACGTGAGGGGCCGACGGATGTCGTACTCCGACGCGCCGTCGAGTTTCCACACCACCGCGTCCCGTCCTCGCTGGAGGTAGGTGAGCAGGTCCTCGGTGTCCGCCATGCCCGATAGCATTCCAAGAGTGACGTGCTCCCGCATCGGTACTCCGCTTTCTCCGTCGGCCACCAAGGTGATGCTGCTGGGCTCCGGTGAGCTCGGCAAGGAAGTGATCATCGCGTTCCAGCGCCTGGGCGTCGAGGTGATCGCCGTCGACCGGTACGCGGACGCCCCCGGCCATCAGGTCGCGCACCGCGCCCACACGGTGGACATGAGCGATCCGGACGCCCTGCTCGCCGTCATCGAGTCCGAGGCGCCGCACTTCGTCGTGCCGGAGATCGAGGCCATCGCCACCGAGGCGCTCTCCGTGGTCGAGGACCGCGGGGTCACCACCGTCGTGCCGACGGCGCGCGCGACGCAGCTGACGATGAACCGCGAGGGCATCCGCAGGCTCGCGGCCGAGGAGCTGGGGTTGCCCACGTCGCCGTACGCCTTCGCCGACAGTGTGGACGAGGTTCGCGCGGCGCTCGAGCACACGGGCTTCCCGGCGGTGATCAAGCCGGTGATGTCGTCGTCGGGCAAGGGGCAGTCGGTCGTGACGAGCGACGACGACGTCCAGCGGGCCTGGGACCACGCTCAGGCCGGGGGACGAGTCGCGCTGGGCCGGGTCATCGTCGAGGGCTTCGTCGACTTCGACTACGAGATCACCCAGCTCACCGTCCGCGCGGTCGACGAGAACGGCGCCGACGAGACCTCCTTCTGCGAGCCCATCGGCCACCTCCAGAAGTCCGGCGACTACATCGAGTCGTGGCAGCCCCAGCCCATGTCGGCGGCCGCTCTGCACGCCGCACGCGAGGTCGCACGCACGGTCACCGCGGCACTCGGCGGCCGCGGCATCTTCGGCGTCGAGCTCTTCGTCAAGGGCGACGACGTGTACTTCTCCGAGGTCAGCCCACGACCGCACGACACGGGCCTGGTCACGCTCGGCACCCAGCGGCTGTCGGAGTTCGAGCTGCACGCGCGCGCCATCCTCGGGCTTCCGGTGGACACCACGCTGCTGACACCCGGCGCGTCCGCGGTGATCTACGGCGGTCTCGACGAGGTGGGCATCGCCTTCGAGGGCGTCGAGCAGGCGCTCCGCGTCCCGGAGACCGACATCCGCCTGTTCGGCAAGCCTGAGAGCTTCGCGAAGCGCCGGATGGGCGTCGCCGTGTCGACCGGTCCGGACGTCGAGACCGCGCGGGAGCGTGCACGCGACGCCGCGAGCCGCGTGCGTCCGGTCTCGGCACGGTGACCGCCGGTGCCGAGGTCCTCGTCGGACTGGTCGTCCTGATCGGCCTGATCGGGATCGTCGTCCCGGTGCTCCCCGGTGTCGTCCTGATCTTCGCCGCGATCGGCGTCTGGGCCTTCGTCGTCGGCACCGCATCGGCGTGGACGGTGTTCGGCATCGCGACGGCGCTGCTGGTGGCATCGGGCGTCGTCAAGTACCTGTGGCCGGGCAGACGACTGAAGACGGCCGGAGTGCCCACCCGTTCCATCGTCGCGGGCGGCGTCGTCGGCATCGTCGGATTCTTCGTCGTCCCGGTCGTCGGACTCTTCCTCGGGTTCCCCCTCGGTGTGTACCTGGCGGAACTTCCTCGTGCCCGCACGTCGGGATCCGCCTGGCAGTCGACGGTCCACGCCACCAAGGCGGTGGGCCTGTCGATCCTCGTCGAGCTGTTCGGTGGTCTGCTCGCGGCCGGCGTGTGGGTCGTTGCCGTCATCGTGCTCTAACGCTCCCGGTACCAGGCCCTCGCGTTCCTGAACAGCACCTTCTGGAGATCGCCGCCCACTGCCTCGGTCACCAGGTCGATGTCGGAGGGGACGAAGCGTCGCGGGGAGCGCGTGCCGGGCAGATCGGTCCCGAACATCAGTGCCTCGGGGTTGACGGCATGGATCCTGCTCATCGCCTCCACCGGGTCGTGGCCGATGCGGCCGAAGCCCGCCGCCTTGACCCGTGCTCCTCTGTCGACGAGATCGAGGAGGTACGGCATGGCGTCCTCGGCCATGCCGAGGTAGTCGATGCTGATGGCCGGCAGTTTGGACAGGACCGGCTCCAGGGACAGCAACAATCCGGCGTCCGCGTAGAACTCGGCGTGCCATCCGGCGATCTCGTGCGCGCGGACGGCCTGCTCGGTGAGGGTCGACACGTCGGTGTCGCCGCGCCGCAGATTGAATCTGAGCGCTCGGACGCCCGCGTCGTCGAGCGCGATGATGTCCTCGTCCTCGGCGTCCCACGGCAGGTGGGTCACGCCCACCCATCCGTCACCGAGTTCGGTCAGCGCCGCGAGCAGAAAGCTCTGGCCGCAGCCCTGGAACGACCCGGCGATGACGGCGCCGCCCACGACCCCCAGTCCGTCGGTCTCCTCGCGATAGTCGTCGGCAGTGAACACGGGGGGTTCGTATCCGCCGTTCGACACGAGAGGGAACCGCGGATCGATGATGTGGACGTGGCTGTCGAACACGTCTGCCAGGATGCCTCATGATGTGATGAGGCGTACGTCACATTCGATCATCCGTCTCGTCGTGCGAGGAGCTACACATGAAGGCAGAGCCGACCGTGGTCCTGGAGGGCTACACCTACTTCGAGTGCCCACGGTGGCGGGAGGGTCGTGTCTGGGTCTCCGACTTCTACACCCACCAGGTGCTGTCGGCGAACGAGGACGGCAGCGACGTCCGGGTGGAGGCCGAGGTGCCGCACCAGCCGTCCGGGCTCGGGTGGCTTCCCGACGGTCGGCTCCTGGTCGTCTCGATGCGAGATCAAACCGTTCTGCGGCGCGAGGAGAACGGCGACCTCGTGGTGCACGCGGACCTGTCCGCGCACGCGACCGGCAACGCCAACGACATGCACGTGGATGCGGACGGGCGCGCCTACGTCGGCAACTTCGGATTCGATCTCATGAACATGGCGCCCATCGAGACGGCCTCCCTGCTGCGTGTCGAGCCGGACGGCAGTGTGCACGAGGACGCCACCGATCTGCACTTCCCGAACGGCATGGCCGTCACCGCAGGCGGCGATCTCCTCGTCGACGAGACGCTCGGCAACCGGATCAGCGCCTTCGCGATCGGCGACGACGGTGTCCTCGGACCGCGCCGCGACTGGGCCGTGCTCGGTCCGATGCCCGAGTCGACGGACATGGCCAAGGGCATCGGCCAGGTGGTGGTGGCGCCCGACGGTTGCGCTCTCGCGCAGGACGGCACGCTGTGGGCGGCCGACGCACTGGGGCAGCGCATCGTGCAGATTCGCGAGGGCGAGGGAGTGGTCGACGAGTTGACCTTCGACACCGGGGTGTTCGCGTGCGGGTTCGGCGGCGACGACGGCCGCACCCTTTTCGTCTGCGCCGCACCCGATTTCAACGAGCACGCCCGCAAGGACGAGCGCGAGGGACGGCTGCTGTCCGTCCGGATCTGACACGCACGAAGCCCCGAGGACATCCTCGGGGCTTCGGTGCGTCAGGTGCTGGGGTCAGGCCTTGTCGGGCTCGCTGGCGCGCAGCATGTCCTCGCGCTCGACGACCTTGACGCGCTCGCGGCCCTGCGGCTCGCCGAGGCTGCGCTCGTGCGCGTCGAGGCGGTACCAGCCGTCCCACGTGGTGAACGGGACCTTCTTGTCCTCGAGGAACGCGACGACGGCGTCCGCGGACGGGTCGGTGGCACCCGCGAACGACGGGGCGTCGGCGAGGAGGTTCGCGACGGTCTCGTTGGCATCACCCTTGGTGTGGCCGATGAGGCCGACGGGTCCGCGCTTGATCCAGCCGGTGACGTACGTGGCGTCGACGGGGGTGCCGTCGTTGTTCTTCACGCGGCCGGCCTCGTTGGGGATGGTGCCCGCGAGGTCGTCGAAGGGGAGGTCGGCGATGTTCTGCGACAGGTAGCCCACCGCGCGGTAGACGGCCTGGACGTCCCAATCGGTGTAGTTGCCGGTGCCCTTGACGTTGCCGGTGCCGTCGAGTTCGGTGCGCTCGGTGCGCAGTCCGACGACCTTGCCGTCCTGGCCGAGCACCTCGTGCGGCGACTCGAAGAAGTGCAGGAACAGCTTGTGCGGGCGGTCGCCGGCATCGCGAATCGCCCAGTCCTGCAGCGTGTTCGCGACCATGTCGACCTGCTTGGACTCGCGGCGGGCCTTCTCCGAGCCCTCGTCGTAGTCGATGTCCTCGGGAGCGACGATGACCTCGATGTTGGGGGAGTGGTCCAGCTCGCGGAGCTCGAGCGGCGTGAACTTGGCCTGGGCGGGGCCGCGGCGGCCGAACACGTGCACCTCGACGGCCTTGTTGGCCTTCAGGCCCTCGTAGACGTTCGCGGGGATCTCGGTGGGCAGCAGCTCGTCGCCCGTCTTGGCCAGTACGCGGGCCACGTCGAGCGCGACGTTGCCGACGCCGAGGACGGCGACCTTCTCGGCGTCGAGGGGCCAGGTGCGTGGCACGTCGGGGTGACCGTCGTACCAGGAGACGAAGTCGGCGGCGCCGTAGCTGCCGTCGAGGTCGATGCCGGGGATGTTCAGCGCGCGGTCCGCGTTGGCGCCGGTGGAGAAGATGACGGCGTCGTAGAAGCGGCGCATCGTCTCGAGGTCGATGTCGGTGCCGTAGTCGATGTTGCCGAGCAGGCGGACCTGCGGCTTGTCGAGCACCTTGTGCAGCGCGGTGATGATGCCCTTGATGCGCGGGTGATCCGGTGCGACGCCGTAGCGGATCAGACCGAACGGAGCGGGCATGCGCTCGAAGAGGTCGATGCTCACGCCGGGGCCGGAGACGTTGTGGTCCGACTTCATCAACGCGTCGGCGGCGTAGATGCCGGCCGGGCCTGCACCCACGATGGCCACTCGGAGCGGGCGGGTCTGGTCAGTCATCAGCGTGGATCTACCTAACATCGTCGTCGGCCGGCCGCCCATCGAGCTCGGAGCGGGCGTCGTGGCCGCAGGGAGGCGGACACCCCAGCATAAGTGACGAGGCGGCGCCTCCGGTGCGCCAGGTGGCCGTGACGTGTGCACAGAGAACTGGGTGAACATCGGGATTCCACCGAGTGATGCGGCCCACAGTCGGGCATGGATCGCGGACCCCTCAGGCTTGCGTCAGAGGACAGCTCGACAGTCAGCACCTTCGAAAGGCCGATCGACGTGACCGAACTCAGTCCCGAATCACACCTGCTCCAGCCGCTCGAACTCGGCGACATCCACGCCCGCAACCGTGTCTTCATGGCGCCGCTCACGCGCAGCCGCAGTGGTGACGACGGTGTGCCCGGTGACCTCGTCGTCGAGTACTACCGCCAACGTGCGGGTGCCGGCCTCATCGTGTCCGAGGGAACGCAGCCTTCCGCCGTCGGCAAGGGCTACACCAACACCCCGGGCCTGCACACCGACGAGCAGCAGGCCGGCTGGGCGAAGATCGCGGACGCGGTGCACGGTGAGGGCGGCAAGATCGTCGTCCAGCTGATGCACGCGGGTCGGGTGTCCCACCCCGACAACTCTGGCCTGGAGGCCATCGCACCGTCCGCCATCGCGCCCGGTATCGAGATGTTCACCAAGGGTGGGTCGAAGGAGATCCCCGCGCCGCGCGAGATCGCCGCGGACGAGATCGCTCGCGTGGTCGACGTGTTCGTCGACGCCTCGACCCGTGCGATCGAGGCCGGTCTCGACGGTGTCGAGCTGCACGCCGCCAACGGCTACCTGCTCCACCAGTTCCTGGCGGACGGCGCGAACCACCGCACCGACTCCTACGGCGGCAGCCCCGAGAACCGTGCGCGCCTCGTCGTGGAGGTCGTGCGCGCCGTCTCCGCCGCCATCGGCGCGGGCCGGGTCGGCATCCGCATCTCGCCCGGAGGCACCGCGAGCGGCATCACCGAGGACGACACGACGGGTGCCTACGAGGCGCTGCTGTCGCAGATCGACGGCCTCGGCCTGGCGTACCTGCACGTGCTCGTCGACGCCGAGGATCCGTTCCTGGGCAAGCTGCGTTCGGCCTGGAGCGGCCCGTTCGTGCTCAACACCGGCTTCGCCGCGATGACCACTCGCGACGAGGCCGAGAAGCTGGTGTCCGACGAGATCGCCGACGCCGTCACGGTGGGTCGGCCGTTCATCGCCAACCCCGACCTGGTGACCCGGTGGACCCACGACACCGAGCTCAACACCCCCGACGAGAGCACCTTCTACGGCGGCGGCGCCGAGGGCTACACCGATTACCCATCGCTCGAGGGCTGAGCTGCACCGAGCTGACATGATCGGAGCATGAGCTCCGAAGAGGATCCGAGACCCACCACCGCAGCGCCCTTCATCGCGGCCGCTGCGGTGGTGGTCGTCGTGGCGGTGATCATCGCGATCCTGTCGCTGACCGGGTCGCCCGACGAGAACGTCAGCGACAACCAGCGTGTCGGGACCGCCGTCGCCGCCTACGTCGAGGCTGTGAAGTCCGGCGACACCGCCGCTGTCACCGCACTGCAGTGCCCCGGCATCACCGACGCACCGCTGGCGGATGCGGGTACGTCGGTGGATCTCGAGAACATCGAGGAGGTGCGGGTCAAGGGTGACGCCGCCGAGGCCGACGTGCGCGTCAGCCTCGACGGCAGCGAGCAGAGCCTCACCTGGAACGCGGTGCGGTCCGGTGACGACTGGCTGCTCTGCAGTCCCTGACGTGTCCTACTCGGCTGCGTCCTTGCTCGCCGTGCGTTCCGACGCCTGAGCTGCGAGGCCGCCCTGGGTGCGCAACGGGACCTCCTTGTAGAACAGGTTGATCACGAAGGCCAGCGCCAGCACGAACCCGGCCACGACGAAGACCGAGTCCATCGCGTCGGAGAATCCGATCTGGAACGGCGCCGCCACCGCGTCGGGCAGCTTCTGGATGAAGGACGTGTCGTCCAGGATGCCCCCGGCGGCCGACCCGTTGCCCTGCACGAGCCCCTGCGCGAGGCCGGACACCGCGGGATCGGTGCTGGACGCGGCCTGACCCACCGCCTCGCGGAACTCGGGAGTCTCCGCGGCGGAACGCAGAGCCGACGCGATGGCGTCGGTCACGCGCGAGAAGAGCAGGGACAGGAACACCGCGACGCCGATGGTGCCGCCGATCTGCCGGAAGAACGTGGCCGACGAGGTGGAGACGCCCATGTCCTGCGGCGGCAGTGCGTTCTGGATCGCGAGGGTCAGCGGCTGCATCAGATTGCCCAGGCCGAACCCGAAACCGAACATCGCGATCATGATCATCCACAGCGGTGTGTCGTACTCGATGAACGAGAACGCGAACATGCAGACCGTCATGAGAGTCGTGCCGATGATGGGATACGGACGGTAGTGGCCCGTGCGGGAGATCATCTGGCCGGAGAAGATCGACGCGACCATGATGCCCAGCACCAGCGGGAGCATCTGGAACCCGGCGAGCGTCGGCGACGAGCCCTTGACCACCTGCAGGTACTGGGGGAGCAGCGTGATGCCGCCGAACATCGCCGCACCGGTGATGACCGAGAGCACGAGTCCGACGCTGAACGTCGAGTTGCGGAAGAAGCGCATCGGGATGAGTGCGTTCGTCTTCATCCTGATCTCGATGGCGATGAAGGCCGCGATGCCGAGGACGCCGATGGCGTAGCAGATCATGGCCCGCCCGGAGCCCCATCCCCACGTGCGTCCCTGCTCGGCGATGATCAGCAGCGGCACCAGTCCGACGGCCAGCGCCGCGGCGCCGCCCCAGTCGACGACCGCGCTGCCGTGTCGACGCGGCAGATTCAGCACCTTGGCGACGACGAACAGAGCGACGATGCCGATGGGCACGTTGACGAAGAACACCCAGCGCCAGCCGGTGATGTTCAGGATCTCGGACTGGCCCGACAACACGCCGCCGATGACCGGACCGAGCACGCTGGACGTGCCGAACACGGCGAGGAAGTAGCCCTGGTACTTGGCCCGCTCCCGCGGCGGGACGATGTCGCCGACGATGGTCAGTGCGAGCGAGAACAGGCCGCCGGCACCGAGGCCCTGGAACGCGCGGAAGGCCGCGAGTTGGTACATCGACGTGGCGAAGCCGCACAGCGCCGATCCGATGACGAAGATCGTGATCGCGGTCAGGAAGAACTGTTTGCGCCCGTAGATGTCCGAGAGCTTCCCGTACAGCGGCGTGGAGATGGTGGCCGTGATCAGGTACGCCGTGGTGACCCACGCCTGAACGGAGAAGCCCTGCAGGTCGTCCGCGATGGTGCGGATGGACGTCGAGACGATCGTCTGGTCGAGCGCGGCCAGGAACATGCCGAGCATCAGACCGGAGATGATCGTCATGATCTGGCGATGGGTGAACTGCCCCGTGTCGCCGCTCGTGTCCGGCTGTGGTGAGCCGGCGCCCGTCGCAGGGCGCAGTGTGTCGTCCGTCATCGGCTCATCTTGCCCCCTCGAGGCCGTACGCTGCGACTATCGGACATATCGGGCCGAGCCGACCATGTGAGAAACTGGCCTCGTGAGCTACGCAGGAGACATCACGCCCGAGCAGGCCTGGGAACTTCTCAGCACCGATCCGGAGGCCTCGCTCGTCGACGTCCGCACCCACGCCGAGTGGAGCTACGTGGGTGTCCCGGACATCTCGTCGCTGGACAAGCCGACGGCCTTCGTCGAGTGGGTCGGCTACCCGGACGGCGCGAGGAACGAGAACTTCGTCGACGAGGTCCGTGCCGCCGGGGTCGAACGAGGACCCGTGGTCTTCCTGTGTCGCTCCGGTCAGCGGTCCATCGGTGCCGCCGAGGCCGCGACCGCTGCGGGGCTCGGACCCGCCTACAACGTGCTCGACGGCTTCGAGGGCGCGACCGACGCCGAGGGACACCGCGGCAGTGCCGGGTGGCGCGCCGTCGGACTGCCCTGGCGGCAGAAGTGATCCCCACCGGCGGCGGGTTCTCCAAGCCCCTGCCCGACGGGGTCGGGCAGGGAACTCTCGGTGTCCGCGGCGGTCTGAACCGCTCGGGGTTCGAGGAGAACGCCGAGGCCCTCTATCTCAGTTCGGGTTTCGTGTACGAGAGTGCCGAGGCCGCCGAGCAGGCGTTCACCGGCGACATCGACCACTTCGTCTACTCGCGCTACGGCAACCCGACCGTCACCATGTTCGAGGAGCGGCTGCGGTTGCTCGACGGCGCCGAGGCGGCCTTCGGCACCTCGAGCGGGATGTCCGCGGTCTTCACCGGGCTCGGAGCGCTCCTGAAGGCCGGCGACCGACTCGTCGCGGCGCGGAGCCTGTTCGGCTCGTGCTTCGTCGTGTGCAACGAGATCCTGCCGCGTTGGGGAGTCGAGACCGTCTTCGTCGACGGCGACGACCTCGACCAGTGGGAACAGGCGCTCGCCGTGCCCACCACCGCGGTGTTCTTCGAGACGCCGTCCAACCCGATGCAGTCGCTCGTCGACGTCCGGCGCGTGACCGAGATGGCGCATGCGGCCGGTGCGAAGGTGGTGCTGGACAACGTCTTCGCGACGCCCGTGCTGCAGCGCAGCTTCGACCTCGGTGCCGACGTGGTGGTGTACTCGGGGACCAAGCACATCGACGGACAGGGGCGCGTGCTCGGGGGCGCCATCCTGGGATCGAAGGAGTACATCGACGGTCCTGTACAGACGCTCATGCGCCACACCGGTCCCGCGCTGAGCCCGTTCAACGCCTGGACTCTGCTGAAGGGTCTCGAGACGATGCCGCTCCGCGTGCGGCACATGAACGCCTCGGCGCTGGCCGTCGCGGAGTTCCTCGAGGCGCAGCCGGGTATCGGATGGGTGAAGTACCCGTACCTGCCGTCGCACCCCCAGCACGATCTCGCGGTCTCGCAGATGAGCGGCGGCGGCACCGTCGTCACGTTCGAGCTCGAGGGCGGCAAGGCGCGCGCCTTCGAGTTCCTGAACAAGCTGCGCATCATCGACATCTCCAACAACCTCGGCGACGCGAAGTCGATGACGACGCACCCCGCCACCACCACCCACCGGGCCATGGGTCCGGAAGGCCGTGCAGCCGTGGGCATCACGGACGGAGTCGTGCGCATCTCCGTCGGCCTGGAGGACCTCGAGGACCTGCTCGGCGATCTGGCGGGAGCGCTCGCCCGGTAGAGCCGAGTGCATCAACGGCCGGCTTCGGTGCGCTGAGCCGCGGTATCCGCGGCTCAGCGCACCGGATCGACGTCAGAGGCCGAAGGGCCTGAGCACCGTCGCGAACTTCGCTGTCGTCTCCTCCAGCTCGGCGCTCGCGTCCGAGGCGGCGACGATGCCGCCACCCGCGGTCGCGACCCCGCTGAGGCCGTCGGCGGCGATGTCCAGGCAGCGGATGGCCACCATCCACTCACCGTCGCCCGACGCGTCGCACCACCCCACCATGCCGGCGTAGAAGTCGCGGTTGCGTCCGGACTCCAGCAGATCGATGGTCTGGAGCGCCAGGTCGGTGGGGCTGCCCGCGACCGCGGGTGTCGGGTGCAGTGCGAGCGCGAGATCCAGTGCCGTGGTGGCGGGGTCGGCCAGTGTCGCGGTGATCGGGGTCGCCAGATGCCACACGGCCGGCGTGCTGGTCAGCGTCGGCCCGTCGGGGACGGACACCTCCGAGCACAGTGGCGCCAGGGCCTCGGCGATGGCGTCGACGACGAAGCGGTGCTCGGCCAGGTTCTTGGCGCTGGCGAGCAGGTCGGCGCCCGCCTGCTCGTCCGCCACCGGATCCTGTTGTCGTGCAGCAGTTCCGGCGAACGGTCGGCAGATCACCTGGGTTCCGGTACGCCGCACGAGGAGTTCCGGGCTCGAGCCCACCAGGTGGCGGCCGAAGTACGGACCACCCGCCGCGGTGAGATCGACGGCGAAACCGTTGTGCATCGGATTCGCCTCGATGAGCGTGTCCGCGAGCGCCGTCGGGGACAGCGGGGCATCGAACACCAGCGTGATCGACCGCGCGAGAACCACTTTGCGTAGTGCGGATCCGGGATGGTTCAGCACCGTCAGGGCACGCTGCACCCGCGCGACGTGCTTGTCGGGTGGCGGGTTCTGGGAGGCGATCACGGCTCCGGGCAGGGTGCTCTGCTCGGGTGTCCGCGGCTCGTCGCGCCGGTCGAACGTCGACGGTTCGACGAGTGCACACCGCGTGGACGCATCGAACCCGATGGCCCCCACGAGAACCCGCGCCGACCCGTCCTCGAGAGCCTCGCGCGCGTCGTCGATGTGATCGAACGCCTGCCGGGTGCCCGTCGCCTCGACGCTGCGGTCGGGCCGGGAGTAGACGAATCTCATCCGAACGGGTTCGCGGTGTGCCCGATGAGGTCGGCGACCGACTCGATGACACGGGTGGGGCGGAACGGGAACATCTCGACGCTGGCGGGGGTCGAGATACCGGTGAGCACGAGGATGGTCTGGAGACCGGCTTCGAGCCCGGACACGATGTCCGTGTCCATGCGGTCACCGATCATCAGCGTGTTCTCCGAGTGCGCGCCGATGGCCCGCAGAGCGGACCGCATCATCAACGCGTTCGGTTTGCCCACGTAGTACGGCTCACGTCCGGTCGCGCGCGTGATGAGCGCGGCGACGGATCCGGTGGCGGGCAGCGATCCCTCGCGTGACGGGCCGGTGGCGTCGGGATTGGTGGCGATGAAACGGGCTCCGCGTTCGACCAGCCGAATGGCGGTGGTGATGGCCTCGAAGGAGTACGTGCGGGTCTCGCCGAGCACCACGTAGTCGGGATCGATGTCCGTGATGATGTAGCCGATGTCGTGCAGGGCCGTCGTCAGGCCGGACTCCCCGACCACGTAGGCGGTACCGTTCGGCCGCTGGTTCCCCAGGAAGGTGGCGGTGGCGAGTGCCGACGTCCAGATCGACTCCTCGGGGATCTCGAGGCCGGTCCGTCGCAGGCGTGCCTGCAGGTCGCGACGGGTGCGGATCGAGTTGTTCGTCAGGACGATGAACGGGGTGTTCGTGTCCTGGAGTTCCTTCAGGAAGCGGTCCGCTCCGGGGACGAGGTGCTCCTCGTGCACCAGGACACCGTCCATGTCCATCAGGTACGTCCACGGGGGTGTCCCCGTCGTGGACGGAGCATCGTCAGGTCGCACGGCGTCGTCAGGACTCACTCTGTCGGGGCTCACGACACCATTCTGCCCCTCCGGAATCGTCGCGAGTACAACGCGCCGCGGCGTCGGAGCCGACCCTTACAGTGGCCTGGTGCAGTGCGACGACCGAGTTCCGGTGATCCCGACCCTCCCCGACGCGCATCCGCTGGACGATCCCATCCGATCGTCCCTCGTCGGCGCCCACTCCCGGTTCGCCGAATGGCGGGGCCGGATCGCGCGTTACCACCCCGAGGTGGCCGGGTTCTTCGGTCACCCCGAGGACATGACGGCGGAGGACTGGGCGGATCTCGGCGCCCTGCTCCCGGTGGGTGAGCAGGCTGCACTGCGGGGCGACGGCATCACCCCGCCCGCCGGGTGGCGCGTTCTCGACCGGATCGGGCTGCTGCAGTTCGACGGATCCGCGCTGGTGGTGGAGCCGGAACCGGCCGCGCAGGTGCTCACCGCCGACGACGTGCCGGAGATGCTCGATCTCGTGCACCGCACCCGGCCGGGACCGTTCCGCTCGCGGACCATCGAGATGGGCACGTACCTGGGCGTCCGGGACGGGTCGCGGCTCGTCGCCATGGCCGGGGAGCGCATGCATCCCGACGGCTGGACCGAGATCAGCGCCGTGTGCACCGACCCCGAGTACCGAGGGCAGGGCCTGGCCACCCGCCTCATCCGCGCTGTCGGGTACGGCATCCGGGAGCGGGGCGAGGTGCCGTTCCTGCACACGAGTGTGACCAACACCCGCGCCGTCGCGCTCTACGACACCCTCGGATTCGTGCTCCGCCGACAGACCACCCTGACGATCGCCGAGGTCGCCTGATGGTCGACATCCGCATTCTCGAGTCGCGGTCCGACCTGCTGGAATCGCAGCGCGTCTTCCGTGCCGCGATGGTGGGACTGCCCACGCTGCAGGTCACCGAGGACGAGATCGCGAGTCTGCGCGAGCCCGGTCGGACCTACGGCGCCTTCGACGGCGATCGACTTGTCGGGACCACCGATTCGGCCCGCGGAACCCTGACGCTGCCGGGCGGCGCTCGGGTTCCCCACCTGGCCGTCACCCATGTCGGGGTGTTGCCGACCCACACCCGCCGCGGTGTCGTGTCCGCTCTGCTGCGGCGCCAGCTGCGGGACGCGCGCGATGCCGGGGACGTCGTCGCCTCGCTCCGTGCGTCGGAGGCTGTCATCTACGGCCGCTACGGCTACGGCGTCGCCACCTCGTCCGTGTCCGCCGAGGTCGTCACCGCGCGTGCGTCGGTGCGGGAGGAGGCCGTGTCCAGCGGCACCGTCCGCCTCGTCGACGACGGGGACGTGTTCGACGTGCAGGCCGGCATCGTCGCGTCGCACCCGTCGAGTCGACCGGGCACCATCACCCGACTGCCCGTCTGGTGGAACGCGTCGAGGCTGCGCGGGCGGACCGACACCGGTCCGGTGTGGAACGCGGTGCACTCCACCGGCGGGGTCGACGACGGATACGTCCGGTACCGCCCGCGCGACCCGCGGACGTGGTGGTCCGGGAACGACCGCCGGGTGGTCGTCGAGGACCTCCATGCGCCCGACGACGCGGTGTTCGCCGACCTGGTCCGCTTCCTCCTGCGACTCGACCTCGTCGACCGCATCACGTTTCCCGCACTGCCCGTCGACACCGTGCTGCCACTGCTGATGCACGATCGCCGATCCGTACGACTCGATCGCACCGAGGACGAGACCTGGCTGCGCATCCTCGACGTGTCCGCGGCACTGTCCGCGCGCACGTACGGGCCCGGGGACGCTGTGACCATCGCCGTGCAGGACCAGGACCTGCCGGAGAACGCCGGGACCTACGCCGTCGCACCGGACGGCGTGCGGGTGGTCGACGCGGCGCCGGATCTGACGGTGCACGTCCGAGATCTGGCGTCGGTGCTGCTCGGCGGGACGTCGTGGGCGGCCCTGGTCACCGCCGGTCTCGCGGAGGGTGAGGCATCGGCTGCCGACGAGCTGTTCCGGACTCCGCAGGCCCCCTTCGCCGGAGTGGGCTTCTGACCTTCCGGATCTTGGTGTTCGGCTCCCGTCGCCAGTACGGCGTGCCCTACACGCCGACGTGAGGGTCGATTACTGATCGAACACACGCGACAGTTCGCCGCGTCTTTCCGACATCTCGTTCTCGATAGTCACTGCGTTCACTACACCCAACACCAGAGCTAACACCGCGAGAAGGCGCACGATCGTTGAGGCTCCAAGGAAGAAGGCCAGAGCCGTTCCCACAGCGATGACCGCGACACCTGTCCAGATGGGCCCGGAGCCGGTGAGGAGGCTCACCGATTGCATGGACATGAGTAGCCCGATGGCGACGAGCACGAAAGCACCGAAGTTGGCGGCTGCCCTACGGCCCTTGCCTGTCGGGCCTGCTGCTGCTGGACCGGCGGGCCCCACCCACGAACGTCCATCCCAGTAGATGTGGCGACTCGCGTCGGATGGATCGGGATACCACCCTGGTGGTGGAGGGGCTGGGTTCATCGGCTGAGATTATCAAGATGACCGCCCGGTTTATTCGCAATCCGAACACGCCCGGGCTTCGATTCGAGGCGCCACTGAGCGCAGCGGAGCACTGTCGTCGAGTGAGTTCATAACGAACAGGTGGCGAAGCATTCCCCTCCGATCTCTGCGATTCCAACCCGTGTGCCGGGTGCGGATCCCTCCTAACCTCGGGTGTCCGGGGGCGATACGAGGGAGCGCACGATGACCAGGACGGTGACACTCGGCTTCGACGTCGGGGTCGGTTCGGCCGACGGACGAGCCGTGGCCGCCACGGTGACCGCGGCCGAGAACGCAGGATTCGGCTACGTCACGTTCGACGACGACGACGTGGCGACGGGTGGTGTCGACGCCGTCACGCGCGCGGCCTTCGTCGCCGCGACCACCAGCACGGTGGGCCTCGTCGCCACCGCCAGCACCACCTACGCGGAACCGTTCCACCTCTCGTCGCAGCTCGCGTCGTTGGACTACGCGTCCCGCGGCCGGGCGGGTTGGGTGGCATCCCGGTCGCTGGCACCCGACGTCGCGGCAGCATGGGGTCGCGAAGTCGTCTCGGCCGATACCGATCTGGTTCGTGAACAGCGTGATTCGGTGACCGTGGCGCGTGGACTGTGGGACTCGTGGGAGGACGACGCGGTGATCCGCGACTTCCCGACGGGCCGGTTCCTGAACCAGCAGAAGCTGCACTACGTCGACTTCGTCGGGGAGGAGTACTCGGTGAAGGGCCCCGCGATCGTGCCTCGCCCGCCGCAGGGTCAGGTGGTGGTGTTCGGCCGATTCGGCGAGATCGACGCCGATCTGCTCGACGTCGTCCTCGTGGAGAACGAAGCGGACGCGCGCGCGGTGACCGGGGCGCACGTCGTTCTCGACGTCGAGGCCCCCGGAAGCCCGACGGCCGCAGCGGCTCTCGTCGAGCGCATTGCTGCCCTCGACGACGCGATCGGCGGGATCAGGTTGCGTCCTGACCTGATCGACGACGATCTCCGCGTCGCCGCACGCTACGTCCTTCCTCAACTGTTCGAGCGGGACCTGGCCCATCGGCCGGTCCCGGCCACGACGCTGCGTTCCACTCTGGGCCTGGCCCGCCCGGTCAACCGATTCGAGGCTGCGCGATGACCGCTCTCTTCCGTCCCGACGCCACCGTCCACCTGGGTGTCTTCTACCAGGGCGTCAACCACACGACGATCTGGTCGGACCCGGCCAGTGGCTCGCAGATCGACTTCGAGACGTTCCGTCGGCTGATCACGACCGCCGAGCGCGGACTGTTCGACGCCTTCTTCCTCGGTGAGGGGCTCCGACTGCGCGAGCAGGGCGGCAAGATCCTCGACCTGGACATCGCCGGTCGTCCCGACGCCATCACACAGTTGGCGGCGCTCGCCGGCATCACCACGAACATCGGACTGGTGGCCACCCAGAACACCACCTACAACGAACCGGTGGACCTCGCGCGTCGACTGTCGGGACTGGACGTGCTGTCCGGTGGTCGCGCCGGCTGGAACGTCGTCACGACCGACAACGCGTGGACCGGCGAGAACTTCCGACGCGGCGGCTACCTCGACCACGCGGACCGCTACGTGCGCGCCGGAGAGTTCCTCGACGTCGCCAGAGCCCTGTGGAACGCAGGAGGCACGCCCGACTCCGTGCGCATCCAGTCCTCGCAGTTCGACATCGCCTCTGCTGCACCGATTCCCCGCAGTCCGCAGGACCACCCGGTGATCTTCCAGGCGGGAGATTCCAGCACCGGTCGCGACTTCGCCGCCCAGCACGCCGACGTGATCTTCTCCGCGCACGGCACCCACTTCGACGACGCACTCGACTTCGCGAACGACATCCGCGCGCGACTCGTGGCCCGAGGGAGACCGGACGACGACATCAAGATCCTGCCCGGCACCCAGATCGTCCTCGCGGACCACGAGCGGGACGTGGACGAGAAGGTGCGCTGGGTCAAGGAGGGTCAGTTCACCGGCCCGACGACGCTGTCGATCGCCGGCCAGGTGTGGGGGCGCGATCTGTCCGATCGTGATCCCGACGGACCACTCCCCACCGAGGATCCGATCGTCAGTGGCGTCGTCGGTGCTCGTGGCTCGGCGTTCAACGGCATCGATGTGGATGCACGCGTGCGGGAATGGCGGTCGCTCGCCGAGGCGAAGAACCTGTCGCTGCGGCAGGTCGTCATCGAGACGTCGGCGCGTACCGGATTCGCGGGTACGCCGAGCCAGGTCGCGGACGAGCTCACCCGGTGGGTCCGCGGAGGGGCGAGCGACGGCTTCAACATCACGCCGTACCTCGTGCCGAGCGGGCTCGACGACATCGTCGACAAGCTGGTTCCCGAACTGCAGGAACGTGGTTCGTACCCAGCCGCCTACGGGGGGTCGACCTTGCGGGAGCACCTCGGACTACGTCGACCCAGCATCGGCGAGTGAGATTCCACTGGTTCCTCCCCACCGGGGGTGACGACGAGAGGCTCGGTGCGCGCTCGCACGGAGTCGCCATCGGCGGTGGGGGCGCCTCGGCAGCGGGTGCGGGACATCGGGACGCGACACTCGACTACCTGACCGAATTGGCCGTGACCGTCGAGGAACTCGGTTTCGAGGCAGTGCTCACTCCGACGGGCGGACACTGCGAGGACGCGTGGTTGGTCACCGCGGCGCTGATCCCGGCGACCACTCGTCTGAAGTTCCTGGTGGCGTTCCGGCCGGGCCAGGTCTCGCCCGTGACGTCGGCGCAGATGGTCAGTACATTCCATCGACTGTCCGGTGGCCGAGTGCTCCTCAACGTGGTGGTCGGGGGCGACGACGTCGAGCAGCGGTCCTACGGCGACCGTCTGGCGAAGGAGGGCCGCTACGCGCGGGCGGGTGAGTTCCTCGGCATCGCGCGCGCCGTCTCCGACGGCCGGCCGGTGCGGCCGTCCGGCGACCACTACGCTGTGGACCGACCGAACGGCGGCGGTTTCGGCGGGCATCCTCCGGTGCCGCTTCCCGACGTCTATCTCGGCGGATCATCGGACGCCGCACTGGATGTCGCCGCCGAGCATGCCGACGTCTTTCTCACGTGGGGCGAGTCTCCCGAGGCGGTGGCCGAGAAGATCTCCCACGTGCGGGAGCGTGCGGCTGCCCGCGGCCGCACCCTGCGTGCCGGACTGCGGATGCACGTGATCACCCGCGAGCGCGCGAAAGATGCGTGGGCTCGAGCCGAGGACCTGATCGCCGATGTCGACGACGCGACCGTCCGGACCCGACAGGCACAACTGGGCGCCGTGGGATCGGAAGGCCAGCGACGCATGCTGGCGTTGCACGGCGGTGATCGTCGGAACCTGGTGGTGGGCCCCAACCTGTGGGCGGGCATCGGTCTCGTCCGCGGCGGCGCCGGCACCGCGCTGGTCGGCAGCCACGACGAGGTGGTGGCCCGCATCGAGGAGTATCGCGAGGCAGGTGTCGACGAGATCATTTTGTCGGGGTACCCCCATCTCGAGGAGGCACGTCACGTCGGCGCCGGTGTCCTCGGCAGAATCGCATCGTCACCGTCCGAGAAGGAGTACGCATCATGACAACATCCGTCACCACGTTCGAGCAGGACTGGGCTGCATGGCATTCCGATCGCGAGGAGTACTTCCGCGATCCGTTGGGCTGGGTCGCGCTCACAGGTCTGTACTGGCTGACCGAGACCGACGCGGCCGTGGGGGATCTGCCCGGTGTGTGGCGCGCCGACGACGACGCTCTGCACGTCACCGCGAGCACGGGCGACGGGTTGTCGGTCGACGGGGTGGTCGTGGACGGGACTGTCGCTCTGCACCCTGTCGAGGGGGCTCCCGGCCTCCTCGTGGCCGCCGGTGAGCGGCGCGTCGAGGTGATTCGCCGCACCGGCTCGGTGGCCCTGCGCGTGCACGACCCCGCGGCCCCCACCTTGGCGTCGTTCGGCGGGATCCCCACCTTCGCACCCGACGAGAAGTGGCGCGTGAGTGGCACGTTCACGCCGTACGACTCCGAGCGCACGGTCACCACCGCGGCCGTCGTCGAGGGTCTGGAGCACCACCACGCCGGGCTGGGCGTCATCGACTTCACGCTCGGGAACGCACCGCAACAGTTCGTCGCATTCCGAGGGAAGGCGGGCGGCTTCCACATCCTCTTCACCGACGAGACCAGCGGCGTGAGCACCTACCCCGCGTGCCGGTCCCTCGCCGTCGGCGATGCGGACGCCGACGGCCTGGTGACACTGGACTTCAACCGCGCGTCCAACCTGCCGTGCGCCCTCACCGACTACGCGACGTGCCCGGTGGCACCTCCCGAGAACCGGCTGACCGTCGCGGTGGAGGCCGGCGAGAAGCTTCCGATCAGGTGACAGCTCTGCCCGTTCTCGACATGTCGACCGCGGATGTCGACGGGTTTCGCTCGGCAGTGCGCGAGGCCACCCACGACCACGGCTTCTTCCACCTGACCGGTCATGGTGTCGACCCCGAGCTCGTGTCGACGGTCCTGTCGCTGGCGCGCACCTTTTTCGCGCTGCCGGCGGACGCCAAGGACGAGATCAGTCAACTGAACTCGCCCCAGTTCCGCGGCTACAGTCGGCTCGGCGGCGAGCTGACCAACGGCGCCGTCGATTGGCGAGAGCAGATCGACATCGGTCCGGAGCGCGAGGTGATTCCCGCGGCGCAGGGATACTGGAACCTGCAGGGCCCCAACCAGTGGCCGTCCGCGCTACCCGAACTGCGTCCCGCGTTCGAGGCCTGGGACGCCGCCCTGTCGGACGTCGGGCTGCGGCTGCTCCGACACTGGGCAGTCTCCCTCGGCGCGGCCGAGGACACATTCGATGCCGCCTTCGCCGAGCTCCCCGCGACGTTGATCAAGGTGGTGCGGTATCCCGGCAGCACCGAGAACCCGCAGGGGGTGGGCGCGCACAAGGACTCGGGGGTGCTGACGTTGCTTCTCGTGGAGCCGGAGTCGACCGGCTTGCAGGTGGAGCTGCGCGGCGGCGAGTGGATCGACGTACCGCCCGTGGCCGGCGCGTTCATCGTCAACGTCGGGGAACTGCTCGAGGTCGCGACGGGTGGGTACCTGCGTGCCACTCGGCATCGCGTCCTCGCGCCGACGCCTGGCACGGACCGGGTGTCCGTTCCCTACTTCCTCAGCCCCGCACTGGATGCGCGCGTGCCGCTCATCGATCTTCCACCCGAGTTGGCGGCGCGGTCCCGGGGCGTCGACACTGATCCGGACAACCCCCTCTTCCGGACCTACGGCGAGAACGCGTGGAAATCGCGTACCCGTGCACACCCGGACGTGGCCGAGAAGCACCACGGCATCAGGCGCTGAGGCCGCCGCTCGCAGCATCGACGAAGATCCCCTGACGGAGAATCGGAACGCCGGCGCTCTCCCCGACCTCCGCTGCCACCGCGACATCGCCGTCGAATCCGAGGGCGATCAGCTCGCGACCGGAACTGCAGTCACGCAGTGCCGTCGACGGATCATCGGCCACCGCCGTCCAGGCTGCCTGCGCTGCGTCGGCCTCGGGAGACGGGTCGAGAAGACGCCCGACGGCGGCGAGTGCCGCGACGACTGCACCCGCTCCCCAGAAGTCCTCGATCGCGGGGCGTAGCGATCCGTCCGGCCATCTCTCGCCCGCAGCGATGATCGCCACGGAGTCGTCCGGTCCCGCGGTGCGCGCGATCCAGTGCGCGATCGCCGTCGCCGTGCGCAGGGACGCCGCTGCCAGGACGGGTGTCGCCGCCAGCGCCTCGGCGATGGTCGATCCGTTGGGTGACGGAAGAACGAGCCGGGCGGGCACGTCGCGCGCGGACCGGATCGATCCGGGGGACAATGTGATGCGGCCCGGAGCCGATTGCGAGCGGCGGAACGCCACGGACGCGTCGTGACGTCGGGCGACCTCCTCGGTGTCGGCGCCCGCGTGCGGGACGACGCCGATCCCTCGGTCGAGAGCGACACTCACCGTGGTGGTGAACGACAGGACGTCCACGATCACGGCGATGTCGGCGTCCGACGCGATCGCCTCGGCTCCGCGCAGGCCCCAGTCCACCCGGGTGCGATGTCGCCGCTGACGGTGCTCGGGGTTCACGGCTGCTCGGCCAGCTCGGTGCCCCGCAGCTCGTAGGACTTCAGTGCCCAGTACACGCCGAAGGTCATGACTGCGACCGCTTCCACCACCAGTACCGCGAGCGCGCCCTGGCGGAGGACGAGCACCAGGGCGAGCGCCGACGCCGGAGCGACGACGACCACGACCGCCACGACTCGATAGGCTCTGCGGTAGCGGCGGATTCGCCGTTCGGAGTCCCGGGACGGATCCAGGGTGTCGTCCGCGCACCGCCAGACCGACACCGCGAAGCTGACGAAGAAGGCCACGGCGGCGACGGCGTGGACCGTCATACGCAGGCCGAAGTCGCTCTGCCCCGGTGGATCCGTGGGCACGAGCGCGACGACGACGAGGAAGGCGCCGGCCGCGTTCAACAGTCCGTTCTCGAGCGTCCCGTGACCGCGGTAGCAGATCAACGCGATACCGGTCCCGGAGAGCACTCCGACGAACACGTCGCGGGCCGGGCTGTAGTAGTACTCGCTCATCGATCCGAGCACAGGAAGGTCGGGATCGAGCAGCGACCAGGCGACGAGCAGGAGAGGCAACCCGACGGCCATGATCGCCATCGCCGCGCGCAACGCGAAATACGTGCCGACGATGTGCTCGGCGAGCGGGTCGGACCAGGCGCGGAGCGGGCTCATGGGCTCGACTCTACGGCGCGCGGAGGGTGTCGGACCCTCGAGTTACCTTCTGCAGGAATCGAGGATCCGGGGGGAGATCGATGAACGACACGGTAGAGCTGCACCCACCGTCGGTGGACGAGATACGGCTGTTCACAGCGCGTTTGGGGCTGGTGGAGGACGGCGGGTCGGCGCGGGAAGGAATCGATGCCGTGACGGCCATCGAAGCCCTGAAGAGCGTGGGCGCGGCGACGCAGGCGGTAGTGACCGCCGGGGTGGCGGCGAGCGTTCGAGCCGATCGGCGTGATCGCGGGCTGCCGAGGAAGCAGTGGGATCTCGGGATCGCGTCGCAGGTGGGTCTGGCACGTCGCGAGTCACACCGGCGTGGTGGCACATACCTCGGACTCGCACGGGCACTGGTGCACGAGATGCCGTACACCCTGCAGTCGATGCGCGAAGGCCGCCTGAGCGAGTACCGCGCGATGCTGCTGGTGCGGGAGACGGCGCACCTCACCGTGGCGGACCGGCGGGAGGTCGATCGCCGGTTGTGCGCCGACGCCTCGACGTTGGAAGGGAAGGGCGACAAGCAGGTGGTCGCGCTCGCGGTGGCCGCGGCGGTCGAGCTCGATGCCGCGGCCGTGGCGCGGAGGAACGCGCGTGCGGCTGCGCAGCGCCGCGTGAGCGTGCGTCCGGCTCCGGATTTCATGGGATACGCGACGGCGCTGCTGCCGATGGACAAGGCGGTGTGCGTGTACGCCACGTTGCGCCGAGACGCGGACGCGCTCGTCGCAGCCGGCCGTGCCGAGGGTCGAACGCGTGATCAGGTGATGGCGGACCTGTTGTTCGAGCGCGTGACCGGGGGAGATGCAGCGGCGGGTCCCCCGGTGGCCGTGCAGCTGGTCATGTCCGACGAGTCGTTGCTCGCCGGCGGTGACGAGGCCGCGCACGTTCCCGGCTACGGCATGGTTCCCGCCGAAGTGGCCCGCCGTGCGGTGGCCGACCGCATCGACGGCGGGAGTGTCGGTGCGACCCTGCGGCGGCTCTACGCCGTCCCGTCGACGGGACAGCTCACGGCGATGGACTCGACGGCGCGTGTGTTCCCGGCGGGACTCGGTCACTACATCGACGTCCGCGACCGGACGTGCCGCACACCGTGGTGCGATGCGCCGATCCGACACCACGACCACATACGCCCCTTCAGGTTCGGTGGCCCGACGACGGCGGAGAACGGCATGGGACTGTGCGCCGCCTGCAATTACGCGAAGGACGCGGAGGGGTGGGAGGCCCAGCGGGTCGTCGAGCACGTCGACGGCGGCCACATCGTCAGATTCCGGACGCCGACGGGCCACACCTACGACTCGGCTCCGCCGGCAGTACCGTTGCCGCTTCCCACCACGATGGTGGAGACGCAGCTGTACGAGCTGCTCGTTCAGCGTCGAGCCGGGTGAGACACAGCACGGTGGCCGGCCACGAGATCCGCGGCGATCGCGTCGTTGTGCCGGAAGAAGCCGGCGTCGATGCCGGGCCGGGCGAAGGCGCCGGACCAGGCGTGGCCCGCCACCCACATTCCCACCGCGTACCGATGGGGGTGCGCCGTGCCCGATGCGTCGATCACGCGGGACGAGCCGTCGACGGCCAGTTTGGCCGGACTCGTCGGAGACGCACTCACCTCGCGGACCTCACCGCGCTCGTGCAGCGATCGCAGCAGGGCGTCGGCGCTGCGCGAGATGGACGCTCTGGGCAGTCGGGCTTCGATGAGCGTCCGCGCTCGCACCACGTCGTGGTGCACGTGCGAGGTCGCCCGGAAGCCGTCACCGTCCGCCTCGAACCGCACCTCGGGGCCGAGGTAGCGAATGACTCCGGCGCGGCCGAGTGCGAGCAGCTGCTCCAGGCGCTCGGGCGGGGGACCGCTCGCGAGGAAGCTGAAGAAGGAATGCAGCTGTCCCTCCACCTGCGACGCGACGTCGTCCGGGCGCAGTCGCTCTGTCCGAACGAGCTCTCCCACAGTCCGATACACCGACAGCAGGGCCGAGAACACGGCGGCGTCCGCGCTGAAGCGGGGGTCGCGCCGTCGTGCCAGGTCTGCCTCGATGTAGCGGTGCACCTGCTCTGCGGCATCGGCCGCTGAGTCGAATCGGGCGTGCCGCAGCGGTCGGTCGAGCGTGTCGATGTCGAAGTGGTCCTCGGGATCGGGGACCATTCGTTCGACCAGTTCACCGACTGCACGGGCGCCGTCACGGCCCAGGGCGGCCTCGAGTTCGATGAACGGCCCGCGGACACGGTCGGGGTGGGAGCGGAACAGCTCGTGATAGTGCGCCCACGCAAGTTCCGCGACCGCGAGAGGCCAGACCGCCGTACGGAAGTCGAGCGTCTCCGTCCCGGGAAAAGCCTCGGGTACGAAGAACCTCGGGAGAGGCGGTGCCGCATCGGCGATGGAGTACGAGATCTTGGCGTGATACGGAACCCCGCGTCGAGATCCGGCGTACACCAGGGATTCCCGGCCGGAGGCCGTGTACACCAGGGTGCCGTCACCGGAGCGCGAGAAGGTGCCGCCGCGTGACTCCGCGAGCAGCACCATCCAGTCCACGAAGGCGAGACCGAGGCCCGAGATCAGGACGGGTTCGGCCTCGGGAACCAGCGCCGGGTCGAGGTCGGCTGTGTATCCCGGCCCGATGTACCGGAGACCGTGGGTCTCGGCATGGGCGGCGAATGCCTGGACGTCTGCCGGCGGCAGAGTGTCGGGTTGGCCCTGCGCCAGAACGACATCGGTCACCTCGAGCACGGTGCCGTCGTCGAGGATCAGACGCTGGTGGACACCCCGATCCTCGATGTCGACGACGCAGGCCCGGTGCACGTGCACTCGAACACGATCCGGCCGCGCCTTCACCGCGCTCTCGAAGACGTGAGCGAGATAGAGGGACTGCAGCGACCGGGACGCGAACGACGACGGGGTGAAACGGAGAACCTCCTCCCGCAGAGCCGGATCCGTGACGAGGGTGTCCCGGTTCGCCGTCACCCACTCCGCGAGGGTGGGACCGCCCGACCCGTCGGGCAGCATGGCCACGTCCGCCGCGACGGAGTTCATCCACAGCAGGGGGTCCTGGTTCCGTCGCCAGATCCGCCCTGCACCCGGCGGGTGGGGGTCGACGACATGGACGTCGATCGGTTCGGTCAGCTCGTCGGCCCGGCCGACGATCCGCTCGAGGATGCCGGTCGCGCGGGGTCCTCCGCCCACGAACGCGATGCTCACGAGTACGGTCCCGCCGTGAAGCCCGCAGCGCGCCGGGAATCGTCCTCGCCCCACAGCAGTGGTTCAGAACGTTCGTTCTGCACCTCGACACCCACCACAGCCTCCTTGCGCTCGTGCAACCTCCCACGGTGCCGGGCCGCCCGCCTCGGTGACAGGGTTGCGCGCACTGCGATTCGAAGGCCTCGGGCGGATCGGAGGCCTCGACTGATAGACATGACGGTGACCGGGGTTCGGCGGTAGATGAGGGAGTTCGGCGTGGCACAGGAACTGAAGCTGGGATACAAGGCGTCGGCCGAGCAGTTCGGCCCCCGCGAGCTCGTGGAGATCGCCGTTCTCGCGGAGTCGTCGGGCATGGATTCGGCGACCGTGAGCGACCACTTCCAGCCCTGGCGCCACGAGGGCGGCCACGCCCCGTTCTCGCTCGCGTGGATGACGGCCGTCGGTGAGCGCACGAAGACCCTGCAGCTGGGCACGTCGGTGATGACCCCGACATTCCGCTACAACCCGGCCGTGATCGCCCAGGCGTTCGCGACGATGGCGTGCCTGTACCCGAACCGGATCATGCTCGGTGTAGGCACCGGTGAGGCCCTCAACGAGATCGCGACCGGATTCGACGGTGAGTGGCCGGAGTTCAAGGAGCGGTTCGCGCGTCTGCGCGAGGCTGTGTCGCTGATGCGCGAGCTGTGGCTGGGCGATCGCGTCGACTTCGAGGGTGAGTACTACAAGACGAAGGGCGCATCGATCTACGACGTGCCCGAGGGTGGGGTCCCGGTGTACGTGGCGGCCGGCGGTCCCGTGGTCGCGCGCTACGCCGGACGCAGCGGCGACGGCTTCATCTGTACGTCCGGCAAGGGTATGGAGCTCTACACCGACAAGTTGATCCCCGCGGTGGCGGAAGGTGCGGAGAAGATGAACCGGTCCGTGGGCGACATCGACCACATGATCGAGATCAAGATCTCGTACGACACCGATGCCGATGCGGCGCTGGAGAACACGCGCTTCTGGGCGCCGCTGTCACTGACGCCGGAGCAGAAGCACTCCATCGACGATCCGATCGAGATGGAGAAGGCCGCGGACGAGCTGCCGATCGAGCAGGTGGCGAAGCGGTGGATCGTCGCCTCCGATCCGGACGAGGCGGTGGAGAAGGTCAAGCCGTACGTCGATGCAGGCCTGAACCACCTTGTCTTTCACGCGCCGGGTCACGATCAGCGTCGGTTCCTGGAGCTGTTCAAGACCGATCTGGAGCCCCGTCTGCGCCGTCTGGGCTGACGACGCCGGAGGACACCGCGCCCGACAGGATCCGGTGCAGCACCGCGGCGTCCTCGTCGCCGAGGTCGGCGAGCGAGTCGGGTACCGGGTCGGTGATCGCGTGTACGCGGTCCATCAGGGCGCGGCCGTCGTCGGTGATCGTGACGCGCTTGCTGCGACGATCGCTGTCGTCGACGGTGCGGCGGACGTAGCCGCGAGACTCGAGTTCGTTGACGCACACCGTGGTCGCCGGTGCGTCCATCGCCGCCGCGGTGGCCACCCCGCTCATCGTCAGCGGTCCGTCGACCAGGCGCCGAAGCACCCGCACCCGGCTGAACGGCATGTCGACCTCGGCCGCCACCCGTCGGCGCCAGGTGTCGCGGTTCTCGAAGACCAGCGAGGTCATCGCGGCCCAGGCCTCGTCTATCGGTCGGCTCCGGCGGTCAGGCACGGGCGGGCTCCGGTGTGCGGAACAGTGCGGCCACGTCGTCCGCGGTCCGCGTGGCCCGTCTGCTGGCGCTGACCAGCCCGAGGCCCGCGACGATCACACCGATGGCGGCCAGAGCCCACCAGACCGTGTGTGTGGAGGCGGCGAACCCCGCGTCGATGCCGGCCGCGGCGCCCGCGGTGGTGAGGCTCCCGCACAGCGCGACGCCGATGCTGACACCGATCTGGCGGCTGGTCGATGCGACCGCCGACGCCGCACCCGCGCGATCGCGGGGCATCCCGCCGACGGCCGCGTTGGTGATGGGGGCGTTGACCAGCCCGAAGCCGACTCCGAAGATCGCGAACATGACCAGCAGTGCGCTGACGGGGGTGGTGGCGGAGAGGCGGGTGAGGGTCAGGCCGGCGACGGCGATGACCACACCGGCGATGGTCATCGAGGGGCGGGCACCCCACCGCGCCACCATCCGCCCGGACAGCGGCGAGCAGATCAGCGTGGCGAGTGCGAGCGGTAGGAAGGACGCTCCCGTGCCGATCGCGCTGAAGCCGCGCACCTCCTGCAGGTACAGAGACATGAGGAACAGGAACGCTCCGTATCCGCCGAAGGCGCACACGGCCACGATCGTCGCCGACGAGAACGGGATGCTGCGGAAGAAGCGCAGATCGATGAACGGATCGACGCGCCTGTTCTCGTAGCGGACGAACGCGACGAACGTGGCCACGGACAGGGCGAACACCGCGAGGGTGATGGGCGACGACCATCCGAGCGAGGGACCCTCGATGAGGCCGAACACCAGGGAGGCCAGCATGACGACACCGAGCAGCTGACCGACCGGATCGAACGCGCGCACGACGGGCGACCGCGACTCGGGGACGAACACGGCGGCCAGAACGAACGCTGCGAGACAGACCGGGATGTTGATCCAGAAGACGGACCGCCACCCGGAGATCTCGATCAACAGTCCGCCGAGCATGGGACCGAGGGCCATGGAGATGCCGACCACGGCGCCCCACATACCGATCGCCCGGGCACGCTCGGCCTTCCCGGTGAAGACCTGCGTGATGATCGACATGGCGACGGGGTTGAGCATCGACCCACCGATCGCCTGGATCATGCGCGCGAGGATGAGGACCGGGGCGGTGGGGGCGAGGCTGCAGAGCAGCGAGCCGACGGCGAAGCTGACGAGTCCGATTTGGAAGACACGGCGCCGCCCCACACGGTCGGCGGTGGTGCCGGACAGCAGCAGCAGACTGGCGAGCACCAGTGTGTAGACGTCGATGGTCCACTGGAGCTGGGACACGGATGCGCCGAGTTCGGTGCGGACGGCGGGCAGCGCGACGTTCACGATGGTGGCGTCCATCGAGACGATGAGCAGGCTGAGGCAGCACGTGGCCAGCACGATCATCTTGTGACGCTGGTCGAGACCGCCTGACGCGACAGTTGTGGGCACACAAGTATTATGCTTGCGTAGGCTAAGAAAGTGCGGAGTTGTTCCCGGGATCACAGCCCGACCGCGGGACATCGTCTCGGACGACCGCGGCGGCGCGCCCATTAGGCTGAGACCATGGTCGCCGCGCCCGCAGACACGCCCAGTTCGCCCGTCTCCAGCATCTACATCGCGTCGCCCGAGGGGGACACCGGCAAGTCGACCATCGCGTTGGGGCTGCTGCGCATGCTCGGTGCCTCGACGGCTCGGGTCGGTGTGTTCCGGCCGATCGCTCGGTCGTCGTCCGAGACCGACTACATCCTCGAGCTCATGATCGACCACACCACCGCGGACACCACGTACGAGCAGTCGCTCGGCGTCACCTACGACGAGGTGCACGCGGATCCCGACGCCGCGCTCGCCGAGATCGTGCGCCGCTATCACGACGTCGCGTCCCAGTGCGATGCCGTGGTGATCGTGGGCAGCGACTACACCGACATCGCCAGTCCCAGCGAGCTGGGGTTCAACGCGCGCGTCGCCGTGAACCTGGGCGCCCCGGTGCTCCTCGCGCTGCGTGGCTCCGAACGCACGCCCGAGGAGATCGCCCACCTCGCCGACGTGTGTCGATCGGAACTGTCGACGCACCGCGCCCATCTGGCCGGCATCGTCGCCAACCGGTGCGATCCCGACGCGTTGGACGACGTCATCGCGCAGCTCTCGACAGAGGACGTGCCGGCGTGGGCTCTGCCCGAGGTACCGCTGCTGGTCGCACCGACCATGGACGAACTGCTGCACGCGATGAAGGGCGAACTCTACAGCGGCGATGCCGAACTGCTGCAACGGGAGGCCCTGCGCGTGATGGTCGGCGGCATGACGGCCGAGCACATTCTCGAGCGACTCACCGAGGGAGTCGTCGTCATCGCTCCGGCCGACCGCTCCGACGTCGTGCTCGCGCTCGTCAACGCCCACGAGGCCGAGGGGTTTCCGTCGCTCGCCGGCATCGTCATGAACGGCGGACTGACACCGCATCCCATGATCGCCAAGCTCATCGAGGGTCTGCAGCCCCGACTACCGATCCTCACCACCGAACTCGGAACCTTCGACACCGCGAGTGTGGCCGCGTCCACTCGCGGGCGGGTGGCCGTCGGATCGCAACGCAAGGTCGACACGGCGCTGGCGCTCATGGAGCGCCACGTCGACGCCGCCGAGATCCTGGGCCGCCTCGACGTCGCGATGCCGTCGGTGGTGACGCCGCAGATGTTCGAGTACCAGCTCATCGACCGGGCCCGCGCCGACCGCAAGCACATCGTGTTGCCCGAGGGGTCGGACGACCGGATCCTGCGCGCGGCCGGACGACTGCTGCAACGGCAGGTCGCGGACCTGACCATCCTCGGTGACGAGGCGGCGATCACGCGCAGGGCCGGGGAACTGGGGGTGGACCTGTCCGAGGCCACCGTGCTGGATCCGACGAACTCGGAGTACACGGACGACTTCGTCGCGGAGTACGTCCAGCTGCGCAAGCACAAGGGCATGACCGAGGACAAGGCCCGCGACATCATGTCCGACATCTCGTACTTCGGAACCATGATGGTGCACAAGGGCATTGCCGACGGCATGGTCTCGGGTGCCGCGCACACCACGGCGCACACCATCAAGCCGTCCTTCGAGATCATCAAGACCATGGACGGGGTCTCGACGGTCTCGAGCATCTTCCTGATGTGTCTCGCGGACAAGGTGCTCGCCTACGGCGACTGCGCCGTGGTTCCCGACCCCACGTCGGAACAGCTCGCCGACATCGCCGTCTCGTCCGCGGCCACCGCGTCGATGTTCGGCATCGAGCCGCGGGTGGCGATGCTGAGCTACTCCACCGGCGATTCCGGATCGGGTGCCGACGTGGACAAGGTCCGGACGGCGACCGACCTCGTCCGCGACCGGGCGCCGGATCTGCTGGTGGAGGGGCCGATCCAGTACGACGCGGCCATCGACCCGTCGGTGGCGAAGTCCAAGCTGCCCGACTCCGAGGTGGCGGGCCGGGCGACCGTGTTCGTCTTCCCCGACCTCAACACCGGCAACAACACGTACAAGGCGGTGCAGCGCAGCGCCAACGCCGTGGCGGTGGGACCGGTCCTGCAGGGACTGCGCAAGCCCGTCAACGATCTCAGTCGAGGAGCCCTGGTGCAGGACATCGTGAACACCGTGGCGATCACCGCCATCCAGGCCCAGTCCGGTACCGACGGTCTGGAGGTCGCGAAGTGAGCACGGTGCTGGTCGTCAACTCGGGATCGTCGTCGGTGAAGTTCCAGGTGGTGGACCCCGACTCGGGACACAGCGTCCTGCAGGGCATCGTCGAGCGCATCGGGGACGCCGACGGGCGCGTGGCCGTCACCCGCGGCGACGACACGACGGAGAAGACGACCGACATCCCCGATCACGTCACGGGCCTCCGGCTGGCGTTCGAGATGATGGCCGACGCGGGACTGCCCCTGGCGGAGGCGGGCATCACGGCAGTGGGGCATCGAGTGGTGCACGGCGGCACCGTCTTCAGCGAGCCCACCCTCATCGACGACTCGGTCGTGGCCACCATCGACGAGCTCAGTGCGCTGGCGCCCCTGCACAATCCGGCCAACCTGCGCGGGATCGAGGTGGCGCGCCGGGAGCTGCCCGACGTGCCGCAGGTCGCCGTGTTCGACACGGCGTTCTTCCACACCCTCCCCGCCGCCGCCTCGACGTACGCCATCGATGCGGCCACCGCCGCCGAACACGACATCAAGCGGTACGGGATGCACGGCACGTCCCACGAGTACGTGAGTGGCCGTGTGGCAGAGCATCTGGGACGGTCGCCGTCGGACGTGAACCAGATCGTGCTGCACCTCGGCAACGGCGCCTCGGCATCGGCCGTGCGCGGCGGCGTCGCGGTGGACACGTCCATGGGCCTCACCCCGCTCGAGGGGCTCGTGATGGGAACCCGCAGCGGCGACATCGATCCCGGCATCGTGATGCACCTGCGGCGCAGTGCCGACATGGACGTCGATGCCATCGACGAACTGCTCAACCGCCGCTCCGGTATCAAGGGATTGAGTGGTGTCACCGACTTCCGTGAGCTCCGGCGCCTCATCGACGACGGTGACGAGGCCGCGGCCCTGGCCTTCGACGTGTACGTCCATCGCCTGCGGCGCTATCTCGGCGCGTACATGATCGAGCTGGGCCACGTGGATGTCGTCACGTTCACCGCCGGCGTGGGCGAGAATTCGGCCGAGGTGCGCGCAGCGGCCCTGGCGGACCTCGAGATGTACGGGATCGAGCTGGACGAGGAGCGTAATGCCGAGCGCGGCAAGGGAATCCGTGTCATCTCGACGGACGATTCCCCGGTGACGGTCCTCGTGGTGCCCACCAACGAGGAGTTGGCCATCGCCCGCGCCGCGGTGGCCCTGATCGGCTGATCAGAAGAGGGACTTGGGCCGCACCGCGTTGGCCAGGTCCACCAGGGCGAAGCGGTGCGATCGGGTGCGCGCGGTCCGGGCGAGAGATCGCAGGGCGGTCTCGGCGCCCGTCCGGAGGCCGTCCCGCGTGAAGGGCACGCCGAGCAGCGGCACCGTGGACTCGGGCGCGTGCCCGGACTCCATCCATTCGAGCGCGGTGCCCAGGACGACCGTCCGCAGTTGCAGCGCACGGGGTTCGCGCGCCGGCAGCGCCTCGACGCGCCGCGCCGCCTCGTGGAGCGCACCCTCGTCCATGTCGGCCGCGGAGCCGGAGAGCAGTGTGAGTACGCCGGTCATCCGTGCCATCGAGTAGTGCCGTGACGTGGCGGGCACCAGATCGAGAGTCATGATGGCGTCGAGCAGCGCACCCCGTTCCGCGAGCCTGCGGGCGAGACCGAACGCGGCGCTGACGATGGTGCGATCGGTGCGCCACACCGTGGTGTACATCGTCTCGGCCAGGGCGCACCACGTGTCGTGGCCGTCGTCGGAGGTCTGCTGCGCCAGCAGTTCCGCCGTCGCCGCGAGCGCGAGCTTGGGTGCGACCTCGCCGGGCATCGCGGAGAGCACCGAGTCGAACTTGTCGGCGGCGTCGACGAAGTTACGGCACAGCAGCGCGATGGTGCCGCGGTGCCAGTCGACGCGCCAGTTGCCCGTCACGTCGTCCAGCCTGCGCATCACCTCGGCGGCCGAATCTCCCTCGCCCAGATCGAGATACGCGCGGGCCTCGGTCAGCACCGCTTCCACGGACCCGACGGAGTCGTCGCCCACGGTGCGATCGAGGCCGTTCTCGCGAGCGAGGCGCAGCGAGTCGAGCGTCTGGTGCGGTTCGCTGTGCACGGCCGCGGCGATGAGCTGCGCGCTCGGGTCCGACGTGTCGATCAGGGGGACCGGAAGCGCGGCCACCACGTCGCGCGGATCCAGCCTGGCCACGCGGTGCCGTCCGTCGATGTACACGTCGGTGACGGCGACCTGCTCGTCGGTGCCGAAGGTGGTGCGCTGCGGGCTGAACACCGACGACAGCGACGGGTGGCTGTCACCCGTCTGCTGCGAGAGGATCTCGCGCAGAACACCACTGAGCTGACTCGCGGCCTCGTCGGCGCTGCGGAACCGGGTGAGCGGGTCGGCGGCCGTCGCGCGTCGGAGCAGCCGGGCGAAGAACTGGTACTCCTGCAGGACGGGCGCGTCCTCGGGGATGCCGTCCACGTACCGCCCGTGCTCCGAGGCGATCTCGAGCGTCAGGACCGCGAGAGTGCGCCCCACGGTGAAGATGTCGGACGCCACCGTGGGTCCGGTCCGCACGATCTCCGGTGCCTGGTACCCGGCCGTGCCGTAGAGGTACCCGTAGTCCTCGAGCTGGCTCACCGCGCCCAGGTCGATCAGCTTGATCTGGTCCTGCGTCACCATGACGTTCTCGGGTTTCAGATCGTTGTACGCCAGACCGATGGAGTGCAGGTAGGCCAGCGCGGGCATCACCTCGAGGAGGTAGGCGATGGCTTCCTGCACAGGCAGTTTCGTGCGCGCCGGGTTGTCGGTCATGATCTGGCGCAGCGTGCGACCGCCGACGTACTCCATGACGATGTACCCCGTCGACGACGGCACCTCCTGCGAGCCGGGCGCGAGGGGGCGGGGGTGCTCCACGAAGTTGTAGATCTTGACGATGCCGGGGTGGGTCACCTCGGCGAGGAACTGGCGTTCCGCCATCGCCACCGCGTGTGCCTCGGCGTTGCCGAAGTGCAGCAGGCCCTTGAGCACGACCCAGCGATCGCTGACGTTGCGATCGATGGCGAGGTAGATCCACCCGAGTCCGCCGTGCGCGATACACCCTTGCACCTCGTACTGCCCGGCCACCATCTCACCGGGTTCGAGTAGCGGGGAGAAGTCGAAATGCGTTCCGCACCTAACGCAGTCACCTGACGGGTGGGCGGGCCGGCCGTCGACGCTCCGCCCGACGGGGGCGTTGCACTTCCAGCAGAACCGCTTGCTCTCCGGGACGCGGGGGTCCGACATGACAGCGGTCGCGGGATCGACCTCGGGAATGCGCGGCAGTTCCACCAGCCCACCACCGAGGCGACGACGCTTTCCGGTTCGTACGCGGCGGCTCGGCCGGGAGGTGCGCCCGGTGGTGTCCTCGCGCAGCGCGGCCCGCGTGGCGTCGTCCTCCTCGGGGCGCACCGAGGCCCTCGTCGCGTCGGAGTCCTGCTCGCGCAGGGCGGCGCGGGTGGCGTCGGGATCCTCGTCGCGCAACGAGGCCCGGGTCGCCTCGAGATCGGGTTCGGTACTCATGATCAGCCGTTGTAGACGGGAAAGGGCGCGCCGGGAGACGGGCCGAGGACGGACAACCACTGGGTGTAGATGCGGTTCCAGGTGCCGTCGCCGCGAATGCGTTCGAGCGTCCTGTTGACGACGCGCACGAGGTCGTCGTGACCCAGCGTCACGCCGATCCCGTACGGCTCCGCGGCGATGGAGAACCCGACGATCTCCAGGTACGGATCCTGGGCGGCGAGTCCGGCGAGGATCGCGTCGTCGGTGCTGACGGCGTCGACACCGCCCTGCTGCAGCACCACGAGACAGTCCGCCCAGCTGGGCACACTGACGATCTGGGCACTGGGCTGCAGACGCTGGATGCGCAGCAACGACGTGGTGCCCGCCGCGGCGCACACGCGCCGACCGCCGAGGTCACCGACACCCGTGATGCCCGAGCCCTTGACGGCCAGAACCCGTTGATCCGCCTGGTAGTACACGGTGGAGAAGGTCACCCGTTCGCGCCGGGCACACGTGATGGTCATGGTCTTGACGACGATGTCGACCTCGCCCTCGGCCAGGGCGTCGATCCGCTCGGCGGACGCGAGGATGCGGTACTCCAGCCGGTCCGGGTCCCCGAACAGATCGCGGGCGACCTCGCGGGCGATGTCGACGTCGAAGCCGACGATCTCACCGCTCACGGGATCGCGGAAGCTGAACAGGTTGCTGCCGGTGTCCAGCCCGACGACGAGGCGCCCGCGGGCGCGGATCGCGTCGACGTTCGGAGCGGGTACGGGTGCGCCGTCGGGCGCGGCGTAGTTGGGCCGCAGGCTCGCACGGGGGTCGCCGCAGTCCTCCGCCGGTGGCATCGGTGCGCCCGGGGTGACGCCGGTGGCCCCGTCGGGCAGCGGTTCGGCGACAGTGGCGCGGTCCGGCGCCTCCGGCACCGGCGTGGTGTCCGCGCAGCCGGTCAGGACGAGGATGAGCGCGGCGGCGATCACGGCCGCGCGGCGCATCACAGGTACTCCCGGATACGCGACCACATACCGCCCACGACGGCGAGCACGGCCAGGCCGCACACGATGCCGGTGCCCACGGTGAGGCCGGCCAGCACGCCCGACGCACGCTGGACGTCGTCTCGCAGGGACGCGCGGGACGCCTCGATCTCCTCGACGAGAGCCGAGTCGAGCCGACCGAACACGTCGCTGGAGTCGCCGGCAGCCGTTCCGGTGGCGATGGTGACCGCCGTGTCGAAGTCGCCGACGTCCAGCGACGCGTTCATCCGGTCGTGCGAGCTGGTCCAGAGCGACACCAGCGCACGGGCGTCGTCCATCCGGGGACTGTGCGTGTCGTCGTCGTGCGCGAGTGTGCCGAGGGTGTCGGCGAGGCCGGACACCGCGTCGGAGTACGACTTCTCGTAGTCGGCGAAGCCGCCGCGCCGCGTCATGCCGATGGTCTCGTCGGCGCGTGCCTGCTGGGCGAGGATCCGGCTGGTGGTGAGCAGGTCCAGGGGCTCCGCGCCGCGCACCAGAGCGCGGTCGGTGGCGGTCGAGGAGATGAGCCCCGCGACGAGCATCCAGCCGAGCAGCAGTACGACGCCCACCGTGGCACCCGCGAAACCGACGTTGACGGTGCGCTTGGTCTTCCGGCTCAGGAACATCTGCGCGCCGACGAGCACGAGCACGGTGATGCCCAGCACGACGAACGCCGACCAGGGTGGTGTCGCGAACTGGCGCTGCGCATCCGACACGTCACCGGACTTCTCCGCGTGCAGTTCCTCGGCCCACGGCAGGATCGTGTTCTGCATGAGGGTCGACGCCTCGGCCAGATACGCGGAACCCACCGGATTGCCGACGCGGTTGTTCGTCCGCGCGGTCTCGATGATGCCGGCGTACAGCGGCAGGTTCGTGGAGATCGTCGCCAGCAGTTGCCGCGACGTCGCGTCGTCGCTCGCGAGTCCGGTGGACGCGCGGACCACCTCGCCCGCCGCCGCTCCGAGCGAGTCCGTGTACCGACCACGGACGTCGCCGGGTTCCAGACCGCCCGAGAGGAAGGCCGTCGCCGCCGTCGCGTCCGCGACCGACAGCTGCACGTACAGGTTCTGCGCCGCATCGGACAGCGGCTCGGTGCGCGCGAGCAGAAGTTCGAGGGTGCGCTGGCGGTCCGACACCGACAGCGTCGTCACGAGAGCGGTGGTCACGAGCGTCGCGACCACCAGCAGACCCACCGCCAACAGCCGGACGGGAGTGGAACGGAGGAACTCCGACCGTTCGGAGCGGGTGTCGACGGGCGCGCGCAGAGTCAGCGCACTCGTCTGCTGTGACACCTCGACCCCTTCCCGCGCGATCGGTCGCCCTCATGTCCGGATTCGAGCATAGGCCCACCGTGGTCCGAGCACAGGCAACGCGAGGAGCAATAAGGTGGGGGAATGCGGACGGTGAACCATGCGCGGTGACGGGGACGGCTGGGTCTTCAGCAGCGACGGGAGCCGGCACTGGGGACGACACGGCGCGGCCGGTCTGCTGTTGCGGGCTCCGACCGGGTCGGCGGGCTCCGTGGTGTTGCTGCAGCACCGTGCGGCCTGGAGTCATCAGGGCGGGACGTGGGCGCTGCCCGGTGGTGCCAGGGACAGTCACGAGAGCGCCGTCCACGCGGCCGTACGCGAGGCCGGCGAGGAGGCGGGCATCACGGACGACCTGCTGACCGTGCGGGACGAGCACGTCACCAAGATCGAGGACTCGGGGTGGTCCTACACCACTGTGATCGCCGACGCGGAGCGCGAACTCGACACGGTTCCCAACGGTGAGAGCACCGAACTGCGCTGGGTCGCCGAGCACGAGGTGGACTCGCTGCCGCTGCACCCCGCCTTCGCCGAGAGTTGGCCGTCGCTGCGCACCGTGCCCGTCCGCGCCGTCCTGGCCGCCGACGCCCCCGACGATCTCCCGGCGCGCACCGTACGACTCGCCGTCGGCAGCTTCGGGTGGATCGTCGACACCGTACGGGCCGAGAACGTGGACGCGGCGCTCGCCGCCGTCCGGAACGACACCGACCTGCGCGTCGTCGTCGTGACGGCCGACGACGCGGTGCGCTCGGCGGTTCCCGCCGACGTCACCGTCCTGTCGCCGGACGGACTCTGACGGTCAGACCGACGGCAGCAGATCGAGCAGTCGACGGGCCGCCGCCTCGGGGTCGCGAGCCTGCGTGATCGCCCGCACCACCGCGATGCGGGACGCGCCCGCCTCGAGCGCCTGCGCGACGTTGTTCTCCTCGACCCCGCCGATGACGAACCACGGCCGGGTGGGATGCGATTCGGCGACCTCACGCACGACGTCCAGGCCCGCGGCCGAACGGTTCGGCTTGGTGGGAGTCGCCCACACCGGTCCCGTGGCGAAGTAGTCGACGCCGTCCTCGATGTCGGCGAGCGTGGCCTGTGCCCGGTTCTGCGTGGAGCGCCCGATGACGACGTCCGGGCCCACGATGCGGCGCGCGTAGTGCACCGGCAGATCGTTCTGGCCGAGGTGCAGCACGTCGGCGCCCGAGGCGAGCGCCAGATCGGCACGATCGTTGACGGCCATCAGCGCGCCGTGACGGCGGCACGCGGCGGAGATGACCGCGAGAGCGGCGAGCTCGTCCTTCGCCTCGATGGCGCCGTACTTTTTCTCGCCCGCCGACCCCTTGTCGCGGAGCTGCACGATGTCGACGCCCCCGGACAGCGCCGCGTCCACGAACTTGGCCAGGTCACCGGTGTCGCGGCGGGCGTCGGTGCAGAGGTACAGACGAGCGGTGGCGAGCCGCTCGCGGGCGGTGGTCCTCGAAGTCGTCACGAGTGTGAATGTAGTACCACCCAGTACTGCGGGAAGGCCGGAGGCCGGTCGGGTGATGGCGGGAAGGCCGGAGGCCGGTCGGGTGATGGCGTGAAGGCCGGAGGCCGGTCGGGTCATCAGCCGGTTAGGGTGAAGGGGAACGAACACGGGAGTCCCGGACGGGGCTGAGAGTGGGCGAGGCCGCCCAGACCGTAACCACCTGACCCGGGTCATGCCGGCGGAGGAAGTGAGTTTCATGCAGCGATCCGTCTCCGTCGTGGGCGGCGGGGTGATCGGCCTGTTCTGCGCCCGCGCCGCCGCGGCGGCGGGATGGTCCGTCACCCTGCACGACCCGACGTTCGGTGCACGCGCTGTCGGCGACGGCGCCGCCAGCTGGGTGGCGGGCGGCATGCTCGCGCCGCTGTCCGAGGGCTGGCCCGGCGAACACGCACTCTTGGCACTCGGTTCCGCGTCGCTGCGGCGGTGGCACGATCCGGTGCTGCGCGCGGACCTGGAGGGTCGGGGCGTCGTCGTGTCGAGTGGATCGTTGACCGTCGCGTTCGACTCGGCCGACGCGGCGGACCTGCGCACTGTCGCCGACTGGGTGGGTGCGCAGGGCCACGATCTCGAGATCCTCTCGCGCAGCGAGGTGCGCACTCTGGAGCCGTCGCTCTCGCCGCGCGTTCGTCTGGGCCTGTCGGCGCCGGGGGAGTTGTCGGTGGACAACCGGGCGTTGGTGCTCGCGTTGGAGTCCGCGGTCCGCGACCGGGGAGTGCGGATCGAGCGTGCTCCCGTCACCGACCTCGACGCGCTCACCACCGATCGTGTGGTGGTCGCCGCGGGGTGGTCGACGTCCCGTCTGCTGCCGGACGTCCCGGTGCGGCCGGTGAAGGGCGAGATCCTGCGCCTGCGTGCGCGCCCCGGCTCCGCGAGTTCGCCGACGCGCACCGTCCGCGCGAGCGTCAACGGTCGCGCGGTGTACCTGGTCCCCCGTGGCGGGGGTCTGGTGGTCGGTGCGACGCAGTACGAGCACGGTGACGACACCGCCGTGACCGTCGCCGGCGTCCGCGACCTCCTGGCGGACGCCGAGGCCGTGTTCCCGGCCGTCGGTGACTACGAGTTGGCGGAGACTGCGGCGGGCCTGCGGCCGGGGAGCCCCGACAACATCCCCGTGGTCGGGCGGTGGGACGACCGCGTGATCGTCGCCGCCGGGCACGGTCGCAACGGGGTGCTGCTCGCGCCCGTCACGGCGGACGCCGTGGTGGCAGAACTGGAGGGCGAGCCGTTGACGGAAGCGGCATGTGCTCTCCCCGAACGATTTTCGAGTCTCACGCGGACTCGGGCACGGTAGGAGACGAACATGACCGCAGTGGGTGTCACCGTCAACGGCGCGGATCACGACCTCGAGCCCGGCACGACGGTGCGGGACATGCTGACCCAGCTGGGTCTTCCCGAGAAGGGCATCGCCGTGGCGGTGGACGGAATCGTGCTGCCGCGCTCGCGGTGGGGCGAGGACGTGGGCCGCGGCTGGACCATCGAGGTGCTGACGGCGGTGCAGGGTGGCTGATCAGTTGACCATCGCCGACCGTACCTTCACCTCTCGCCTGATCATGGGGACCGGGGGCGCGGCCAACCTCGCGGTGCTGGAGGAGGCCCTCGTCGCATCGGGGACGGAACTCACCACCGTCGCCCTGCGCCGCGTCGACGTCTCGGGCGGCACCGGGGTGCTCGATCTCCTCACGCGCCTCGGCATCGCCCTGCTGCCCAACACGGCGGGATGTCGCGGCGCCGCCGAGGCCGTGCTCACCGCGCAGTTGGCTCGAGAGGCGCTGGAGACCGACTGGATCAAGCTCGAGGTGATCGCGGACGAGCGGACCCTCCTGCCCGACGCCATCGAGCTGGTGCGCGCCGCGGAGCAACTCGTCGACGACGATTTCGTCGTGTTGCCCTACACCACCGACGATCCAGTGCTCGCGCGTCGCCTCGAGGACGTGGGGTGCGCCGCGGTCATGCCGCTCGGATCGCCCATCGGGACGGGGCTGGGCATCGCGAATCCGCACAACATCGAGATGATCACCTCGGCCGCAGGGGTTCCCGTGGTGCTCGACGCCGGCATCGGCACGGCGAGCGACGCGGCACTCGCCATGGAGCTGGGGTGCTCGGCGGTGCTGCTCGCCACCGCGGTGACACGCGCTCGTGATCCGCGAATGATGGCCTCCGCCATGGCCGATGCAGTGCGCGGCGGACGATCGGCGGCGCTGGCGGGCCGGATCCCGAAACGGTTCTGGGCGCAGGCGTCCTCGCCCGACGTCGACTGACCACCCCGGGGGCGGCTCAGGGTCGCGTCATCCCTTCGGATGACCCGGGTCGAGACCCGGGAGCGATGTGGTCGGTGGTCCTGCTCGGGCATCCTGATGCACATGATCGAAGTGACAGGTTTGACCAAACAGTTCGGCGCGAAGAAAGCCGTGGACGATCTCTCCTTCACGGTGCGCCCGGGTATCGTGACGGGCTTCCTCGGCCCCAACGGTGCCGGCAAGTCCACCACGATGCGGATGATCCTCGGGCTCGATCAGCCCACGTCCGGAACGGCACTCATCGAGGGTCGGCCCTACCGTGAGCTGAAGAATCCCATTCGCACCGTCGGCGCTCTGCTCGACGCGAAGTGGGTGCACCCCAACAGATCCGCGCGTGCTCACCTGCAGTGGATGGCGGCCTCCAACGGCATAGCCTCGTCCCGCGTCGACGAGGTGCTCCGCCTCGTCGGTCTGTCCGAGGTGGCCAAGCAGAAGGCCGGCGGGTTCTCCCTCGGCATGTCGCAGCGACTCGGTCTGGCCGGTGCGTTGCTCGGTGACCCGAAGGTCCTGATGTTCGACGAGCCGGTCAACGGACTCGATCCCGAGGGCATCGTCTGGATCCGCAAGTTCATGCAGCGCCTCGCCGCCGAGGGGCGGACCGTGCTGGTGTCCTCGCACCTGCTCTCCGAGATGGCGCTCACCGCAGAACAACTGATCGTCATCGGCCGCGGCCGGCTCATCTCGGACTCGTCCGTGCAGGAGTTCGTCGACCGCGCCTCGGAGGCGTCGGTCCGCGTCCGCAGCCCCCAGCTCGACGCCCTGCGCAGCGCGCTCACGTCGGCAGGTCTGACGGTCAAGGAGCCCAGCAGCCTCGATCAGGTGCATCCGACCCTCGTGGTGGCCGAGTCCACCACGGAGGCGATCGGCGAGATCGCCGCGCGCCACAACATCGTCCTGCACGAGCTGGCGTCCCAGCACGGTTCGCTCGAGGACGCGTTCATGAAACTCACCGGTGACGACGTGCAGTACCACGGCGCCGGTACCGGTACCGATACTGACGTGATGGGAGGGGCACTGCGATGAGTGTGCTTGCAGCGGAACGAATCAAACTCACCTCGACGAAGTCGCCGTGGTGGTGCACCGTCATCATCGTGGCGCTCGGGCTGGGCATCGGTGCCGTCATCGGCATCACGGCCAAGTCGACGGTCACCACCGTGCAGAACGACATCGCCGCCGGAAACGACCCCGGCTTCGAGCCGTACCTGCCGACCCTCGCGGACGCCGTCGCCGGCGTCAGCGGGTTCGGCGTTCTCGTGCTCATGATTCTCGCGGCGCTGTCGATCACCAGCGAGTATCGCTTCGGCATCATCCGGACCACGTTCCAGGCCATCCCCAGCCGTGCCTCGGTACTCGGCGTGAAGGCGCTGCTCATCGGCGTCTTCGGTGCGGTGTTGTCCCTGGTGCTCACGCTGGGCGCGTTCTACATCGCGAAGGCCACGGCCGGTCCCGATGCGGGCGCCGCACTCGTGCTCGAGGGTTCGGACGCGTGGCGTGCCATCTACGGTGTCCCGATCTACGCCTTCCTGTGCGTCGTCCTCGCCGTGGGAGTCGGTGCGCTGCTGCGACAGTCGGCCGCCGCGATCGCACTGCTGCTCCTGTGGCCGCTGTTGATCGAGTCGCTGTTCAACCTGTTCGGCAGCATCGGGCGCGACATCATGCCCTTCCTCCCGTTCATGAACGCGAACAACTTCCTCGGCTCGCCCGGCGGAGTGGAGTACCACTGGGGACCGTGGGGCAGCCTGGCCTACTTCGCGGCCTTCGTCGCCGTCGTCTTCGGCGCCGCAGTGGTGGTGGTGAACAAGCGAGACGCGTGACCGCTCTTTCGTTAGGGTGACGTTCATGCGGACGACACGATCGACCCTGTCCATCGCGATCTGTGCGGCGGGAGTGCTCGCGCTGTCGTCCTGCTCCTCCGGCTCGTCCGGTGAGGAAGCCACCCCGTCCGAGGAACCCGTGGCCGCACCGGTCACGGGTTCCTCGCTGTCCGAGGCCGTCACCCTCGACGCGGTGGTGAGCCACCTGCAGGAGCTCTCCGACATCGCCGACGCGCACGACGGGAATCGCGCCGCCGGCACCGCCGGATACGACGCCAGCGTCGACTACGTGGCCGGCGCACTGCGGGACGCGGGCTTCGACGTCGAGACGCCCGAGTTCTCGTTCGACAGCTACACCCTCGACTCGGTGGCGCTGCGCGCTGCCGACCGCGACGTGCCGGTGAGCGCGTTCACGTACTCACCGGCCACGCCCGCCGGTGGGGTCTCCGGTCCGATCGTGGCAGCACCTGCCGACGACTCACCCGGCTGCGAGGCCACCGACTACGACGGCCTCACGCTGACCGGCGCGGTCGCTCTGGTCCCGCGCGGGGTGTGCTCTTTCGCGCAGAAGGGGCAGATCGCCGCCGAGCGCGGCGCCGCCGCGATCATCGTGTCCAACAACGAGGACGGTCCGCTCGACGCCGGCACGCTCGGCGCGAAGGAGGATGCCCGCATCCCGTCGGTGGGTGTCAGCCGTGAGGACGGTGCCGCTCTGGCCGCGGCCCCGACCACCGCGCAGATCACGCTCGCCGCGGAGACCGAGACCACGACCAGCCGCAACATTCTCGCGCAGACCACGACGGGATCCACCGAGAACGTCGTCATGGCGGGAGCGCATCTCGACTCGGTCCCCGAGGGCCCGGGCATCAACGACAACGGCACCGGTACCGCCGCCGTGCTCGAGTCCGCTCTGCAGATGGGTGGCTCGCCGGACGTGACCAACGCCGTGCGGTTCGGGTTCTGGGGCGCGGAGGAACTCGGTCTGGTCGGATCCACGAAGTACGTCGAGGGACTGTCCGACGAGGACAAGGCCGCGATCGCGCTCTACCTGAACTTCGACATGGTCGGGTCGAACAACGCCGGCTACCTCGTCTACGACGGAGACGACTCGGATCAGGTCGGCGAGCCCGCCGGCCCCACCGGCTCGGACGCGATCGAGCGAGTCTTCGAGGAGCAGCTCACGACGCAGGACGCCGACGGCACCGACTTCGACGGGCGCTCGGACTACGGCCCCTTCATCGAGGTCGGCATCCCCTCGGGCGGTGTCTTCAGCGGCGCCGACGACGTGAAGACCGAGGAGCAGGCCGCGCGCTGGGGCGGGACGGCGAACGAGCCCTTCGACCCGAATTACCACACCGCCGAGGACACGCTCGAAAACGTCGACCGGGAGGCTCTCGGCATCAACTCGAAGGCCGTCGCCTACGGCATCGGCACGTACGCCGAGTCGGTGACGGGCCCGAACGGCGTCCCCGTGGGTGCCGATCGAGACGCCGCCCGTCAGGCCGAGTGACGTTTACTGTCACTCGGAGTAACGACAAGATATGGTCGAGCGGTGAAGATCAGCGCAGGTGACGCCGCCCGTCGGGCTGCCGACGCTGCCCGCACCGTCAACCGGACGCCGCGGGTCGTCGAACTGGTCCGCCGCGTACGCGGAGTGCTGCCCGGTGATCCGTCGTTCGGCGATCCGCTCTCGACGGCCGGACCCGGAGCCGCGCGCATGGTCGCGCGGGTCACCGACCGGCTGCAGGGCGACGCTCCCGGCGCCTCGAAGGAACTCTCGCTGGGTGCGCTGCAGGTGTGGCAGGCGGTGCTCGAACGCGCGGGCCGCGGGCGGGGCGAACGCGAGGTCACCATCGTCTTCACCGATCTCGTTGGCTTCTCCACGTGGTCGCTGTCCGCCGGTGACGCCACCACGCTGGTGCTGCTCAAGCAGGTGGCCCGTGCGGTCGAGCGGCCGATGCTCGATCGCGGCGGTCACATCGTCAAACGCCTGGGAGACGGGCTGATGGCCGTCTTCCCGAGCGCGGACAACGCGGTGCGGGCCGTCTTCGAGGCGCAGACTGCTCTGGCGCGTGTCGACGTGAACGGCTACACCCCACGGATGCGCGTCGGCATCCACACCGGCTGTCCGCGCGCCGTGGGATCGGACTGGCTCGGCGTCGACGTCACCGTGGCCGCTCGCGTCATGCAGACCGGTGCCGACGGCAACGTCATGATCTCGAACGCCGCGCTGGATCTGGTGTCACCCGAGGTGCTGGACACCGTCGGGCTGGCCACCAAGCCCTACCGGCGCGGGTTGTTCTCGCCGAAGCTGACCGGTGTTCCCGAGGATCTACGCATCAGCCGACTGGTGCAGTCGCCAGAGCGGTGAGACCGGGCCGTGCCCGTGGCCGAGGTCGTACGCGGCCTCGAGCGACTTCGTGACCCACTCCTTCGCGAACTCGAACGCGTCCGGCACCGCGTAGCCGTGGGCGAGGGCGCACGCCAGCGCTGCGGCGAGGGTGTCGCCGCCGCCGTGATCATTGCCCGTGTCGATACGAGGGTTCGTGAACTCGAGCATCCGCTCACCGTCGAAGAGCAGATCGGTGCTCGACGACGAGGTCCGCAGGTGCCCACCCTTGACGACGGCCCACTGGGCGCCGAGAGCATGCAGTGCCTCGGCGGCCCGTCGCGCCGTCGCCTCGTCCTCGACGTCGATGCCGGTGAGCAGCCGGACCTCGTCGAGGTTGGGCGTGACGATCGTGGCGAGGGGAATGAGTTTGGTGCGCAACGCATCCAGCGCATCGGCGTGCAGGAGGGAATCGCCGTGCATCGACGCCGAGACCGGGTCCACGACGAGCGGTACCGAGCCACCGCGGCCGATCCCGACCTCGGTGCACACGTCGGTGACGGCCTCGATGATGGCGGTGGACGCCAGCATGCCGGTCTTGGCCGCGCCGATGCCGATGTCCGACACCACCGTTCGCACCTGGTCGGCCACCACGGCGGGTGGGATCTCGTGAAAACCACTGACTCCCACCGTGTTCTGCACGGTCACGGCGGCAACCGCGACGCAGGCATGCAGTCCGCACAGAGCGATGGTGCGCGAGTCGGCCTGGATTCCGGCGCCGCCGCCGGAGTCGGTGCCGGCGATGGTGAGGACGCGCAGTGGCGTCGTCCCGGAAGGTGCCAGGGGCAGCGTTGTCACACGCCGAACTGTACTCGAGCGCTTTTCCCGTGAGTTCGCCACATATTCACCCGCTCCCCCGGCGAAGACGCGAATCCTGTGCAATAGTGGTCTACGTCACATGCACCCATGTGATGCACACGACCGCGGCGACGAGGCTGCTCGTGTCCCGCCCCGCGCCCGGGTTCGCACAGGAACCGGGTGAGCCCCACGGCCGCCAGGAGAAGAATGATGCTGTCGGATGCGCCCGTCACCGATGTGACAGACAACCCGCACCAGAACCGGTTCGAGCTCCGGCTCAACGGTGACCTCGTCGGGATCGTCGGGTACTTCCCCGTCGACTCCGTCGGACGCGGTGCGCGTCGTCAGCCCGTCGTCAGCTTCATGCACGCCGTCATCACCGAGGACTTCGGGCATCGCGGCCTCGCCGCCATCATGGTCCGCAACTCCCTCGACGCTGCTCGCGGCTACGGCTGGAAGGTCAAGCCGGTCTGCACCTACGTGCAGCGCTTCGTCGCCGAGAACCCCGAGTACCGCGACATGGTGACCGCCGACTGATCTCGACACCGTGACGACTTCGTCGCGATTGCGCATCAACAGTCACAGGAACACCATCCGTCACAACATCGGTGATGAACTGTTGTCATGGACACCAGTCTCGTGTCGGACGATCCGAGCAACTCGCGCTTCGTCCTGACCGTCGGCGATGCGCTCGTCGGCATCCTCGCGTACGAGGTCGCACCCGACAGCGACACGGTCGTGCTTCAGCACACCGTCGTCAAGGAGGAGTTCGGCGACCACGGGTGGGCAGCGGTCCTCGTGCGCGGCGCCCTCGACATCCTGCGTATCGGTGACCTGTCGATCTGGCCCCAGTGTTCCTACGTGCGGCGATTCATCGGCGCGAACATCGAGTACCTCGACATGGTGGCCGATCAGGCCCCGGCCGGCTCGGTCACCGCGGCGTCCCCACCCAGCTCGACGACGACCGGCGCGTGGTCGCTGGCGCCCTTCCCCTTGCGCTCCTGACGATCGATCGAGGCGTCGGTGACCTGCGCCGCGAGTGCGGGTGAGGCCAGCACGAAGTCGATGCGGAGCCCTTCGCGGCGCGGGAAACGCAGCTGCGTGTAGTCCCAGTAGGTGTAGACACCGGGGCCGGGGGTGAACGGTCGCACCACGTCCGCGAATCCTTCGTCGACGATGGCTCGGAACGCGTCGCGCTCCGGTCCCGAGGTGTGCGTGCGGCCCTCGAACAGCGCCGGGTCCCAGACGTCGTCGTCGGTGGGGGCCACGTTCCAGTCACCGACCAACGCGATGCGTGCCTGCGGATCGGCGGCGAGCCACGACCGGGCGTCGTCGCGCAGGGTCGCGAGCCAGTCCAGCTTGTAGCGGTAGTGCGGGTCCTCGAGGGACCGTCCGTTGGGGACGTACAGGCTCCAGACGCGCACGCCCCCGCAGGTCGCGCCGATGGCCCGGGCCTCGTCGGCGGGCGGGACCTCCGGGTCCTTGCTGAACCCCGGCTGGTTCTGGAACCCGATCTGCACGTCGTCGAGCCCGACGCGTGACGCGATGGCGACACCGTTCCACTGACTCGTGCCCACGTGCGCGACCTGGTACCCGATGTCGGTGAAGCGCTGGTACGGGAACTGCTCGTCCTTGCACTTCGTCTCCTGGATCGCGAGAACGTCGACGTCGGAGCGCTCGAGCCAGTCGACGATGCGGTCGACTCGCGAGCGGACGGAGTTCACGTTCCAGGTAGCCAGGCGCACGGTGAGCGACCCTAGCCCGGGGCGGTGACACCCTCCGGGCTCGCGTAGCGGTAGCGATGATGCTCCGTGAAGCCGAAGCGCTCGTACAGCGATCGCGCCTCGTCGTTGTCCACCTCGACCTGGACGTAGGCGTGCGTCGCGCCGTGGTCGGCTCCCCACCGCATCGCGTCGGCACACACCGCGGACCCGTGACCGCGCCGACGCTCGTCGGGTCGAGTGGCCACCGCGGTGATGCCGACCCAGCGTCGTCCGGTCGGCGATGCGGTGACGGCAGCGCGGGCGACCGCGGTGTCGCCTCGTCGGAGAAAGGTCACGACACCGTCGTGGACCGCGGTGAGGAGGTCCGGACGATGCCGGTAGCGGGGATGGTGCGCCAGCCATCGGTCGTCGGGCGCGGCGATGCGCTCGGTGTCCGTGTCCGTGTCCGTGTCCGGCCCGGTCGACGACGGGATCGGCAGCGTCAGCACCAGTGCCTCGGCCGACAGGCTCCATCCCGCCGGCGCCCCGAGAAGTCGGTCCGGCAACGACAGCGAGGGTTGCAGGTCCCGGTCGCCATACCAGGCGGCGACGGCCGGCAGGTCGACGGTGGACGCGTCGGGACGCAGGGGGCTCGCCGAATTGCCTCGTCGGGTCACGCCGGCGCCGGCGCGGAGCAGCCATCCACCGATCCACTCCTGCTCGAGGCCCGGCCACGCATCGGCCGCCGCACTCTCGAGACCGCGGATCTCCGAATTGCGAACGGGCCGAGGTGCCAACGCCTTGAGTGCGACGATGCGCTCGGCCGGCACGGTCACCGGGTCACCGGACTCCGGCTGCACGGTCACCGCGGTGCCGGACGCCGCGAGGACGCCGATCACGTCGGTGAACGGCGGGGTCGACCCGTCCGGCAGGCGGTACCGCAGCACCACCCGCGAGCCCGGAACCGGGGCGTCCGGAGTCACTCGTCGTCGTCGTGGCCGAACGGATCCGCGACGGTGCCGGGGATCCAGCTCAGCCCGGGTACGCCCCACCCGTTCTTCTTGATGGCCTTCTTCGCCGCCCGCGCGTTGCGTCCGACCAGCACGTCGACGTAGAGGAACCCGTCGAGGTGGCCCACCTCGTGCTGCAGCATGCGCGCGAAGAAACCGTGCCCCTCGATGTCGACGGGCTCACCCTTCGCATCGGTTCCGGTGACCCGCGCCCACTCGGCCCGACCCGTCGGGTGCTGCTCGCCGGGAACCGAGAGGCACCCCTCGTCGTCGTCGTCCGGATCGGGCATCGTCTCGGGAATCTCCGACGTCTCGAGAACCGGGTTGATCACCTCGCCGCGGCGGCGCGTCACCGTGCCGTCCTCGCTGTGGTCGGGGCAGTCGTAGATGAACAGACGGAGCGGTTCACCCACCTGGTTGGCGGCCAGTCCGACACCCTTGGCGGCCTCGAGCGTGTCGTACATGTCCGCGATCAACGTCTCGAGTTCCGCGGGCGACGCCGTGACCTGCTGGGTGGGGGTGTGCAGCACCGGGTCACCGACGATACGGATGGGGAGAATTGCCATGGTCCAGAAGGATACTGCCCGCCCGGTGGACGATTTCTGGTCCGGTCGGCCGGGCCGAGACGCGCCGCGGTGTCGCCGCATCCCGGAGCCCGGTCCGTGGTTAGATTGGCGGCGAACGACACGGATGTGATTCACCGCCGTGCGCGGACCTCTTCGGGTCCGGGGGACGCGCGAGAACACGGTCACGGCCGGGTTCACACGGCACAGCCCGAGGTCGACGGCAGAGCTCGCGAGACGGGATGCCGAGGGCGGCACAGACGACAGGAGTGAGATGGACAGCGCTGCAGCGCGAAGTCACGGGCGAGCCGACGGGGCCGACGAGCCGAGTGACGGACTCTCCCGCCGGGAACACGACATTCTCTCGTTCGAGCGCCAATGGTGGAAGTACGCCGGCGCGAAGGAAGAAGCGATCAAGGAACTGTTCGACATGTCGGCGACCCGCTACTACCAGGTGCTCAACGCCCTGGTGGACAAGCCGGAGGCGCTGGCCGCGGACCCGATGCTCGTGAAGCGCCTGCGACGTCTGCGCGCGAGCCGGCAGAAGGCACGCGCTGCGCGTCGACTCGGCTTCGAGATCTGACGGGTGTCGTCCCGCGCCGCCCCGGGTCACCCGGTTCGGCCGAGTCGCTAGGCTCGCAGCGTGACTGATCAGACCCCCGCGAGCACTCCGACCCCGGACTCGTCCGGCCCACCGTTGCGAGCGCTGGCCATGGTTCTGCTGTCGCTGGCCGTCGTCTTCGCAGGTCTCGGCTTCTTCTCCCTCACGGGCTCGGACGAGGACACGCCCACCTCCACGGCAGCGGCCGTGACCACCACCGCCGCTGCCGCAGCACCCGCCGCGCCGCAGTCCGACGCGAGCGCCGGGTCGGCCGCCACGACGACGACCAGTGCGCCGTCCTCCACCACGGCCGCGGCACAGTCGTTGCGCGTCCTCAACAACAGCAATGTCAGCGGACTGGCCGCCGAGGTGGCGCAGACGCTCGAGTCGGCCGGTTTCACGGTCGGCGAGACCGGCAACTACAGCAGCGGCACCATCGCGGCCTCCACGGTCTACTACGACCCGTCGGTGTCCGGTCAGCAAGCCGAGGCCGAACGCATCGCGACCACACTGGGCTTCGGTGTCGAACCACGTTTCGAGGGCATCGAGTCCTCCACGCCCGGCATCATCGTCATCGTCACCGGGTGACTAGAGTTCAGGTCAGCACGTCCCCACACATCTAGGAGACCTTCACCATGGCCAGCTGGAAGCGCAGCCGAGTCGCACCTCGCACCCTCGTCGTGGCGCCTCTCGCCGCAGTAGCCCTGTTCGGCATGGTGGCCTGCAGCAACGGCGAGGAAGCCAGCGACGTCGCCGGCACGACCCCGCCCGTCTTCACCAGCTCCGCCGCGCCCGCGGGTTCCGAGCACGGCGAGGAGTCCCACAGCGCGGGCGGCGAGGGTTCCGAGGGAGGGGGCTCGGCGACCGAGGCCGCGATGACCGGCGACCTGCGCAGCCCCGAGGGCGAGACCATGGGCACGGTCTCCTTCGCCGAGGTCGACGGACACCTCGAGGTCACTGTCGAGGCTGAGGGTCTGACCCCCGGCTTCCACGGCCTGCACATGCATCAGAACCCCGTGTGCGAGCCCGATTCGGTCGCTCCCACCGGCGGCGAGCCCGGCGCATTCCTGTCCGCCGGCGGTCACCTGCAGGTGAACGGCAACACCGGCCACCCGGCCAGCGGCGACCTGACCTCGCTGCAGGTGCGTGAGGACGGCACCGCCGACCTCACGACGACGACCGACTCGGTCACGCTCGACGACCTACGCGGCGGTGTGGCCGTCATCGTCCACTCGGGCGCCGACAACTTCGCCAACATCCCGACGCGCTACACGCTGCCCGACGGCCAGCCCGTTCCCGACGCGACGACCCTCAGCACGGGCGACGCCGGCAGCCGCGTCGCCTGCGCGGTCGCCGAGTCCGAGTAGACGGGCACGTCCCCCTGAAGAACGAGTCGAGATCGACCACGGTGCCGTTCGCCGGGTCGGAGCGTCCGACCATCGGCGTCGAGTGGGAGATCGCGCTCGTCGACCGCGTGTCGCGGGATCTGTCGAACACCGCGTCCGAGGTGATGGACGGCGTCGTGGAGCTCGCTGGAGCGCACACGCCGCGCGTGACGAAGGAACTCCTGCGCAACACGGTCGAGTTGGTGACCGACATCTGCGACACCGTCGGTGAAGCGATCGACAATCTGAGCGAGTCGCTGGATCTGGTGCGCCGCGCCGCGGATCCGTTGGGAGTCGACCTGTTCTGCGCCGGGACACACCCGTTCGCCGAGTGGTCGTCGCAACAGCTCACCGCGGCCCCGCATTACGACGAGCTGATCGAGCGCACACAGTGGTGGGGTCGGCAGATGCTGATCTGGGGCGTCCACGTCCACGTCGGACTCCGCTCGGCCGACCGGGTCTTCCCGATTCTCAACTCGATCCTGCTGCAGTACCCGCACCTGCTCGCGCTGTCCGCGTCGTCCCCGATGTGGGCCGGGTCGGACACCGGCTACGCCAGCAACCGCGCGCTCATGTTCCAGCAGCTCCCCACCGCGGGACTGCCGTTCCAGTTCGAGACCTGGTCGCAGTTCGAGGGTTTTGTGCACGACCAGATGAAGACCGGCGTCATCTCGCAGCTCGGCGGCATGCACTGGGACATCCGTCCCGTGCCGCGGCTCGGCACCATCGAGATCAGGGTGTGCGACGGGGTGTCCACCAAGCGTGAGCTCGGTGCCCTGGTCGCCCTGATCCACTGCCTCGTGGTGTATCTCGACGAACGGCTCGATGCCGGCGAGCCGTTGTTCACGATCCCGCCGTGGCACGTGCAGGAGAACAAGTGGCGCGCCGCGCGGTACGGGTTGGACGCCGAGATCGTGCTCGACGCCGACAGCAACGAGCGGCTCATGACCGACGACCTGTTCGACCTGCTGGAGAAGCTCACCCCGATCGCCGTACGGCTGGGGTGCGCGGACGAGCTGGGCCGCGTCGCGGACATCCCGCGCCAAGGTGCGTCGTATCAGCGTCAGCGTGCCGTGGCGGAGAGGTCGGGGGGCGACCTCATCGCCGTCGTCGACTCGCTGATCTCCGAACTTCGCTGACCAGAACCTCGCTGATCAGGCTCGGTCGTTGCGCTCGTCGTCGCGGAGATCGTCGACCATGAAGAGGTCGTCCCGGCTGCTGTGCTCGCGGTAGGCGACCTGGCCCACGGTGTGCGCGATGATCGGCGCCGTGAGCACCGTGAAGACGCCCACGAGGAAGATCATCCAGATGTCGACGTTGCCGCGCAGGCTGATGAACGCGCCGATGAGAATCAGGATCAACCCCACCACCTGAGGCTTGGTGGCGGCGTGCATGCGGGACAACGTGTCCGGGAAGCGGACGACTCCGATGGCCGCAGTGAGCGCGAGGATCGATCCCAGGATGATCATCGTTCCGCTGATGATGTCGGCGACGAGCTTCATCGCTTCTCCTGCCGTCTGTCGCGGGATTCGGTGTCGCGTGGGGGATGAGGCGTGCGTGCTGCGGCAGCGGCGGCGGCCTTCCGCTTCTCCGGAGTGTCGGAGACGCGGAATCGTGCGACGCTGACGGAGCCGACGAAGCCGACGACGGACAGCGCGACGATGGACGGCACCAATGTGGTGTCCCGGCTGTAGACGGACCAGACCATGACACCGCACACCGTCAGCGCGATGATGGTGTCCACTGCCACGAGTCGGTCCAAGGAGTCGGGCCCGGCCAGCAAGCGGTACGCGGTGATCACGGCGGCCGCGAGGAGCATGACCCCCGAGATGGTGAGAACGACGGTCACGGGCGGTCCTTCTTCCGGGAGTCACCGGTCGTCTCGGAGTAATCCGCGGAGATGTCGTCGATCGTGTCGGCCACGGAGTCGACGTCACTGTCGTCCGTCGGCGCGACGATGCTTGCTGGATGCCACTCGAGGTCACGCTCGAATGCGGCGATGAAGGCCGACTCGTAGGTGCGGACAATGGTGCGGAACTGGTCCACGGCATCGGGTTTGCCGACATCGAGGACGTGAATGTAGAGAACTCGATCCTCGCGGTCGATGTCCAGCACCATCGTGCCCGGAACCATGTTCAACGCGTCGACCATGAACGTGAGCACGAGATCCGACTTGATCTCCACGGGATATCGCAACACCGCGTTCACCGGCGGTGGACCGGGACGGATCGCCGCCCACGCGACCTGAACACTGGACTGAGCAGCGTAGTAGACGAGGACGACCACCAGTCGGACCACCGACAGCGGGTGCACCCGGCCCTCGACCGGAACCCTCGGCAGCGCCAGGACTGTCATCACGAAGAGTCCGACCACGATCCCGCCGAGAACGTTCGCAGCGGAGAGGTTGCCCCACAACAACACCCACACCCCGGTGAGCCATGCCAGAAGCGCAGCCTTGAGGGCTATGTCACGACCCATGACGGTCATCGTCCCCCCTCCGACGTGTCGCGTCCGTCCGCGTAGGTGACGGGATCCTCGACGGTGCCCAGAACAGCGGTGATGTAGACGTTCCGATCGCGGAGGTCCTCCGCGGCCCGATCACTGATGCCGATGAACGGGCCGGCGAAGACGGTCAGCGACAGGCCGACAGCGACCAGGCCGATCGTCGGGACGAGCATTCCCACCGGCATGCGGCCCGGGTCGACGCGCGAGTCGAAATCCACGTCGCTGGCGTTGTCCAGTAGTGCGGTCGGAGAGTCGTCGGACACGCCACCTTCCGGCGCGTCGGCGCGCGCCCGCCAGAACGCCTTGGTCCACACACGGGCCACGACGTAGAGGGTGAGGAGGCTGGTGACCGTGCCACCGGCGACGAGTATCCAGGCGAGGGAACTCGCCTTGTCTGCGCCGGCCTGCAGTAGTGCGACCTTGCCGATGAAACCGGAGAACGGCGGAATGCCACCGAGATTCAGAGCGGGAACGAGGAACAGGATGGCCAACAACGGGCTCGCGGCAGCCAGACCGCCCAGGCGACGCAGGGACGACGATCCGGCCTGACGCTCGATGAGGCCGACGACGAGGAACAGCGTGGTCTGCACGAGGATGTGGTGCGCCACGTAATACACGGAGCCGGACAACCCTGCCTTGGTGGACAGCGCGACACCGAAGATCATGTAGCCGATGTGCGAGACCAGCGTGAACGAGAGCAGACGCTTGATCTCGCTCTGGGCGATGGCACCGAAGATGCCGATGACCATCGTGAGCAACCCGGCGACGAGGAGCACGTTGTCCATCGCACCGTCCGGGAACAGCAGCGTGTGGGTGCGCATGATGGCGTACACACCCACCTTGGTGAGCAGGCCCGCGAACACGGCGGTGACCGGCGCGGGCGCTGTCGGGTACGAGTCGGGGAGCCAGGCCGACAGCGGGAAGACCGCGGCCTTGATGCCGAACGCGACGAGGAGGATCGAGAAGATCGCGAGCCGCGTGCCCTGCGGGATGTCGTCGAAACGCAGCGCGAGCTGGGCGAAGTTCAGGGTGCCCGTGGCCGCGTACGTGGCGGCGATGCCCGCCAGGAAGATCATCGACGAGACGACGGAGACCATGACGTACGAGACGCCCGCTCGCACGCGTTCGGCGCTGGCGCCGAGCGTCAGCAACACGAACGATGCGACGAGCAGTACCTCGAAACCGACGTACAGGTTGAACAGATCGCCGGCCAGGAACGCATTGCTGACGCCCGCGGTGAGGGCGAGGTAGGTGGGCAGGAAGATCGAGACGGGCTGATTCGCGTCGCCGTCCCGGATGCCCTGGCCCACTGCGTAGACGATGACCGCCAGCAGGACGATGGACGACACGACGAGCATCAGCGCGGACAGCCGATCGACCACCAGCGTGATGCCCATCGGGGCCTCCCACCCGCCGACCTGCAGAGCCGTGGTGCCGTCTCGGTCGGCAAGATAGAGGAGCACGCACGAGACGGCCGTGACCGCGACGAGCGCCGCGATGGTGACCACTCGCTGAGCGCGCGGCTTGCGACCCAGGACGAGGCACAGCGCCGCAGCGAGAAGTGGGATCACGACGGGGAGGGGCGTGAGGGTCCCGATGATCGTCGGCGACAGCGTCATCGGGAGTCACCCGCCGGCGAGGAGACGTCGTCACGGTCGCGGAACTTGCCCTCGTGGAGATCCTCGTAGCACTCGAGGTCCTCACGGTTGGCGATCTGGTCGAGAGGAATCGGGTTTCCGTCCTTGTCGAAGGCGTCTCCGGCCTCGCCGGGCTCGCCGGTGATCGGATCGTCGGACTTGTCGCGGTCGGGAGCGTCCGCGAGGCTACGACGCGTGAGGACCTTGGTGTCCTCGGGGTCGTTCTCGACGACGTCCGCGACGTTGATCGTGTACGACCGGTAGGCCAGGGCCAGCACGAAGGCGGCAATGCCCATCGTGATGACGATGGCCGTCAGGATCAACGCCTGTGCCAGCGGATCGGCGTCGCCCTCGGCGACCTCGGACACGCGTCCCACCACCGGCGGATTTCCCGGGCCGCCGCCGGCTGTGAGGATCAGGAGATTCACTCCGTTGCCGACCAGCAGCAGGCCCAGGAGCATGCGGATGATGCTGCGCTCGATCAACAGGTAGACGCCGGCGGCGATGAGTCCTGCGATGACGACGAGCATTCCGATGTTGGCGGTCACTGGCGACTCAATTCGATCTGGGCGTCGAGACGCGCGCCGAGGCTGCGGAGGACGTCGAGGACGAGGCCGACGACGATCAGGTAGACACCGAGGTCGAAGAACAGAGCGGTGACCATCTTGATGTCACCGAGAATGGGCACCGTCACTTCGAAGGTGGCCGACGAGAGAATGGGCGCCCCCAGGAAGAGGGATGCCACGGCGGTTCCGCCTGCGAACAGGAGACCGATGCCGAGAATCTTCCCGGCATCGAACGGGAGGGTCTCGCCCAGTTCGTAGCGACCACCGGCGAGGTACCGCAGCACGAGTGCGAGACCGGCGGTCAGTCCGCCTGCGAACCCGCCACCGGGGGCGTTGTGGCCGGCGAAGAAGAAGTAGATGGACAGCATCATCACCGTCGGGAACACCAGTCGGGTGGTGATCTCCAGGACCAGGACACGGTGCCTGGGGTCGATCAGATCGCTGCCGCTGAGCCAGGTGATCTCGGATGCTGCCTGGGTGCTGTCCATCGCGGACGGTGCATCGGACACACGCGGGGCACTACCGAAGCGCCGGTTGCGGAAGACCAGACTGGCGACCCCGGTCGCGGCGACGAGCAGGACCGAGATCTCTCCGAAGGTGTCCCAGGCACGAATGTCGACGAGGATCACGTTGACGACGTTGCTGCCGTCTCCGAAGTCGTACGCCAGGTCCGGGAGCAGTTCGGCGATGGGTCTCGTCGAGCGGGCATTCATCGCGTAGGCACCGACGAGCGTGACCGTGATGCCGACGAGCGCGGCCAGGGCGGCGCGGGCCGGCTTGCGACCGAACGAACGACCCTCGTCGATCTCGGCAGGCAGTTTGCGGAGCACCAGGACGAACACGACGAGCGTCAAGGTCTCGACGAGGAACTGTGTCAACGCCAGGTCGGGTGCACCGTGCACCGCGAAGATCAGACCGCAACCGTAGCCGGTGACACCGACGAGCAGCACCGCCGCGAGTCGGTTGCGCATGATCGTGGCGCCGATGGCCGCCGCGACCATGATGCCGCCCACGATGATCTGGTACGGCGAGTCCGCGAGACGGATGTCGACGCCGTCGCGGGTGTAGACGATCAGGGACACGAGAGGGAAGAGAGCCAGTGTCGCGAGAACCGTCGCCAGAGTGCCGGGGAGGGAACCGCGCTGGGTGGTTCCGGTGAGGCGCAGCGACAGCAGGTCCATCAGGTAGAGGACGCGGTCGTACACCCGGTCGGCGTTCAGCGGCACGGCCGGGACCGTTCGCGCGATCGCCTTGTGCACTCGGTAGAGCAGGACGCCGACGAGGATGACGACGACGGTCAGACCCAGCGGGAGGTTGACGCCGTGCCACAGCGCGAGGTGGTAGTCCTCCGCGCCGTAGGACGGCAGGGTCTTGCTGTACGGCGCGATCAGGGTGTCGACGACCGGCGCGGCGAGGCCGGCCACCAGTCCGAGGACGGCGAGCAGCACGGGCGGGAAGAGGAAGAACCATCCCGGTGCGTGCATCGAGGCGACGGCGGCGCTGGGCTGCCGCAGCTTCTTGCGACCGAAGGCGCCCCACACGAAGCGCAGGCTGTAGGCGACGGTCAGGATCGAGCCGACGACCATCGCGGCCAGCACCAGCGCAGACGAGAGCGGACCCATCGCGTCCGAGTCGAGCGTCGACTCGAACGCGGTCTCCTTGCCGATGAAACCGAGGAACGGCGGAAGGCCCGCCATGCTCGCCGCTGCGATCACGGCCGTCGCGGCGAGAACGGGTGACCGGTCCCCGAGATGCGCGAGCTTGCGCACGTCGCGGGTGCCGGTCGAGTGGTCGATGATGCCCACCACCATGAACAGCGCGGCCTTGAAGAAGCCGTGGGCGAGGACCATCGCGAGGCCCGCGAGCATCGCCGTCCGCGAACCGATGCCGACGATGGCGACGAGGAAGCCGAGCTGGCTCACCGTGCCGAAGGCGAGCACGAGCTTGAGGTCGTACGCACGCAGTGCGCGGTAGCCGCCGACGAGCATCGACGCCAGACCGAGCGTGAGGATGGTGAAGCGCCAGGGCCCGGCGTCGGCGAAGCCCGGTGCGAGACGCGCCACCAGGTAGATGCCGGCCTTGACCATCGCCGCGGCGTGCAGGTACCCGCTGACGGGTGTCGGCGCGGCCATGGCGCCGGGCAACCAGAAGTGCAGAGGAACGATGGCCGACTTGCTCAGCGCGCCGACCAGGACCAGGACCAGGGCGGTGCCCGCCAACCAGCCGCGCGGAGCCGCCTCGATGACGTCGGAGAGGTTGTAGCTGCCCACCGTCTGGCCCAGCACGATGATGCCGACCAGCATGGCGAGACCGCCGGCCGTGGTGACCAGCAGAGCCTGCGTCGCGGCGCGTCGACTCGAGGCGCGCTCGGCGTAGTGCCCGACCAACAGGAACGACAGCACCGTCGTCAGTTCCCAGAAGATGTAGAGCATCAGCATGTTGTCGCTGGTGACCAGCGCGAACATGACACCGGCGAATGCGACGAGCTCCGCGGCGAAGATGCCCAGACGGGGCTCGTCGTCCTCGAAGTAGCGAGCGCAGTAGAGCAGGATCAGTGCGCCGATGCCGAGCACCAGCGTGGACATGACCGCGGCCAGGGAATCGAAGCGCAGATCGATGTTCATGGAGAGTCCGGGGACCCACTCGATGGACAGTCGCTGCTCGGTGTTCCAGTTCGCGGCCACCCAGACGAGCGAGGCGGCCGGCACCGCGGCGAGCGGAAGAAAAGCCTGTCGTCCCCACTGACGCACGAGAAGCGGCGCGATCAGCGCGGCCACCGTGTGGGCAACGAGAATGGAAAGCAAGAGGCACTCCGTCGTGGACGTCGGGGCGGCGGGGTGTCGGACGCACGAGACGTCGTCGACTCCATACTACCGGTGCGGGTCCACGCCCTCGCGGTCAGCGATACCCACCCCCCGTACGGGTATGGTCACCGGGCGATGACCGAACCACTGCGCACCGCCGCCCTCGCCCTCGTCCGTGACGGCCGGATGCTGCAGGCCCGGTCGGTCGGCAAGCGTGCGTTCTACATGGTCGGCGGCAAGATCGATCCCGGTGAGACACCACTCCAGGCGCTGCACCGCGAGGTGCGAGAGGAACTGGGCGTCGACGTCGTCGAGTCGTCGGTGCACCTGCTGTGCGTGGTCGAGTGCCCGGCGTTCGGCGACCCCCTCGGCCGTGATCTGCACATGACGTGCTTCTCCGCCGACCTCACCGGCGAACCTCGGGCCACCAGCGAGATCGCTGATCTGCGGTGGTTCACCGTCGCCGAGTACGCCGCCATGCCGGACGTCGCGCCGGGATCGATGCGCGTCTTCCGGCACCTTCAGGCGCAGGGCCTGGTGATCTGAGGAACCCGTGCTCACGCACGGGGTGCAGGGGGTTCGGCGTCCGGCTCGGGGGCATCTGTGCGCCGGGACAGCCACACGATGCGCAGCGTGCAGAGCGCGGCGACCCCGAGCAGGAGGTAGGCGGAGACGAGGTCGGTGGACGTGTTCTCCGACAGCAGTCTGTCGAGGTTGTCGTAACCGAGCACGGACACGCTGCCGGTGGTCCCGGTGGACTGGTCGGACCCGATCGACAGCTGATTCAGCCATTCGGGGTCGAGTGTCTGCGCCGGTACCGGCGCCGCCGCACTGAAGAGGATCGCGATCCCGGGCAGCGCCGCCGCCAATGGCCGCACCGTCGCGTGCGGATCCGCGGTGACGGCGGTCAGGGCGATCGGAACGAGCGCGGCCACCACCCCGAGTGCTGCCGCGGACACCTCGTCGACGCTCACGAGGGCAGCGCCCATCGGCAGCGCGGTGAGTGCCAGGGCCGCGAGCCCGGACGTGATGCGTCCGACCGGGAGCCGCCAGGCCAGGACGGCGCCGAGGACCAGTCCGACCACGCCCACCACGGTGAGCAGCCGGGAGTCGAGCAGGGTGCGGGCGCCCACGTTCCACATCGCGACGGCAGCGGCGGTGACGAGGATCGCGACCAGCACCGTTCGTGCATCGGCCGACTCCCACCGTGCGGCGACGCGGTCCACGACGACGAGCGCCACGATCAGCACGACGATCGCCTTCCACAGTGCGTACTCGCCGGTGCCGACGATCTCGACACCCACGCGGCAGACGACGGCGACGATCACCGCGTAGACGCTGAGCCGCACCAATTCGCGGGCGGTCGGGTCGTCGTCGGGATCAGCGGCCGGTCGATGCAGAACGGCGGCGACGATGCACGCCGCGAAGGCGGAGCCGATCAACCACCAGGCCGGTTCGCCGAACACGCTGGTGCTGTCGAGACGCGTCGCCACGAAGGCGGCGGACGCGGCGGTCGTTCCGACGGAGGCGAGCAGCGTTCCGCCGAGCACGCCGGTCGCGAGGGCCACCCATCCGGCGGCGGATCGCCGGGTGGCGTGCAGGACGAGGCCGACCAGGACGCCGGCCACGCACGACTTGAGAATGTGCAGTGCGGTGAAGACGGCCAGGCTCGCCGCTTCGGGAATCGCCACCTTGGTGAAGGCGAGCACCACGACCAGCAGGGCCGCACACACCCAGGGGGCGATGCGTGTCGGCATCCGCAGTCCGACGGCCAGCGCGACGGTGACCACCACCAGCACCTGCCCGACCACGGTGGCGGTGGACTGGGTGGACGACCACCCGATCAGATCGTCGACGGTGGCCGCGAACGGCCACGTGTCGCTGCGGGGGCCGGACCACGCGAGAGCGCCGAGAGCTCCGACGAGCGCGGCTGCGAGGAGGGAGGCGGCGAGGGCGATGTGGTGTCTCACCCGCGGCGCCGTCGGATCAGTTCGGCGCCGACGGCGCACAGAGCGAGGCAGGTCACCGTCACCAGTGTCCCTGCCGTGGGCTCGGTGAGGGTGACGGACCCCGACTGCAGGGTGAGGGGCGTGTACGCCGTCCAGCCGAAGTCCGCCGAGATCGGGGACGAGGGCATGGTCGTCAGAGCGAGGGGGACGAGCAGGCCGGCGCCGACGACAGCGGCGGGTGACGGCACGTCGACGGACGCGGCGCCGGCCCCGACGACGGCGCCGGTCGCGAGCGCCGCCGCGATGACGGCCACTCCGGTGAAGGACGTCCCGAGGTGGATCGCCGCCACCACGGCCGCGCAGCACAGGATGGCCAGCGGTGTGCCCACCGCGGGTCGTGCACGGGCGCCTGCCGCGGCGCCCACGGCGCAGGCGAGTGCGACCCCGACGACGAGGAGAAGGGGGAGGGCCGTGGTGCCCGCCGTCGTGAGGACGACGACGGAGGCCGGCCGCGTCGACAACCACAGCACGGTGCCCGCGACGACGAGGACGCCGCCGCTCGGCAGTGCCAGAGCGACACCGACGAGCACCAGGGTGACGACGATCGTCGACACCGACCACGCGGCCGTCGTGGTCACCGCGCCCATCCCGGCTGCTCCGGCGGCGGCCGTCAGGTTCGTGACCAGCACCGGGACGAGTCCGACGAGGGCGACGATCACTGCCGTCAGGGCGGTGCGAGTCGAGGAACTCCGGGACGAGCGCTGCGTCCTCGACTGCAGACCGATCGCGAGCACTGTCACCACCATCGCGGCGACGAGTGCGACCGTGCGGGACGTCGTCGTGTCGGTGTCGACGTAGGAGGCGTAGCGCCGCGGTATCGCGACGACGGTGATGCTCAGGACCAGAGAGACGGTCGACGCGACTCCGAACGCGGCGACCCACAGGCGTCGGACCGAGGCGAGGACCGCGAGCACGCCGAGGACGACGCCACTGCCGAGCGCCCCCAGCAGGGACAGGGCGGCCGAGGATCCGAGAGTGCCCAGAACCAGCGCTGCGCCGCCGACGGCAGCGAGGACCGCGGGTGCGGCTCTGCTCGATCGCCCCGTGAGCAGCGCGGCCACGGCCACGGCTGCCACCACCGCTGCGGGGCCGTTGCCGGTGTCGGCGACGAGATCGGGCGACGTCACGGCATGCACGGCGGTGCCCGCACCGACGACGAGGGCGATCGGCGTCGACACGGCGTCGAGACGTCCACCGGATGCGCTCACGCGGCGAACCTATCGGTCTTCATCCGGTTTCGGGAATCGACAGCGGCCCCCCTCGGTTGCCCCGAGCATGACACTCGCAACGAAGGCCACGACCCTCCTCGAACTGCACGTCCCCGGAAACCCGGTGATCCTGCCGACCGTCTGGGACGCCTGGTCCGCGAACCTCGCGGTGAGCGCGGGTTTCACTGCCCTGACCGTCGGCTCGCACCCGGTGTCCGACTCGATCGGCAAGCCGGACAACGAGGGCATCACCTTCGACGAGCTGCTCACTCGCATCCGCCAGATCACTGCCGCCGTCGACGTGCCGATCTCCGTCGACATCGAGTCGGGCTACGGCGAGGACCCGAAGCGTCTCATCGAGGGGCTGATCGACGCGGGTGCGGTGGGCCTGAACATCGAGGACACCGTGCACAGCGAGGGCGGCCGTCTGCGTGAGGCGCAGGAGCACGCCGACTTCGTCGGTGCACTGCGAGCAGCCTCGGATGCCACCGACGTCCACGTGGTGATCAACGCCCGTACCGACCTCTTCGTCAAGCAGATCGGTGACGAGAATGACCGCGTCGACCGCGCGATCGCCCGCCTGAAGCTGGCGGCCGCTGCCGGTGCCGACGTGCTCTACCCGGTCGGCTTCCACAGCGACGACGATCAGAAGCGACTCACCGCGGAGCTCCCGTTGCCGGTCAACGCCATCGGCCACCCGGTGAAGAACTCGAAGTCCGCCCTCGCGCAGCTGGGTGTCGGTCGTGTCAGCTTCGGCCCCATCTTCCAGATGGTGCTCGCCGAGCGCGCGAACGAGGTGCTCGCCGACTGGGCGTGACCTAGTCCCTCGTGCTGTAGGCCTCGAGAGCGGCCACCTGCACCGGATCGAGTGACGGCCGGACGGCGTCGCGCGCGGTCGCGACGTCGTCCGCTGTCACGACGGCGGTGTCGACGTTGCGGCGCATCGCGGCGAGAGCCGCCTCGCGCAGCAGTGCCGCACAGTCCGCGGCGGAGTACCCGTCGAGATTTTCGGCCAGAGAGTCGAGATCGACGTCGTCCGCCAGCGGCACCGAGGCTCCGGCCGTCGCGAGGATCGCGCGACGCGCCTCGGCGTCGGGCGGCGGTACGAACACCAACTTCTCCAGTCGTCCGGGCCTCAGAAGTGCCGGGTCGATGAGCTCGGGCCTGTTGGTCGCGCCGAGGATCACGACGTCCTGCAGCGGCTCGACACCGTCCATCTCCGTGAGCAACGCGGCCACCACGCGATCTCCGACGCCGGAATCGCTGCTCTGCCCGCGGCGCGGTGCCAGGGCGTCGACCTCGTCGAGAAAGATGAGCGACGGTGCCGAGTCCCGTGCTCGCCGGAACAGTTCGCGGACGGCCTTCTCTGACGAGCCGACCCACTTGTCCATCAACTCCGCGCCTTTGACGGCGTGCACGCTGAGTTGCCCCGAACTGGCGAGTGCCCGGACGACGAACGTCTTGCCGCACCCCGGCGGGCCGTAGAGCAACACGCCCCGCGGCGGCTCGACACCGAGCCGCGCGAAGGAGTCGGGATGGCGCAGCGGCCACAACACCGCTTCGGTCAGCGCCCGCTTCGTCTCCACCATGTCGCCGACGTCGTCGAGGGTCAGGCTGCCGACCGCGAGTTCCTCGGTCCCCGACCGGGAGAGTGGCCGGATCACCGACAAGGCCCCGACCAGATCGTCCTGTGTGAGAACGGGATCGGCCGAGTCCCGGTGGGCACGCACCGCGGCCCGGACGGCTGCCTCCCGGCACAGGGCTGCGAGGTCCGCGACGACGAATCCGGGTGTGCGCAGGGCGATCTCGGCTGGGATGATCTTCCGGGTCGGAACATCACGTAGCAGCGCTTCGAGCAACGCGGCGCGCTCGACCGACCCCGGAAGCGGGAGTGCGAGCTCGCGATCGCACAGATCAGGTCCGCGCAGACGCGGATCAGCGGCGTCCGGCCGTGACGTCGTGCAGATCAGGACGGTCCCCGGTGTCTGCACCACCTGTCGCAGGCGATCGAGGACGAGAGTCGACACCGGATCCGCCGCAGAGCCCCGTCCGTCGGCGGACAGGGGGAGCAGCGCATCCACGTTACCGACGAGAAGCACTGCACCGGTGGGGCTGTCGGTCAGTCGATCGGCCGCGGCGACCACCGCGGCCAACCGGTCCTCGGGGGCGAGCGACCCGACCGACGGACCGTCGATCTCCACCAGCCTGCGACCGGCGGCGACGGCGCGGACGAAGGTGGACTTGCCCACGCCGCCCGGCCCGGTGACCAGGACGCCGAGCTGGGCCGACGCGCCGAGAGTGCGGAGCAGCTCGGGGCGATCGAGCGAGAGTTCGAGCCACTCCGTCAGTTTCGCCGCCTGGTCGCGTACACCGACCAGGTCGTCCACCGGAATCACGGGCTGGGGCGGAGCCTCGACAGGTTGGGGTGTCGCGCGGTCGTTCGACTGTCCGCGGGCAGCGGCGCCGCGCGTCACGGCCGTCGTGGGCTGGATGCTGACGATGCCGGCCGGGTCGGTCGACGTGACGGTGAGCAGTTCGGTGGTCCACGCGACACCGACCGTGCGCGAGAGCGTCTGCGAGACCGACGCGGTGGAGGTGCCCGGCCCCAGGTCGCGGGGCAGGAGCGACACGGCGTCGCCCGCGACGACCACCTTTCCCAGCAGTGCTCGGCGCAGCGTCGCGTCGTCGAGCGCGGTGGTCGTCGCGGATCCGTGCACCAGGACGGTGCGTGCCGCCTGCACCGAGACGGGTGCGACGACGACCGACGCGTTCTCCGTCAGTCCCGCGTTCGACATCGTCACGTCGTCGAGCAGCACGGTCCCCGTGGGCGTTCCGGCCGGTGCCTGTGCCACTACGGTGGCGGTACGCCTCGCGCCGATCAACTCGACGGCGTCCCACTCGCGCAGTCCGAGCGCGGTGAGCACCTCCGCGTGCACACGGACCACCCCGCGGCGGGCATCGGCGGCGGAGGTGGTGAGGCGAACGGTCAGGGCGAGATCGGGGGTGCTCACTCCCCGAGCCTATCGAGCCGACCGGCCCGGGCTCTCGCTCCAGCGTGTGCAGTCTGGCCCGTTTATGCTGCGCGCATGACTCGTGCCGCCCTCGTCTTCCACGAACGTGACCACGCCCTCGGCGTCCGGAACGTCGGCTCGATCGGCCCGGCTCTCCGCGATCGCGGATTCGAGACGACGACCTTCTCGTTCGAGGGTGACAGCCGCGACGCGGACCGGCCCACGGCCTCGTCGTTCGACCTGATCGTGCTGATGGGCTCACCCGACGCCGCCTACGACGATGCGCTCCCGTGGCTGGCGGAGGAGATCACCTGGCTCGGTGACGCTGTCGCGCAGCGCGTTCCGGTTCTCGGTGTGTGCTTCGGTGGTCAGCTGCTCGCGCGGGTGCTCGGCGGGACCGTCACGCGTGCGGCCGAGTCGGAGCACGGATTCGTGACCGTGCGGACGGAGTCCGACGAGCTGATCACCCAGGGTCCGTGGATGCAGTTCCACGACGACACGTTCACGCTCCCGCCGGGCGCCGAGCCGCTCGCGACCACGGCGGCCGCACTGCAGGCCTTCGTCTCGGGACCGCACATCGGTCTGCAGTTCCACCCGGAGATCACGGTCGACGTGTTCGAGTCGTGGATCGAGGGGTGGGACGCACGGGGAGTGCGGGCGGAGGTGGAGGCGAATGTGGACGTCCCCACGATCCGCGCCGAGGTCGCGCGGCGGGAGCAGGCCTCCATCGAGGCCTGCTCCCGGTTGATCGACGCGGTCCTCGCTCGTGCGGGAGTGGCCCGCTAGATCTCGTCGCGGGGCGGGACGTCGGCTGCTCGGGCGCTCGGTGACCGAAGTCGGAGCCGAGCCGAACTCGCCGTGGCGCGGGCGGGACGACGCCGCCGGGCGATACCGGTGCGTGCCGGGCGGTCCTTGCGCATCGCTCGTCGTACGGCCCGTCGCTCGGCGGGCTTGGCCTCCCACGTCTCGGGCCGCGCGGCCACCCATCGCTGCGACCGCACCGCGAACGGGATGTGGAGCAGATACAACACGATGAGGACCATGAGCAGCACGAACGGGAACGTGATCAGTGCCGCGCCCGCCAGGCCGACGAGGATCAGCAGCAACGTCGCCATTCTCGGCGGAACCGAGACGGTCTTGAACGCCATCGTCGGGATACGGCTGACGATGAGTAGGGCCGACAGCACCACCCAGGTGGCGACGACGTAGTACGAGGACCACCAGCCGTTGCCCCACTGCTCCTCCGCAGCGAGCGGGAGGAGTGTGACCAGGGCCCCCGCCGGAGCGGGGACACCCACGAAGTACTCGCCGGCGAACGCGGGCCGGGAGTCGTCGTCGAGAAGTGTGTTGAACCGGGCGAGGCGCAGCACGATGCTCACCGCGTAGATGAGGGCGATGACCCACCCGCCGCTGCTGCCCTCGAGGAGCGTCACGTACAGCACCAGGGCCGGCGCGACGCCGAAGGAGATGGCGTCGGCGAGCGAGTCGAGCTCGGCTCCCATCCGGCTGGTCGCGTCGAGCATGCGTGCGATGCGACCGTCGAGGGCGTCGAAGACGGCGGCTGCGCCGATCATGGCGAGCGACAACCCGAGTCGACCGTCGAGCGCGAACTTCACGGCGGACAGTCCTGCGCACATCGCCAGCACCGTGACGGCGCTGGGCAACAGGCGGACCGCGCCCTGGCGGCCGGTGGACTCGTCGGCCTGCTCGCGTGCCGCGCTCACGGAAGCTCGGCCAGAACCGTCTCGGCTCCGATGGCGCGCTGCCCGACGATCACCGCCGTCCGCGACCCCTCCGGGAAGTAGGTGTCGACGCGCGAACCGAAGCGGATCAGTCCGTAGGTGTCGCCGATGGTGAGCGAGTCGCCCACGGACGTGGTGTTGACGATGCGTCGCGCGAGCAGTCCGGCGATCTGTACGACCGCCAGGTCGTGACCCGACGGTGTGCGCAGATGCATGCTGGTGCGTTCGTTGACCTCGCTGGCGTCCGCGAGGTCGGCCGACAGGAACTGTCCGGCCTTGTGCACCACGGCCTCGACCGTGCCGGACACCGGGACGCGCTGGACGTGGACGTCGAGCACGGACAGGAAGATGCTGACCCGCGGCAGCGGAGCGGTGCCGAGGTTCAACTCGGCGGGCGGCACCGCGTGGTCGACGAGTGCGACCTCACCGTCGGCGGGGGCCACGACAACCCCGGCCCGATTCGGCGGGACGCGCGGAGGGTGGCGAAAGAAGCCCGCCATGGCTCCGGCGGTGAGCAGCGAGGCGGTGCGGACGACCCGGTGGCGGCGGCCGAGTCCGGCGAGCGCCAACGGCACTGCGACGAACGGGGCACCGGCGGGATGCAGCGGCGGAATGCTGCGCCGCACCAGGTCCACGATGTGTCCTGCTCCGGTCGGTTCAGGCGTACCAGGGGGGACAGGTCTGCGGGCCACGGGCTCCTCTTACGTCGATTCGGGCACACTCTCACGGCCCGAGGGATGTGCGGACACGACTCGGGGCCCCTCACAGATTACGTGAGGGGCCCCGAGAGGTGGGGTCTGCGTCAGACGCGCGAACCGCGTCCCGTGACTGCCTTGACGATGAACAGCAGGATGATCGCGCCGACGAGGCACGTGACGAAGCTGAAGATGATGCCGCCGCCCTGGACGTCGACACCGAACGCGCGGAGCAGGAATCCACCCAGCAGGCCGCCGATGATGCCGACGACGATGTTGAGGATGATGCCCTGCTGCGCATCCGTCTTCATGATCTTGCTGCCGATCCATCCGGCGAGTCCGCCGATGATGATCCAACCGATGATGCCCAGACCCAACATGATGGAACCTCTTTCAGATCAGCTTTGCTGCCCGTGGACCGGGCATGACTACTGACCTTCTGTACCCGGCCCCGATACTCAGCAAACGTTAAGTCGGACGACGGCACATCACGATCCGGCCTCGACTGCGTGACGGCGGGCCTACTGCGGCGTGACCAGCAGGATCTGGTCGGTGTCGCCGTTGTCGGTCGTCACGAGCAGCGTCCCGTCCGGTTGTGCCGACACCGTGCGGATGCGGCCGTACTCGCTGAGAGCGGGAATCGTCGACTGCGCGTCCACCGTGGTGCCGTCGTCGGAGAGATCGAGGAGCAGGACCTCCTGGCCCTTCTGCACGCCGACGGCGAGCATGCCGTTCCACGCGCCCCAGGCGTCACCGTCGAGGAACGTGGCCGACGCGGTGGCGATGGTGCTCGGGCCCGAGCTCCACACCGCGTTCCGGGCGCCGGGTACACGGTCCGGATCGGTCATCGCGACGGACTCGTCGTAGCCGCCGCCGCGGTCCGGGCGGTACCCGTAGTTGCCGCCCGCCGCGAGGAGGTTCACCTCGTCGTCCCGCGACGTGCCCTGTTCGACGGAGAAGATCTGATCGGTGCCGGGCCGGGCGGCCAGTCCCTGGACGTTGCGGTGGCCGAGTGTGAAGACCGGGCTCGCGGGGTCGGGATTGCCTGCGGCCGGTGCGCCCGTGGCGGCGTCGACCCGGAGGACCTTGCCGCCGAGCGACGTCGGGTCCTGCGGAACGGTGCCCTGAGCCGAGTCGCCGGTGCCGATGAACAGGGTGCCGTCGGCGTTCGCCAGCACCCGGCATCCGCCGTGGCGACCGGAGGTGACCGGGAACCCGGAGACGACGGTGCGCTCACGCGTGAGGCTCGCGTAGTCGTCGGCCACGGTCCATGCGACCACGCCGATGGTGGGGTCGTCGCCTCGAATGCCCTGGCAGGAGTACAGGGTCCGATCGGTCTCGAAGGTCGGTGACAGTGCGAGGCCCATCAGACCGGTCTCCGATCCGACGAACAGATCGCCGAGATCGGCGCTGATCGGTGTCGGCTCACCACCGGGCCGGATCGCGGTGAAGCGGCCGGGGCGCTCGTCGAAGATCACGGTGCCGTCCGGCGCCCGGACCACGTCCCACGGGTGATCGAGCCCGGTGGCCAGTGAGGAGACGACGACGTTCGGGACGGCGCTCGCGGCGTCCGCGGACATCGGTCCCGGTGTCGTTGCCTGCGATGTCGGCGATTCGGGGGTGCCGGCCGCGGGGGAGGCGTCGGACTCGGTCGTGGTCGAGCACGCCGTCGTCGCCAGAGCAGCGGACAGGGCGAGGCCGGCGAGGGCGCGGGTCGTGCGGGCGCGAGGGGTCATCACTTCACGGTACGAGCAGAACTCTCGGCCGCGTCCTTGATCTTCGCCAGGGTGGACGCCATGCCCCGCTCGAGTTCGGCCTCGAAGTTGCGTGTGCCGCCCAGCACCAGTCGCACCGCGGTGTCGGAGACCTTGGTGGTGCCGCCGGGTGCCTCGCGACGCTCGGTCACGCGTGTGCCCGTCTCGGTCGGTTCCAGGAAGTAGGACCACACCGTGTGGTTCTCGGTGATGCGGAACGCGAGCAGTCGCTCGGGCTCGAGGCGCACGACCCGCGACGTCGTGGGCCACACGAGGGGTCCGCGCCGATTGACGTTGAGCGTGCGGGTGCCCACGCGCAGTGGGCCGAACACCTTCATCACCGCGCACTGGGGGCTCCACTCACCCATGCGCTTCAGGTCGGACACCACGGACCAGACCGCGCTCGGCGGTGCATCGATGTCGACGCTGACGGACAGGGGTGTGGCCATGGAGTTCTCCCGGTGTGTTCAGGCAGGCTGGGTGGTGACGCCGTCAGGGTAGTAGGACGTCCACGACGTGCACCGCGACGTCCTCCGCCGTGAGAGCGGTGCCGAGCGTGGTGTTCACCGCGTCGGCCGTCCTCCCGGTCAGTGTCACCGCCAGCGCGGCCATGTCCTGGCCGTACGTCACGGCGATGTCCAGGGACACCCCGGTACACCGGCGTCCGTCGACGTCGAGATCGATGCCCTTGACCCCGCAGGGCAGTTCCGACAGGGCGCGGGCGATGGACAGGAGCACCAGGTGGTCGCCTACCCGGAGCGAGTCGCCGTCGACGAAACCCGGGTGCGAGGCGTCCAGCGCGCGTGTCCGCCGAGCCGTCGCGCGGAGTGCGGCGAGGATCGCCGTGCTGGCCTCGACCCAGGACGGCACCTCCTCGTCGCGCAGTTCCTGTGCGGCGCGGCTGAGCACGGGATCGTCCGGCTCGTCCGCCGTGTCTAACGCCATGACGCCATCCTCTCGCTCAGAGTGGTTCGTGCGCGGGTGACCTGACCGCGCACCGCGGACGGCGACATGGACAGGATCTCCCCGATCTCGACATGAGTCATTCCCTCGACCTCGCGGAGCAACCAGCACGAGCGCTGCATCTGTGGCAGTGCCCCGAGGGCCACGCGCAGCTCGGCGAGGAACCCCGATTCCGTCGCCCGCACCTCCGGATCGTCCGACACGTCGCTGACGGCGTCGTCGAACAGCCACTCCTCGTGCGGACGGGGGATGCGGCGCCGCGTGGCGTCGATGGCCTTGTGTGCGGTGATACCGAACAGCCATGTGCGCAGCGCCGAGTCGGACCGGTAGTTGCCGAGGCTCTTCCAGGCCGCGACGAACGCGTCCTGGACCACCTCCTCCGCGACGCCGTCGTCACGCGACATGTTGCGGGCGTACCGGAACATCGCGGGACCGTGCGTGCGGACGATCTCCTCGAATGCGCCGCGGTCACCGATGATCGCAGCGTCGACGAGAGCCGCATCGCTGTCCACGGAGCAGATTCGAACCAGCGGGTGTGAAACGACAGTGGTGTGGCATACATCACATCCGCATACGTTTTCCTCGGTCCGCCTCGACCTACTCCCGACACAACGAACCCGAAAGGATGACGTAGATGACGACAGCACAGGGATCCACCACGTCCACCACCGCCACCGGCTCGAACGGTGCGCTGGACAAGAAGACCGACTCCACCGGTGCACTGGTCGCGTCCGACGGCCGCACCACCATCGCGGACGTCGTCGTGTCCAAGATCGCCGGCATCGCCACCCGTGAGGTCCAGGGCGTGCACGACGTGGGCGGCGGCGCGACCCGCGCCATCGGTGCACTGCGCGAGCGCATCCCCGGCGCCCGGGTCAACCACTCGCAGGGCGTGTCCGTGGAGGTCGGCGAGAGTCAGGCAGCCGTCGACATCGACATCGTGGCCGACTACGGCGTGTCCATCGCGGATCTCGCGGCGGGCATCCGTCGCAACGTGATCGACGCGGTCGAGCGGATGACCGGCCTGCAGGTCACCGAGGTCAACATCACCGTGCACGACGTCTTCCTGTTCGAGGAAGAAGACGAGCGCGACGACGCAGCACCCGCACGCGTTCGATGAGCCCCGCGGCACCGTCGGGCAGCGATCGCGCCGATCTCGTCGCGGACGCGGTCGTCGCGGTGGACGGAGTCGCCTCGTTGCACGGCGGGATGTTCGGCGAGATCGGCACCTACCTTCCCGGTAGGCGCGTCGCCGGGGTCGCGATCCGGGACGACGGGACCGAGATCCACATCGCCGTGACCCCGGACGCCGTCGTACGCGAGACGGCCGACGCGGTTCGCCGCGCCGTCCGTGCGGTGGTCGATGCCCCGGTGCACGTCGTGGTCGAGGACGTGGCGTCGCCGTCGGACGGCGGCGCCGACACAGGGTCCTCCGGACCGGAACCGACCGAGTCCTCCGAGCCGGGGTCGACCTCGGCTCCCGGGGGTACTCTCCGCCCGTGACCCAGCCTCGTCCGCAGCACGCCGACCCCGCCTATCGCGAGGCTCGGCGTGCGGCGGCGAGAGCGCACCATCCCGACGCCGGGGGCGACGCCGAGTCGCTCATCCGTGCGTTGCGCGACATCGACGCGAAGTTCTCCCGCGGGACCGTCGCGACGCAGGTGGTCGTCGGCGTCTCCCGACGACGGCTCGCCGTTCGACGCCTGTCCCGGGTCCGTCGACTGCTGCCCACGCGGCGCACCTACGTCGACCTGCCCACGAGCTCGGCCGACCGGCCACCCAGACCCACGGACCCACGTTCTCCCTCCCGGGAGAACTGACCGCTCTCCACGATCGGAGCACCATGACTTCCTCGACCATCGGCCTTCTCGCCGGCCTCCTTCTGGCAGTCGCTGCCGCAGCCGGCGGATTCACCGGATTCCTCGTCGCTCTCGTCCTGGGTGCGATCGGGTTCGCCGTCGGCGCGTACCGCGACGGAAACTTCGACCCCGAGGCTCTCCTGCGAGGTCGCGGCCGTGGCTGACACCGCCCCGAGCGACACGGCGGACGGAGCGGACACCGTCTCGAAAGACCTGTCCGACAGGCCCGACCCCGGGACGATCGACCCCGCGCAGCGTGGGTCGCTCACAGTCCTCGATCGCGCGGTCGAGTCCATCGCCGACGCCTCCCTCGGTCGCACCGACGGTGTCGTCACCTCCGGCGGGAGCTTCGGCCGCAAACCGTCCCGTGCGAAGGTGACGAAGCAGGACGACCGCGTACGCGCCGCCGTCGACGTGACCGTGGCGTGGCCGCGCTCGGCGGTGTCCGTCGCCGACGATCTCCGCCGCGACATCGCGCGCGGCATGACCGACTCGGGCCTGCGCACGGATTCCGTCGACGTACACGTCGGCGACTTCGGTTCCGTGTCCTCGTCCGCCGCGCCGGCGTCGGGCGCGACTCCCGCGCCGACCACCCGGCCGCTCGCGGCTCCGGCCGCGACCCCGATCGCGATCGTGGTGTCGCTGCTGCTCCTCGCCGGGGCCGGTGTGCTGATCCGCGACGCGCTGGTCGGATTCTCCGTCATCAGCGGTCGAGAGTGGACGGCGAGCGCACTCGACTGGATCGACGGACTCACACCCCTGTCCTGGATGTTCCCCGCGGGCATCGCCGTGGCGGTCGTCGGAGTTCTGGTCGTCCTGGCCTCGCTCAAGTGGCGCGCCCGTCGGTACCGGTCCAGCGGGATCGCGGACGACGTGTGGGTGCACAAGGCCGACCTGGCGAAGGTGACCGAGCCGGAACCCACGGTGGCGGCCGCACCCGAGACCGCGGCCACCCCGACTGTCGCAGGAGGCGAGAAATGAAGCGGACCACGGTGTTCTTCGACCGCCTCGGTGTCCTGATCATCGGACTCGCGCTCGTGGCCGTCGGCGGTGGCGCCGCACTGTGGCAGCGCGATCGACTCCCGTTCGAACTCACCGAGGTCGACGCGTCGGTGGTGACCGACGCGCAGGACCAGCAGTGGTGGCCGTGGGCTCTCCTCGGCGCCGGAGTGCTGATCGCGCTGCTCGTGTTGTTCTCACTGGTACGAAGGCTGCCGTCCTCAGCGGGGCGCACCCTGTCGCTGCCGGTCACCGGCGATCCCGACGGCCGCGTGACCGTCGATCTGCGATCGGTCGCTCACAGGGCGGCCGACACCGCCCGCGAGGTCGACGGGGTGAAGTCCGCGCGTGCGCGTCTGCGTCACGAGCGGTCCGACGGTCGCCGTGTCCCGGTGATCACCGTGGTGGTGCGGGCCGAGGAGTCCGCATCGCTGCGCACCGTAGCGGAGAAGTTGACGGACGTGCGCAGCGCGGTCGCGTCGGTCGTCGGCGACGGTGCCGTCGGCGTTCGGGTACTGCTCTCGGCCTGACCCTCGCGGCTCAGAGCGCGAGTGCGGTGGCCACGACGGCCAGTCCTGCCGGGACGATCTGCACGAGCGCGCCCTTCATCATCCGACGGTCGGTGCCGAGCAGAACACTGCCGGCGCCGACCATCGATCCCGCGGACACGAAGACCAGGACGGCGCCGACGGTGTGATTCCCCGCCGCCAGGTTCACCGCGCCGACCGCGGCACCCACCGCGAGGAACAGGTTGTAGAAGCCCTGGTTGAAGGCCCACCGCTCGACGACGTCGACGTGGGAGTCCTCCCGCACGCCGAAGACGTGACGGCCCTTGGTGCGGAAGACCAAGGACTCCAGAACGAAGATGTACACGTGGAGCGCGGCGGCGAGAGCGGCCAGAACAGCAGCGACGGCGGTCATGCCGGTCAGTATGCGCCGCACCTGCCACACGGCACGGGACCAGCACCAGTTGTGTTTTCTCACGAAGTTGTCACAGGAGCCCCGGGACCCTCGTCCGGCGCGTACGCTTCGGCCCACGGACGAGATGGTGTATCGCTCCACGATCCCGTTTCGTTACACACAGATTCGGCGTCGTGTCGACGCCCCTCGTGTCGGGGAGAACCACATGCACGACCTTCTGGCGCACCGCTCACACGCGGTCAACACCGGCCACACCGAGATGATCCGCGCGGTCTTCTGCGACGAGTTCGAGATCGGCGTGGACCAGGACGTCCTGACCACCATCTCGTGCGGCGACATCGGGCAGTGGGTGTCCGATCTGCGGTTCACCGGCCTGTTCCTGCCGGGTGAGATCGAGGCCATCGAGCGCCAGTGGAACACCGACCCCGCAGGTCTGGTCGCCGCGCTCATGGGCGGCATCGACGAGGTCGGGCGGCGCCGCTCGGCACATCAGGCTCCGCAGGTCGACGTGGTCGCCCAGCGCTTCGTCGGCTGACCCGGCTCGCCGGGCCGCGTCCGTCAGCGGTTCTTCGGGGGCCTGTTGGTCTGCGCCCGGCGCGCCTCTTCCTTCTCCTTCACGCGGACGGCCTCGCGCTGCACCTCCGCGTAGTTCTCGCGTTCGGCCTTCAGCCAGTCCGGTTCCTCGGCGGACAGCGCGTCGATCTCGGCCTGCGTCATCGAGTCGGACACGTCGTTGCGCGCCAGTGCGGTGTTGGTGACGCCGAGTTTGCGCGCCACGACGTCGCGGGGGAACGGCCCCGCCGTCCACAGATCGCTCAACCACTGCGGCGGGTTCTGGCGCAGAGCCTCGAGGTCGCCTCGCGTGATGGGCTGGGAGCGGAACTCCTCCGGCGCCGCCGGCAGGAAGATCCCGAGCTTGGCAGCAGCCGTCAGAGGCTTCATCGTCTGGGCGTTCAGGTCCTGGCTCACCGCGCCAGCGTAGCGCCCGCACGGCCGACCACGGCCGAGCGCAGCGGGAAGTCGGCCGAGCGCAGCGGGAAGTCGGCCGAGCGCAGCGGGAAGTCGGCCGAGCGCAGCGGGGACTACGCTGGCCCGGTGAACGATGCGACCGTCCTGCGCTGGTACATCGAGGTCGCCGAGACGCTCGCGTTCGGGCGCGCGGCGAAGGCGCTGAACATCTCCCGGCTCCGACTGAGTGCCGCGGTCAAGGAACTCCAGGACGAGGTCGGCGAACCCCTGTTCGTTCCGGGCGACGGGCCCACCGAACTCACCGAGGCCGGACGGGCTCTGCTCGACCGGGCCCGCGACATCGTGGCGGAGGACGATCGCCGCCGCGCCGAGGAGGCTGCGGCAGCGCCGGCGCGGCCGACGCTGCGGGTCGGTTTCGTTCCGGGAGTGACGGTCACGAAATGGACCCGGATCTGGGCGGATCGCCACCCCGGCACCGACCTGCAGACGGTCGTCGTCGAGGAGTCGGACCAGCTCCACGCGCTGCGGACGGGTGTGGTCGACATGTGCTTCGTGCGGGAGCCCGCCGAGCGGGAGGGGCTGCACTGCGTCCCGCTGTACTCCGAGGTCGCCGTCGTGGTGGTGCCCAAGGACCATCCGGCCGCGGCCTACGACGCCGTCACGCTCGGTGATCTCGAGGGCGAGTCGCTGCAGGACGGCTCCGACCGATCCGAGGCGACGCTGCCGACGACGCTCGAGATGGTGGCCGCAGGTGTCGGCCCGGTGCTCGTGCCGCACTCGTTGGCCCGACTGCACAGTCGCAAGGACCTGCTCTACCGGCCCGTCACCGACGCGGACCCCACTCGGATCTTCCTGGCCTGGCCCACATCGGTCGCCGCACCCGAGGAGGGAACACTCGACCTGCCGCAGGAGTTCCTGGGGGTGGTGCGCGGACGGGCCGCGCACAGTTCGCGTACCGAGTCCGAACGCGGGACACCGCCGAGGAAGAAGAAGAAGGCAGCTGCTCCGGGGCCGGCCGCCGAGCGAAGTCAGGCGCCCCGCCGACGACGCTGACATACTGTCGCCGTCGTGACGAGTGGAAAGGCGGGTTCGTGAGCGACCCAGCTCCCCGAAGTTCGGCCGGCGCGAGCAAGCCGGCCATCCTCACCGTGGACGACGATCCCGGGGTGTCCCGCGCCGTCGCCCGCGATCTGCGGCGCAAGTACGGCGAGAAGTACCGCATCATCCGGGCGGAGTCCGGCGAGTCCGCCCTGGAGGCGTTGCGAGAGATCGCGTTGCGCGGTGACCAGGTCGCGGTATTGCTCGCGGACTACCGCATGCCGTCGATGAGCGGTCTCGAGTTCCTCGAGCAGGCCATGGACATCTTCCCGTTCGCGCGCCGCGTGCTCCTCACGGCGTACGCGGACACCGACGCCGCCATCGAGGCGATCAATGTCGTCGACCTCGACTACTACCTGCTCAAGCCGTGGGATCCGCCGGAGGAGAAGCTGTACCCGGTGGTGGACACGCTGCTCGACGCGTGGCACGCCGCCGACATCCGGCCCATCCTGGAGACCAAGATCATCGCGGGTCGGTGGGCGTCTCGATCGTCGGAGATGCGCGAGTTCCTCGCCCGCAACAGGCTGCCGTACCGGTGGTTCCTCGCGGACGAGCCCGAGGGAGCGCGTCTGTTGGCGGCGGCGGGTCACGACGATCGCACGCTGCCGGTGGTGGTGTGCGCGGACGGGTCGTGTCTGCTCGACCCCACCGACACCGAGTTGGCCGAGTACTTCGGTCTGGGCACCACGCCGACGGAGGACTTCTACGACCTCGTCGTCGTGGGCGGCGGGCCCGCCGGCCTGGGCGCGGCCGTCTACGGCGCGTCCGAGGGTCTCCGGACGGTCCTCGTCGAGCGCACCGCGACGGGTGGGCAGGCGGGCCAGAGCTCGCGCATCGAGAACTACCTCGGTTTCCCGGACGGGGTGTCCGGCGCACAGCTGGCCGAGCGTGCACGTCGGCAGGCCGAGAAGTTCGGCGCCGAACTCGTCACCACCCGCGAGGTCGCGGGTGTCGAGGTCGACGGGCCGGCGCGCGTGGTGCGTCTGACCGACGGCAGTGCGATCGCCGCGCACTCGATCATCCTCGCCACGGGTGTCTCCTACCGACGGCATCCGGCGCCGGGGGTCGACGAGTTCGCCGGTCGCGGCGTCTTCTACGGCTCCGCGGTCACCGAGGCGGTCGGCTGTACCGATCAGGACGTGTACATCGTGGGCGGCGCGAACTCCGCCGGTCAGGCAGCGATGTACCTGTCGAAGTGGGCGCGGTCGGTGACCATCGTGGTGCGCGCCGAGTCGCTGGAAGCCTCCATGTCGTACTACCTCGTGCAGCAGATCGAGAAGAACCCCGTCATCTCCGTCCGCCCCTGCACCGAGGTGACCGCCGCGCACGGCGACGGCCACCTCGAACAGATCACCCTGCGCGACAGGGTCTCCGGCGACGAGGAGACCGTCGACACGGGCTACCTGTTCCTCTTCATCGGGGCGGCGCCGCGGACCGAGTGGCTGGACGGCGTGGTGGTGCGCGACCGCCACGGCTTCGTCGTCTCGGGTCAGGACCTCACGGTCGACGGGGCCCGCCCTCCGGGCTGGTCGGTCGACCGCGCACCGCACCATCTCGAGACCAGCGTGCCCGGCATCTTCGCGGCGGGCGACGTGCGCGCGGACTCCGCCAAGCGCGTCGCGTCGGCCGTCGGTGAGGGTGCGATGGCCGTCATGCTCGTCCACCGCTATCTCGCCCAACCCTGACCACCGCACGCGTCCCGGAAGCTGGATCATCATGACCGAACTCGACTGCAGCACCGAGGAACTGAAGACGCTGTTCCTCTTCGAGTCGCTCGACGACGAGCAGCTCGAGCAACTGTGTGCCAACGGGCACGTGGAGATGATCGAGGCCGGTCCCGTGTTCGCGGAGGGCGACGACGCCACGTGCTTCTACGTGCTCCTCGACGGGGAACTGGTGCTGACCAAGATGTCCGGCGGCGAGAAGATCGAGGTGAACCGCACGTCGTCGCGGGGCGTCTACGCGGGTGCGTGGCAGGCGTACCTCGGGGACCGCGCCCCGCAGAAGTACATGTCGGGTATGGACGTGACGCGTCCGTCCCGGTTCTTCGTGCTCGACGCCGAGCGGTTCGGGGACTTGGTTCGAGAGTGGTTCCCCATGGCGGTCCACATGCTCGAAGGACTGTTCTTCGGTCAGCAGAGCAGCAAGCAGGTCATCGACCAGCGGGAGCGGTTGCTGGCGCTGGGGTCGCTGTCGGCCGGTCTGACACACGAGCTGAACAACCCGGCCGCCGCGGCGGTCCGTGCGACGGCGGCGCTGCGGGACCGGGTGTCGCATATGCGCCGCAAACTCGGCGTCATCGCGTCGGGCGTCTACGACACCGACTCCCTGACGGGTCTGATCCGCCTGCAGGACGAGGCCGCCGAACTGGTGGGCAAGGCGCCGGAGCTCACTCCCATGGAGGCCTCCGACCGGGAGGACGCGCTGGGGGAGTGGTTCGAGGACCACGGCATCTCCGACGGGTGGAATCTCGCCCCGACCTTCGTGCAGGCCGGCATCGAGGCCGACTGGCTCGAGCGCGTCGCCGCGGACACGGGGGCGGAGCTTCTCGAGAGCACGATCCGCTGGCTGAACTACACCATCGAGACCGAACTGCTCATGAACGAGATCTCCGATTCCACCACACGGGTGTCGACGCTGGTCAACGCCGCGAAGCAGTACTCGCAGATGGACCGTGCGCCGTTCCAGAAGGTGGATCTGCGGGTCCTCCTCAAGAGCACCCTGGTGATGCTCGGTCGCAAGATCGGCGACGACATCACGGTGGTCAAGGACTTCGACCCGGCGCTGCCTCCCGTCGCGGCGTACGCCGCGGAGCTCAACCAGGTGTGGACCAACCTCATCGACAACGCCGTACAGGCCATGGACGGCCACGGAACGCTCACTCTGCGCACGGCGCGGGAGAACGACACGGCCCTCATCGAGATCGGGGACACCGGCCCGGGGGTTCCGGAGGCGATCCGGTCCCGCATCTTCGAACCGTTCTTCACCACCAAGCCTGTGGGCGAGGGCACCGGTCTGGGCCTCGACATCTCGTGGCGGATCGTGGTGAAGAAGCACGGCGGCGACCTACGGTTGCTGTCGGAGCCGGGAGACACCCGGTTCCAGGTACGAATACCGATCGACGGCCCGGCCGGGGCGCCGATGCCGACCGCAGAGGAGGAAGTCGGATGAGCACGAACGGAATCGACACCGCGGTACCGCCCAGCGGCACGGGCTGCGTGGAGTGCGACGCCACCGACGGGTGGTGGGTGCACCTGCGTCGGTGCGCTCAGTGCGGCCACGTCGGATGCTGTGACTCCTCACCGTCGCAGCACGCGAGTGCCCATGCCGCGACCAGCGGTCATCCCGTCGTGCAGTCGTTCGAACCCGGGGAGACGTGGTTCTGGAACTACGTCACCGAGGAGGGCTTCGACGGTCCCGAACTCGCTGCGCCGCAGCATCATCCGATGGACCAGACGGTGCCCGGACCGTCGTCTCGGGTCCCCTGGGACTGGCAGCGCCACGTCCGCTGAACCCAACATCGAATCGTTATGGAGTTACCCGCCGGTAGGGACGAGCGGGCGGTAAGGTCTGCGGTGCATTGCACGATGCATTCTCTCGCACAGCCTCAGGAGCCGTCCGTGTCGTTCATCCCCACCTCGTCCTTCTTCTCCAACGCCACGTGCTCGGATCGAAGTTCCTCTTGTGCAACGCGATTCGGCGCAGCCGTCGCGGTCGGCGCCACCATCGCCGCAGGGGCGATCCTCGGTACCGGGGTGGCGTCCGCGGCTCCGGTCACCTGCGTGTCCCCGCCCGCGGCCAACGACATCCAGGTGAGCGACACGGCCAGCTGCGGAGCCAAGGCCACCGGCGCCGGCGTCGCCACGTCGTCGGCGTCCGAGAGCGGTACCGCGGTCAGCGTCGCCGACGGCGGGCGCTCGACGTCGAACGCCACCGGCTTCGGCACCGCGCTGAGTGCCGTTCTGGGAGCGGGTACCTCGTACTCGTACTCCCTCGGTGGCGGCATCTCGCAGTCCTTCGCCACGAACGGAGCCACCTCCGTCGCCATCGCCGGGTACGGCGGCGGCGCGACGGCCAGCACGGTCACGGGCGTGAACTGCGCCGGTCTCAACTCCTTCGCTCTCGACCTCTCCACCGGGCGGTCCTGCATCGCCGGTCTGTAACCGTCGTGAACGCCACCGTCCTGGCGGTGCTCTGCGCCGTCGGGGCGGCGGTGTGCATCGCTGTCGGTACCGTCGTCCGCCAGCGGTCGGCGGCGTCGATTCCCGACGAGTCCGTCGGTCGGCTGGGACCCATCACCACGCTGATCCGCGAGCCGCTGTGGTGGATCGGCACGGTCGTCGGCATCGGCGGCTACGGCCTGCAGGCGGCGGCGTTGGGGCTCGGATCCCTTCTCCTGGTGCAGCCGCTCCTCGTGTTGTCCCTGCTGTTCGCGCTGCCGCTGGGTGCTCGGTTCTCCGGCCGCACCGTGTCGGCGAAGGACTGGCTGTGGGCTGCCGCGCTGACGGCGGCCATCGCGGTCCTCGTCGTCGTGGGCGATCCGCGGCCCGGCGTGGAACGCGCCGAGACGCGGCACTGGGTCGTCGTTCTCTGCGTCGGAATCCCGTTCGTTCTCGCCTGTGTTCTCGGCGCGCGCAGCGGCTCCCGGTCCCGGCGCGCCCTGCTGCTGGGACTGGCCGGCGGTGCGCTGTTCGGCGTCGCGGCCGTGCTGACGAAGAGTGTCGTCCACCTCGCCGGACGCGGACCGCAGCCGCTGCTAACCTCGTTCGAGCCGTACGCGCTCGTGGCCGTGGCCGTGGTCGCGATCTCGCTGCAGCAGTCGGCCTTCCAGGTGGGTGCGTTGCAGGCCTCGCTGCCCGCGACGACCGTGATGGAACCGATGGTCGCGTCGCTGCTGGGATTCGTCGTGCTGGGCGAGTACCTCGACGCCGATCGTGAGGTCACGGTGGTGCTGGTCGTCGCCCTGATTCTCGTGGTGGTCTCGGCGGTGGCCCTGGCCCGGTCCGCGGGCGCGGCCGAGAAAGTCGAACCCGCCCATCCTGCCCCGAACCCGTAGCGGCACTAGGCTCGTCGCATGAGTCCGATCGGTGGGGTGCTGTTCGACATCGACGGTGTGCTCATGACCAGTTGGCGTCCCGTGCCCGGGGCCGCGGAGACGGTGAGCACGCTGCGCAGCAACGACGTGGCGTGCGCGTTCCTGACCAACACCACGTCGAAGACGCGGGAGCAGATCTCCGACGCGCTCACCGATGCGGGCATCGAGGTGCACGCCGACGAGATCGTCACCGCGGCCACTCTCACCGCCGACCACCTGCGGACGCGGTACCCCGGTGCGCGGTGCGTCCTCCTCAACAGCGGCCGGATCGCCGACGATCTGCCCGGCGTGGAGTGGGTCGACAGCGATCCGGACGTGGTGGTGCTCGGCGGCGCCGGCGAGCAGTTCACTCACGAGGCGCTCAGCCGGGTCTACGACTGGATGTGTCAGGGCGTGCCCGTCGTCGCGATGCACCGCAGCCTCATGTGGACCACGGCCGAGGGGCTGCGCATCGACACGGGCATGTATCTGACGGGCATGGAATCGGCGTCCGGCCGCACGGCGACGGCCGTCGGCAAGCCGGCGCCGCTCGGTTTTCAGACGTCGGCGGAACGCATGGGCGTCGATCCGGACCTGGTGGTGATGGTCGGGGACGATCTCGACAACGACGTGCTCGCCGCCCAGGTCGTCGGCATGCGCGGCATGTTGGTCCGCACGGGCAAGTTCCGTCAGGAACGCCTCGACCGGCACGCACGCGACCAGTACGCGATGCAACCGGCGTTCGTCGTCGACTCCGTCGCGGACCTGCCGGCGGTGCTGGAGATCGGTCGGTAGTGGTCCTGCGGCCGGGATCCGAGTTCGCGGGGTTCCGCGTCGAGAGACTGCTCGGTCACGGCGGCACCGCCGAGGTGTATCTCGCCCGACGTGGATCGGCACCGCCGGAGACCCTGAAGATCCTGCGTGCGGACGCCCCGCGGGACGCGTTCGCGGCCGAGGTGCGGATCGGGGCCCTGCTGCAGCACCCGAACATCGTCGCGGCGCACGATCACGGCGAGTTCCGCGGGCGGCCGTGGATGTCGATGTCGCACGTCGACGGGTACAGCGCCGCCCGCCTCGTCGCGCGCGGACAGATCCCACTCGACGCCCACCGAGCCGCCCGCATCGTCGACGGCGTGGCGAGAGCCCTCGATCACGCGCACGGGCTCGGGATCGTCCACCGGGACGTCAAGCCGGCCAACATCTTGCTCGCGAGTGTCGCCGATGCGGACACCAGGGAGCAGGTTCTGCTGTCCGACTGGGGAATCGCGCGGTCGACGTCCTCGCCGACACCGCTGGTGTCGGACGACGGGACGGTGCTGACGTCGATCGGCTACGCGGCACCCGAACTGCTGCGGGGCGGCACGCTCACCGCCCGCACCGACATCTACGCGCTCGGTGCCACCCTCGTCGAACTGCTCACGGGACGGCCGCCGTTCCCGCTGGCCACTCCGTTCGCCGTCATGGACGCCCAGCTGAGGCGGACCCCGCCGTCCGTCAGCTCGCGTCGGGCCGACCTGCCGACCCGCCTCGACGCCGTCGTGCAGCGCGCGCTGGCCAAGGAGCCGGCGGACCGGTTCGCGTCGTGCCACGACCTGAGCGTGGCGGTGGCGCGGGCCCTGAGGGACCACACGCCACCTGAGCCCGGCCGGCCTCCGGCCTCCCCGCCACCTGTGCCCGGTCGGCCCTGGTACCGACGTCGCTAGTCGCTCGGCGTCTCGGGATCCGTCGGCCGGTTCGCGACGACGGGGTACTTGCCCGTGTAGCCCATCCGCTCCTCGGCGACGCTGAGGACGCGGGCCCGGACGAGGAACCAGCCGCCGATGAGCATCGGCACGATGACGACGAGTGTGGCGACGGTCCACGTCCCGATCGGCGCGTCGAGCGCCATGAGCACCAGCACCGCAGCGAGGAACGCGAGCGTCGCGTAGCTCGTGTACGGCGCCCCGAAGAGCCGGAACGACGGCCGTTCGAGGATGCCCTTGCGGCTCCACCGGTAGAGCTGCAGCTGGCAGAGCACGATGGTCGCCCACGAGGCGATGATGCCGAGGGCCGACATGTTGAGCACGATCTCGAACGCCTCGCCGGGTTTGAACGCGTTGAGCGCCACGCCGAGCAGTGTCAGGGCGCCGGTGAGCAGGATGCCGCCGTAGGGGACACCGTTCCGGCTCATCCGCGCCGTGAACGACGGCGCGCTGCCGTTCATCGCCATCGACCGCAGGATGCGGCCCGTGGAGTACAGCCCGGCGTTGAGGCTGGACAGCGCCGCGGTGACCACGACGATGTTCATGATCGTGCCGGCGCCGTCGACGCCGATGCGGGAGAAGAACGTGACGAAGGGGCTCTCCCCGGCCCGGTAGGTGGTGTACGGCAACAGCAGCGCCAGCAGGATCAGCGATCCCACGTAGAACACCGCGATGCGGAAGATGACGGAGTTGATGGCCCGCGGCATCACCTTCGCCGGGTTCTCGGTCTCTCCGGCCGCGGTCCCGACCAGCTCGACGGCCGCGTAGGCGAAGACGACACCTGACGTGACGATGACCAGCGGCCACGCCCCGGTGGGGAAGAGGCCGCCGTTGCCCGAGATGACGCCGAAGCCGGTCGACTGGCCGTCGACGTCGAAACGACCGGCGAGGAAGACGGTGCCCACGACCAGGAAGGTCACCAGCGCCGCGACCTTGATCATGGCCGCCCAGAACTCCATCTCGCCGAACCACTTCACCGACACCAGGTTCACGGCGAGCACGATGGCCAGTGCGATCAGGGCGATGGTCCATTGCGGGATGCCCTTGAAGGCGCCCCAGTAGTGCATGTACGTCGCGACGGCCGTGACGTCGACGATCGCCGTCATCGCCCAGTTGAGGAAGTACATCCACCCGGCCGCGTAGGCGGCCTTCTCGCCGTAGAACTCGCGGGCGTAGGAGACGAACGATCCGGAGGACGGGCGGTGGAGCACCAGCTCGCCGAGCGCTCGGAGGATGAAGAAGACGAAGACGCCGCAGACGGCGTAGATGATGAACAGGCCCGGGCCCGCGGACTCGAGGCGGCCGCCCGCGCCGAGGAACAGGCCGGTGCCGATCGCGCCGGCCGATGGCGATCATCTGCAGTTGCCGAGGCTTCAGGCCCTTGTCGTAGCCCTCCTCCTCGTGTGCCATCGCCGAGTTGTCGTAACCGGTGTCGACTGCATCGGACACGATGTGGTCCTTTCGTCCGCAGGGGTGGGCGGGTGTATATGTCCGATTCGCGTGGATTCTGTTGTGGCGCGCGACAACTGGTCGCGTCACACATTCTTCTCACGCGTGAGTCGGTCGTCGTTCCGGCACGTGAACACCGTGTGAATCGCGACCACTCGACGACGACCTTGCACTCGACCACCTCGACTGCTAGAAATCTGGTTGGCACTCGCGTACTGTGAGTGCCAGGTCGAAGAGGTGAGATCGGGAATCATCGACACCCCTGGTCGTCCGTCGCGGGCACCGACTCGGCCGGATGTGGAAAGGGAGCGACCCACCCGTGGTCGCTTCGTGTGTCACCCCCAATCCGGAGGATCACTTCGCAATGGCCAAGATCATCGCGTTCGACGAAGAGGCACGCCGTGGCCTCGAACGGGGCTTGAACAGCCTCGCCGACGCAGTCAAGGTGACGTTGGGCCCCAAGGGTCGCAACGTCGTACTCGAGAAGAAGTGGGGCGCCCCCACGATCACCAACGATGGTGTGTCCATCGCCAAGGAGATCGAGCTGGAGGACCCGTACGAGAAGATCGGCGCAGAGCTGGTCAAAGAGGTCGCCAAGAAGACCGACGACGTCGCAGGTGACGGCACCACCACCGCGACCGTTCTCGCTCAGGCACTCGTCCGCGAAGGCCTGCGCAACGTCGCAGCCGGCGCGAACCCGCTCGGCCTCAAGCGCGGCATCGAGGCAGCCGTCGCCGCTGTCACCGAGTCCCTGCTGAAGTCCGCCAAGGAGATCGACACCAAGGAGCAGATCGCTGCGACCGCTGGTATCTCCGCAGGCGACGCGTCCATCGGCGAGCTCATCGCCGAGGCCATGGACAAGGTCGGCAAGGAAGGCGTCATCACGGTCGAGGAGTCCAACACCTTCGGCCTGCAGCTCGAGCTCACCGAGGGCATGCGCTTCGACAAGGGCTACATCTCGGGATACTTCGTCACCGACGCCGAGCGTCAGGAAGCCGTCCTCGAGGACGCGTACATCCTGCTCGTCAGCTCGAAGGTCTCCACCGTCAAGGACCTGCTGCCCCTGCTGGAGAAGGTCATCCAGTCCGGCAAGCCGCTCCTGATCATCGCCGAGGACGTCGAGGGCGAAGCGCTCTCCACCCTCGTCGTGAACAAGATCCGCGGCACCTTCAAGTCCGTCGCCGTCAAGGCACCGGGCTTCGGTGACCGTCGCAAGGCGCAGCTCGCCGACATCGCCATCCTCACCGGTGGCGAGGTCATCAGCGAAGAGGTCGGCCTCTCCCTCGAGGGTGCCGGACTCGAGCTGCTCGGCCAGGCTCGCAAGGTCGTCGTGACCAAGGACGAGACCACCATCATCGAGGGCTCCGGCGACGCCGACGCCATCGCGGGTCGTGTCTCGCAGATCCGCTCCGAGATCGAGAACTCCGACTCGGACTACGACCGTGAGAAGCTGCAGGAGCGCCTGGCCAAGCTGGCCGGTGGCGTTGCAGTCATCAAGGCCGGTGCCGCCACCGAGGTCGAGCTCAAGGAGCGCAAGCACCGCATCGAAGATGCCGTGCGCAACGCCAAGGCAGCAGTCGAGGAGGGCATCGTCGCCGGTGGTGGCGTCGCGCTGCTGCAGTCGGCTCCCGCACTCGAGAACCTCAACCTCACGGGCGACGAGGCCACCGGCGCGAACATCGTTCGCGTCGCCCTCGAGGCACCGCTGAAGCAGATCGCGTTCAACGCCGGCCTCGAGCCCGGCGTCGTCGCGGAGAAGGTGCGCAACCTCCCCCTCGGCCACGGCCTCAACGCCGCGACCAACGAGTACGAGGACCTGCTCGCCGCCGGCATCAACGACCCGGTCAAGGTCACCCGCTCGGCACTGCAGAACGCAGCGTCGATCGCGGCTCTGTTCCTCACCACCGAGGCCGTCGTCGCCGACAAGCCGGAGAAGGCCGGAGCGCCCGCGGGCGATCCGACCGGCGGCATGGGCGGCATGGACTTCTGAGTCCCGCTCCCTGATCGCACGAGAGCCGGTCACCCTCACGGGTGGCCGGCTCTCGGCGTTCCGCGGTGAGTTCCGGCGCCCCGTCGAGTCGGTATCGGTATGACGAGACTCCTGTTCGTCCACGGCGCCGGCGGCGAGGACGACGACGAGCCGATGGCGGAGGAGTTCGGCGCGCTGCTCGGCGCGACGGTCGACATGCCCCGCATCCCGAGCGACGACATGAGCGTCGAGGCGTGGGCAGGACCGATACGCCGCAGCCTCGAGGCGAGGCCCGACGTCGTGATCGCCCACTCCTTCGGCGCCACCGTCCTGCTGCACGTGCTCGCCTCGCTCCGGGTTCCCGCCGCCACGTTGCTCGCGATGCCCGACTGGAGTGCCGCGGGCTGGGACGTCCACCAGTACGAGTGGCCGACCGTCCCGCCGGAGGTCTCCCTGACGCTGCACCACTGCCGCGACGACGACGTGGTGCCGTTCGCGCACCTGGCACTGGCCTCCGCGCGGCTCCCGGGCGCTCGGGTGGTCGAGCACCAGCGGGGTGGGCACCAGTTCGAGGGGGCGCTCGGGGAGGTGGCGGCCTCGCTGCACGTGTAGGCACCCGATCGTCGGTAATTCTGCGAAACGGCAGATTCGGGTGCGATCGGGTGCAGTCACGTGCGTCGTCGAGCCAAGGATCGTCGACGGCGCACGGTGGCGACTATCTCGTCCGCGACAGCGTCGACGTGTGCGGACACGGTCGCTGCGGAATATCGCAGCACCATCCATTCGTCCAGTACCAGTGCGTTCTGTCGGCGACGATCGCTGGTGAAGACGTCTACAGCCGTGTGGAACTCACGCCCATCGATCTCCACCACCACGCGCCCGCGCCGGTCCACCAGATCTCCGTAGTACGGGCCGACCTTGCCATTGATCTCCATGTCGAGGTTCCGGGCGGTGAGCGCCCTGGCAACTCTGCGCTCGGGTTCGGACAACGTGTTCGGGCATGCTCGCCGCAACTGGTCACGCAGCAGACGCATGCCGGTCATCCCCTTCGCCTCGTCGCACAGCTGAGCCAGGGAACGCCAGCTCACCGCCCGTGACAGCGCCCTGTCGATCACCTTCTCGAACTGCGGCCGGGTCAACGTGCCGGCGACGTCGAGGATCGCGTGTTCGAGGGACACGACAGGTATGTCCCCCAACCATCTGACGTTCGTCAGGGTTCGACGATGCAACCTCACCCAGGCGGGACCCCTCGTGGTGCCGGTCCTCGGAACAGTCGCGTGCACCAGGGCCGGCTCCTCGGGGAGAAGGTCCCACATCCACGCCGCGGTGTCGTGGCTGAACACTGCGTCGGGCTTCCAGAGCCTCACTGCCTCGCAACGTGTGGTGTACGTAGGCACTTCCGACGAGTAGACACCGGGAAGCACCCGGTGGAGAGCGCCGCGTGCGGCCCGCCGGCTCACCGTCGAGCCGTCGATTCCGCCGGCGATGAGCTGGTGCCAGGTGAATACGTCCATCGCAACAGTGTCGCGACGCCCGTAGTGGCGGTAGTCCAACTAGGAGGTGCCCCTGTGGACTACCGATCGCTCATCAAGAGCCCTCCAGCGGCTGTTGCATCTGGAGCCACATTATGGTGCCGGAATCTGCCATTCCGCCGATTCGTCCGCGATCGGGTGCACTTACGTGCAATCAGCGGCCGGGTACGTAATGCCGGGGGTTGTCCCGACGCCCGAGAGGCGGCAGGTTGCGGTCGGGGGTCTCCGCGAGCGGCGAGTTCGCGGGCTGCCGACCGGCAGCAATGTCGACGCCGGCTCGGGCCCGGGGATGCATACGCCGGCGCGCCGGGACCATGCGGAAGGCGAGGTTCACCAGCGTGCCGACACGGCGAAGCCACCGCTCGTCCCTGTCGGTCCAGGTGTAGCCCAGGAGATCTCGGACCGCCGGGTCGTAGAGGCCGACAGTTATCCGCACCGCGGACTTCTCGATGCCGGGGAGCAGAAGGGCCCACATTCGCTGGGGCAACAATGGGAGGAAGGGCGGGCGGGGGAGGGCCGACATGTCGAGCACCGAGCGTGCGGCGGCGGTGTCCTCGAGGACCTCGCGGCACATGTGGTCCCAGTAGTGCTGGAAGTCGGCCCAGGTCTCGGGAACCGGGCGCATGCTCATGCCGTACAGGGAGTACCACTGCCGGTGTTCGACGAACAGTTGCTCACGCTCGGCCTCGCTGATCCCGCCCATGAAGTAATCGGCGGTGAGCATCGTGCCGACGAAGAACGTGGCGTGCGCCCAGTAGAAGACATCGGGATCGAGGGCGTGGTACGGCTTCCCGTGGGCATCGAGACCGCTGATGTCTCTGTGGTAGTTACGGATTCGAGCGCCGGTGTTCGCGGCACGGTCGCCGTCGAAGACCACGCCCCCGATGGGGTACAGCGACCGCATCACGCGCTGCCATCGCTCGGACTCGAACGTCGAGTGCTCGGTCACGGCAGCGCCGAGGGCGGGATGCATGTTCTGCATGGAGCCGGCCCAGGGCCCCTGCAGCATGCCGCGCCAGTCCCCGAAGTATCGCCAGGTGAGTGACTCCGGCCCCAACGGCTGACTACGCATGTTGTCACCGTAGGGTCCTGGGTGGACGGTCGTCAACAGTGAGGTGTCGCAACGTGACCACGCTCGAGGCGCGGCGGGAGCAGCGGCGCGCAACCTTGCTGGCGGTCGGGGTGGAACTTCTCGGCTCGGTCGGTCGGCCCGCCGTCACCGTGCGCTCGGTGTGTTCGCGCGCGTCGCTCACCGAACGCTACTTCTACGAGAACTTCACCGATCGGGACACGTTCGTGCGCACCGTCTATCGCGAGGTCGCCGAGGGTGCGCGCGAGGCACTGGTCACGGCCGTGGGTCAGGCCCGTCGCCCGGACGAGCGCGCCCGCCGCGCCGTCACGGCATTCGTGGAGTTGATGATCGACGAACCGGCTCGTGGCCGAGTGCTTCTGACAGCGACGTTCGTGGATCCTGCCTTGAGCACGCTGGGCATGACGACGATGCCCGTCTTCGTGTCGGTGGTGGGCGAGCAGCTCGAGTCCGACGAGGTGGACAGGCAGTTGACGGCGACCGGCGTCGTGGGGGCGCTCACGGCTCTGTTCACGATGTACCTCGACGGCGGAATCGAGGTCGATCGGCAGCGGTTCGTCGACCACTGCATCGGTGTGGTTACCTCCGCCGGCCGCAGTGGTCGACGGGCATGATGGATCCATGGCACCAGTGATCAGCACCGTCAGGGCCGGGGTTCTCGACGTCGCCTACGAGCGCTACGGCGATCCGGCGGGGCGGGCTGTGGTGCTGCTGCACGGCTTCCCGTACGACACCCGGTCCTACGACGACGTCGCCCGACTGCTGGCCGACACGGGTTCAGACGTGGTGGTGCCGTACCTGCGCGGCTTCGGGCCCACGCGGTTCGTCGAGGACTCCACGATGCGGTCGGGAGAGCAGGCCGCGTTGGCGCACGATCTGCACGACCTCATCGGGGCGATGGCACTCGACCGTCCGATCGTCGCCGGCTACGACTGGGGTGGCCGCGCGGCGTGCGCGGTGGCGGCGCTGTGGCCCGAGTCGGTGTCGGGTCTGGTCAGCGTGTCCGGCTACCTGGTGCAGGACATCGAGGCTGCCGTGACGACGCCGGCACCGCCGCACCTCGAGAAGCGGTACTGGTACCAGTACTACCTGCACTCGGAGCGCGGCCGCGCCGGCCTCGCTGCCTACCGCGCCGAGATCGCGCAGACGTTGTGGACCGACTGGTCGCCGACGTGGCGGTTCGGAGACTCCGAATTCGCCGCCACCGCAGCATCGTTCGACAACCCGGACTTCGTCGACGTCGCGGTGCACTCGTATCGACACCGGTACGGACTCGCGGCGGGGGACCCGCGGTACGCGGCCACGCAGGACGCGCTCGCCGGGCAGCCGTCGATCACGGTGCCGACCGTCGTCCTCGATCCGACGGAGGACACGGTCGCCGCCCTGTACGGATCGCCCGACCACGGCGCGCACTTCACGGATCTCGTCGACGTGCGTGCGGTCGACGCCGGCCACAACCCGCCGCAGGAACTGCCGGGGGTGTTCGCCGACGCCGTCCGCACGCTCGCCGAGATCGTGGACGCGCGGAACTAGACCGCGAGTTCGCCGAGCTCCGACCAGTCGGTGCCCTCCACCTCGGTGCTGACGATCTTCGGAGTCTCCTGCAGGTACGGCGGGAGATCCTTCTGCGCCTGCTTGAAGTGGTCCGACTGCACGTGTGTCGCACCGGCATCCGGGTCGCGGAAGGCCTCGACGAGGACGTACTCGGTGGGATCGTCGAGTGTGCGCGACCAGAAGTACCAGAGGCATCCCTCCTCCGCCTGGCAGGCCTCGGTGAAGGCTCGCGAGATCTCGGGCCAGTCGTCCGCGTGCTCTGCCTTCACTCGGAACTTGGCGGTGATGAAGATCAAGGGGTGCTCCTTCGCTCGTACGAACTCCGACGTGTTCCTGTGTACCCCCTCGGGCCGCACTAGTATCGCGTCATGGCAGCCACGTCACCGGCGATCGAACTCGAGGTCAGCGGACGCACGGTGCGGGTGTCCAACCCCGACCGCGTGTACTTCCCGGCGAGCGGAGCCACCAAGCGTGGTCTCGTCGAGTACTACCTGTCTGTCGGCGACGGCATCGTGCGCGCGCTGCGGGAGCGGCCCTGCATGATGCACCGGTTCCCCGACGGTCTCGCCGGGGAGAAGGTGCACCAGAAGCGGTTGCCGAAAGGCGCTCCGGACTGGATGGAGACGGTGCGGGTCACCTTTCCGCGCTACGACCGCACCGCGGACGAACTCTGCGTCACCGAACTGGCGCATGTGATCTGGGCCGTGCAGATGTCGACGGTGGAGTTCCATCCGTGGAACAGCCGGCGCGCCGACGTGGAGAGTCCGGACGAGTGGCGCATCGATCTGGATCCGATGCCGGACTGCTCCTTCGACCGGGTGCGCCGGGTGGCGGCGGTGACGCGCGAGGTGCTCGACGAACTCGGTGCCGTCGGGTGGCCGAAGACGTCGGGCGGCAACGGGTTGCACGTGTACGTGCGTATCGCGCCGGAGCAAGGCTTCGCCGATGTCCGCAGGGCCGCACTGGCGTTCGCTCGGGAAGTGGAGCGGCGCGCGCCGGACGACGTGACCACGACGTGGTGGCGCAAGGACCGCGACCCGACGAAGTTGTTCGTCGACTACAACCAGAACGCCCGCGACCACACCATCGCGAGCGCGTACTCCGTGCGCGGCAATCAGGACGCGACGGTGTCGACGCCGATCACGTGGGACGAGATCGCCGACGTGGAGCCGCGGGACCTCACCATGTACACGGTGCCGTCCCGATTCGCGGATCTCGGTGATCTGCACGCAGGAATCGACGATGCCGTGTACTCGATCGCCCCGCTGATCGAGTGGGCCGAGCGCGACGAGCGGGCGGGGCTCACCGAACCCGAGGAGTGACCGGATCGTTCCCTGTGGCCCGTGTGTTCTCACAACACGCAGCGGAGGTGAGATGTAGTTCGAGCGAATGATTTGGAGCCGGAAACCGGCACAGGGTATTTTTCTATGGCAGAATACGTGCAAATCGTACAAAGCAGCGCGTTCGGTCCACCCCGTCGGCGGGGCCCGACACGGACGCGCGGCCTGCCAGTGAGGAATGCTCATGCACTGCCGTCTCTGCGGATCCGCCGACCTCGAGAGTGTCCTCGACCTGGGCGCGACACCGCCGTGCGAATCGTTCCTCACCGCAGCGCAGCTCGACGATCCGGAGCCCACCTTCCCCCTGCACCTGCGTCTCTGCCGAGAGTGCCTGCTGTTGCAGATTCCGGCTCTCGTGTCGCCGGCCGAGACGTTCACCGAGTACGCGTACTTCTCGTCGTTCTCGAGCAGCTGGGTCGACCATGCCCGGACGTTCGTGCAGGAGTCCGTGCGCCGCCTGGATCTGTCCGACGAGTCGTTCGTGGTCGAGGTGGCGAGCAACGACGGCTATCTCCTGCAGCACGTCGTGGACGCCGGAATCCGCTGCCTCGGTATCGAGCCGAGCGTGAACGTCGGTGCGGCAGCGCGTGAGTCCGGTGTTCCGACGGAGACAGCGTTCCTCGATCCGACGACCGCGGCGCAGGTGCGTGCCGCGCACGGGCCGGCGGACCTCGTCGTCGCGAACAACGTGTACGCCCACATCCCGGACGTCGCGGGATTCACCGAGGGGCTGCGCACGCTGGTGTCGGACCACGGCATGGTCAGCATCGAGGTGCACCACGCCCTCCACCTGGTGGCCGACGCACAGTTCGACACGGTCTACCACGAGCACTTCCAGTACTGGACGGTCCTGACGGCGACGAGGGCGCTCGCCCGAGGCGACCTGACCGTCGTGGACGTCGAGGAACTGTCCACCCACGGTGGTTCCATCCGGATCTGGGCGACACCGTCCGCGAACGCCGGCCCGCCCAGCGAGCGCACCCTCGACCTGCTCGCGGCCGAGCAGCGCGCGGGACTGCATCACGTGGTCGGCTATCGCGGGCTCGAGAAGGCGGCGCGCGGGGTCCGAGCGACGTTGCTCGAGTTCCTCCTCGACTGTCGCCGGCGGGGTGAACGCGTGGTCGGATACGGCGCGCCGGGCAAGGGCAACACCCTGCTCAACTACTGCGGCATCCGAACGGACCTGGTGGAGTACACCGTCGATCGCAATCCCTACAAGCACGGCCGGTTCACACCGGGGACGCGAATCCCGGTGCACCATCCCGATCGCATCGCGGCGGATCGTCCGGACGTGGTCCTGGTCCTGCCGTGGAATCTCGAGAGCGAGCTCACCGAGCAGCTGAGCTACGTCGCCGAGTGGGGTGGGCGCGTCGTGTTCCCACTCCCCGTTCTCCACACCGCCGACATCGGGCGGCTCGACACATCGGAGGCTCTGGCATGAAGGTCGTACTGTTCTGTGGCGGTTACGGAATGCGCATGCGCAACGACCGCAACGACGACATCCCGAAGCCCTTGCAGATGGTCGGGCCCCGTCCGCTCCTCTGGCACATCATGAAGTACTACGCACACTACGGCCACAAGGACTTCGTGCTGTGCCTCGGCTACGGCGCGGCAGCGATCAAGCAGTTCTTCCTGGACTATCACGAGGAGCAGTCCAACGACTTCGTCATGCGCGACGGCAAGGTCGAGTTGCTGAGCACGGACATGAGCGACTGGTCGATCACGTTCGTGGACACCGGCGTCGAGTCGCCCATCGGCGAGAGGTTGCGGCGCGTCCGTGACCACCTTGACGGCGATCCCTACTTCCTCGCCAACTACTCGGACGTGTTGACCGACGCCCCGCTGGACACGATGATCGAGCGTTATCACGAGTCGGGCGCCGTGGCGTCCATGCTGGTGGTGCCGCCGCAGTCGAGCTTCCACTGCGTGGACGTGTCGGAGGCCGGCGAGATCAAGGACATCGTTCCGGTGAGCCGCTTTCCCATCTGGGAGAACGGCGGGTACTTCGTGCTCAGTCAGGAGGTCTTCGACCACATTCCGGAGGGGGGCGATCTGGTCGGCGATGCGTGTATGACACTGGCGGGCCGCGGGGAACTGTTCGGATACCGGCACGAGGGATTCTGGAAGCCGGCCGACACCTTCAAGGAGCGTGCGGAACTCGACAACGACTACGGGCGCGGCATTCGCCCGTGGGCGGTGTGGGAGGGCGATCGGAATCGACCGCCACTGTCGAGCGTCGTCGCGTGATTGGCCTGTCCCCCAGCCGTATCCGCTCGGTGGCGGTGCTCGGGGCGCATCCGGACGACATCGCCATCGGCGCCGGAGGAACGCTCCTCGACCTCACCCGTGGGGGAGATGTCGAGGTGCACGCTCTGGTGTCGTCGGGCGGCGGTACCGAGCGGGAAGCCGAGGAGCGAAAGGCACTGTCGGACTTCTGTTCGGACGGACCGGTGTCGCTCACCGTGCTCGACGTGCCGGACGGCCGCTCCCCTGATCACTGGAGCGCGGTGAAGAACGGACTCGAACAGTTCCGGCGTACGTGCGAGCCCGACGTCGTACTCGCACCGCAGCGGCGCGACGCGCACCAGGATCACCGCCTGCTGGCGGAGCTGGTTCCCACCGTCTTTCGCGACCATCTGGTGCTGGGCTACGAGATCGTCAAGTGGGAGTCCGATCTTCCGACACCCGGTCTCTATTATCCGCTCGCCGACGACGTGGCGGTGCGCAAGGCGGAGCTGCTGTCGCGGCACTACCCCTCGCAGCATCACCACGACTGGTACGACTCCGAGACCTTTCTCGGGCTGGCGCGCGTGCGAGGAGTGCAGTGCCGCAGCAGATATGCCGAGGCGTTCGTCGTGGAGAAGATACTCCTGCACACGGAGAACCTGCGGTCGGACCGTCCGGCACCGCAGACGAAAGGGTCGTGAACAGCATGCGTGTACTCGTCACCGGACACCAGGGATACCTCGGTACCGTCATGGTTCCACTCCTGCAGGAGCGTGGTCACACCGTGGTGGGGCTCGACAGCGGCCTGTTCGCGGACTGCGTTCTCGGTGACGCACCCGCGGATCCGGTCACCCTGGCCACGGATCTGCGCGACGTCGTAGCCGCCGATCTCACGGGTGTCGACGCGGTGGTGCACCTCGCCGCACTGTCGAACGATCCGCTCGGCACGCTGGCGCCGGAGATCACGCACGACATCAATCACCATGCCTCCGTGCGTCTCGCACGTGCCGCGAAGGATGCGGGGGTGGGCCGGTTCCTGTACGCGTCCACCTGTTCGGTCTACGGCGCCGCCGGTCAGGACGCGGTCACGGAGGACGCGGTGCTGAGGCCCCTCACCCCCTACGCCGTGAGCAAGGTGCGCGTCGAGGACGACGTCGCGGCCATGGCGGACGACAGCTTCGCGCCGGTGTTCCTCCGCAACGCGACGGCCTTCGGCTACTCACCGCGGCTGCGGGCGGACATCGTGGTCAACGATCTCACGGCGTCGGCGTTCCTCACCGGACGCATCGTCGTCAAGTCCGACGGCACGCCGTGGCGACCCCTCGTGCACGCGCGAGACATCGCGTACGCCTTCGCGGCCGCGCTCGAGGCGCCGGTCGACCGAATTCGGAACCGGGCGTTGAACATCGGCACCGAGGCGAACAACGTGACGGTGCGCGACATCGCCGAGACGGTCGCCGACGTGACGGGTGCCGAGGTGGTGGTCACCGGAGAATACGGCGCCGACCCGCGGTCTTACCGCGTCGACTTCTCCGCGGCGCGAGAGGTGTTGCCCGCCTTCGTCCCCGAGTGGAGTGTCCGAGCCGGCGCTGAAGAGCTGGTCGCCGCATACGCCCGCCACGGTCTCACCGCGGACGCACTGGCGCAGCGCTTCACGCGTCTGGCCCGCGTCACCGAGCTCCAGCGGACCGGCGCGATCGACGAGAACCTCCGCAGGACGCGGGTGGGTGTCGGCAGTGCGTGAGAGATCACCCGCCGGCGACGAGGTCGCGCCAGGACCGCGCTGCCGCGTCCCGGTCGCTCACGATGCTCGGCGTCCCGCGCCAGCGGATCGCCAGATCCGCGTCGTCCCAGCGGACGCCCACGTCCTCGGAGGGTTCGTGCGGACGGTCGATCCGGTAGCACACGTCTGCGGTCTCGCCCAGGGTGAGGAAGCCGTGCAGGAAGCCTGGGGGCACGAACAGGTGCGCGCACTCCACGTCGTCGAGCACGACGTCGAACCACTGACCGAAGGTGGGCGACTCCGTTCTGGTGTCCACCAGGACGTCCTGGACGGCGCCGCGGGCGCACCGCACCAACTTGGCCTCGCCTCGGCCTCCTCGCCCGTGCAGGCCACGCAGAACGCCGCCGGCGGAACGGGACTGGGAGTCCTGACGGAAATCAGCGGCTCTCGTGGACAGGGTCGTGTGCTCGGCGATCGCCGCGTCGAAGATCTCGGTGTCGAAGGTCCTCGTGAAGAAACCCCGATCGTCGCGATGCGGGGTGGGCAGGAAGAGCAGGACGTCTCGCAGAGGTGTGGTCTCGACGCGCATGAGTCCAGTGTCGCCGACGGGTGCTCCCCGCGTACGACGAGCCGGAGAATCTCATGAGTTCGTGCAGAGCCTGCGCCTCGGCGACGGTGTCCACGGTGCTCGATCTCGGTCTCGTGCCGGCCGCGGACAGTTTCCCGACGGCCGAGTCCTCTCCCGAGGGCGACGAGATGCATGCTCTCGCGATGGGCCTGTGCACGACGTGCGGCCTGGCACAGCTCCTGGACGACGACACCCGCGCGAATGAGCCGCGTGGAGTGGAGCCGGAGGCGTTGACGCGAGCCGCTTCTCGGGCGATGGACGAGATCGTGCGACGCGGGTGGCTCCCCGACGGCGCCGTGGTCCGCGAGTACGGAAGCCCCCACGGTGGGTCCTGGATCCCCGACGTGAGATCCCGTGGCGTCGCGGATGCCGGTCCGGCCGTGGCGGGTTCGCGCTCCGCCGACCTCGTCGTCGACGGTTTCGGGCTGATGCACGAGCCGGACCAGGCGGCCGCTCTGCGTGAACGTCGGGCGCTGCTCGGCGACGGCGGCGTACTGGTGCTGCAGGTCCACTCCTTCATGACCATCGTGCGGGATCGCCAGTGGACGGCGCTCCGCCACGGACACTTCGCCTACTGGTCGTCGACCGCGCTCGAGACCGCTCTGTGGGCAGCGGGTCTGATGCCCACCGGGTGTTGGGAGTCGGACCTCTACGGCGGGACTCTCCTGGTCTCGGCGATGCGCGACGACTCGGTGCGCCTCCCGGTGTGGGAGGACGACCTCGTGACGGCACGGCGCGTGCGGGAAGCCGAGGCTGCCGCCGCCGTCACCGATCCCACCGTCGTGTCGTCCCTCGGAGCAGCCGCCGTCGCCGAGGTCGAGGCGGTGCGGGCGAGACTCGGCGCGTCGTCTCGCGCGGGTGTGACGCTCGCCGCGTACGGAGCGGCGTCGCGCGCGGTCGCTCTGTTCGCGATGGCGGGGGTGACCACGGAGACGGTCGGCGCGGTCGTCGATGCGTCCCCGGCGAAATGGGGCCGCCGCATGCCGGGTACGGACGTTCCCATCGTCGGCCCGGAATGGCTGTACACCCATCGTCCCGACCGTGTGGTGGTGACCGTCCCGGATCTCCTCCCGGAAGTCGCTGCGGCACATCCGGAGATGTCGTTCGTCGATCTCGACTCGGCCACGGAAGGACTTCGCTCATGACCGCTCCGCTCTCGGTGTGCATCCCGGCCTACGAGGCCGCGCGCACCCTGGAGACCACACTGGCCTCCGTCCTGGACCAGGACGAGGACATGGAGGTCCTGGTGCTCGACAACGCGAGCACCGACGCGACCGGTGACATCGCCCGCTCCTTCCGCGACGAGCGCGTCCGGATCGTGCGGAACGACCGGGTGCTCGCCATCGGGGACAACTGGAACGCGGCCGTGCGGGCCTCGACGGGCCGGCTCGTCAAGGTGGTGTGCGCCGACGACGTGCTCCGTCCCGGTGCGCTGGCGGGACAGCAGGCCGTACTGGACGATCCCGGGATCGCGGTGGTCTCGTCCAAGTTCGAGGTGATCGACGAGCAGGGGTCGGTGAAGGAGACCGGGCTCGGCCTCCCCGGCCTGCTCGGTCGACGCCCGGGCAAGGATCTCGCGGGCATCATCGTGCGCCGCGGTCCCGCCGAGTTCGGGCCGACCGCGGCCACCACCTTCCGCAGGGATCTGTTTGACCGGGTCGGCGGTTTCCGCGGCGACCTGGTGTTCCCGATGGACGTCGATCTGTTCGCTCGCATGGGCGCTCACGGGGACTTCCACGGCGTCTCCACCATCGACGCAGCGTGGCGCGACTCGACCTTCAACCTGTGCAGCCGGACGTCGAGCTACAGCAAACTCAGCGAGTCGGTCCGGCTGCATCACCGTCTCGCACGCGAACTCCCGGCTCTGGTCTCCACCGGCGACGTCCTCGCCGGAGACGGACGCATTCTCGGCGCCGTGCTCACCCGGTTACGTGCGCGAGCCGGCGACGTGGCCGACCGCCTCCTGCGGCGCTGATGCTGCGGCTCGCCCGAGACGTCCTGCTCGTGGGCTTCGGCACCTACGGTCAGTTCCTCGTCACGCTCGTCACCCTGCCGCTGACAGCCCGGCTGCTCGGAACCGAAGGAGTCGGGCTCGTCGCGGTGGGGATGTCGGCGTACTTCCTCGGCTCGGTTCTCGTCGATCTCGGTGCCACGCAGTACTTCGCTGCGCGCGTCGACGACCCCGACATCACGCAGGTGCGTGGCGCGTACGCGGTGGTGCGGTGCGGACTCTTCGCCGTGCTCGTCGTCGCGGCGCTGGTCGGGTGGGCCGCCGGTGTGGACGGTGCCGCCCGGATGATCCTGCTCGGGGCGGTCGCCGGGGGTGTCTGGTCACTGTCGGAGGACTGGCTGCTGATCGGTCGTGGCCGCTTCGGTGCCTCCACCGCCTACCAGGCCGCCGGACGTGTGGCATACCTGCTGGCGCTGGTCGTTCTGCTGCCGCAGTTCCCGTCGCCCGAGGTCGCGCTGGCCTGTCTGGGCGGCTCGTCCATCGTCACCGTGATCGCCACCGGCGTGGACGCCGACCGGCACTTCGGACGCCTCGTTCCCTCGTGGCGGGTCGGTGACACTCTGAGAACGGCGGCACCGGTGCTCGCGTCGCGGCTCCTGCTGACCGGCTACGGACAGGGCGGCGCGGCGGCGTACTCCACGGTGCTCGACGCGGTCTCCCTGGGCCTGTTCTCGGCCGCGGACCGGCTGGTCCGAGCGGGACAGTCGGTTCTCGATCCGATCGGGTTCGCGCTGCTCCCGCGGATGACCCGAATTCGGGACGGCCAGGCCTTCCGGGCGCGGACGATGCAGGGTGCGGCGGGGTGTCTCGCACTCGCGGTCGTCGCCGCGGCAGGGCTGACGCTCGTGGCCCCCCTGGTGATCCGCATCGTCTACGGCACCGAGTTCGCCGAGGCGACGGACCTGCTGCGCATCCTCGCCTGGATCCTCCCTGCCACCACGCTCACGTCCTACGTCACCACCGCCGTGCTGCCGGCGCAGGGTCGGACGTCGACGGTGCTCAGCGGCGCCGTCCTCGGCGTCACCTTCGCGGCGTCGGCTCTGCTGATCACCTCGGTCACCGGATCGGTCGTGACCATGGTCGTCGGGGTGCTCGTCTCCGAGTGGGCGGTGGCGCTGTGGTTCGTCGCCACGACCGCGCGGACCGTCCTGCGACGCGAGTCGGACCATCCCGACGACACCATACCCTCCCACGACGATCGCCGAGAGGCCACGCGATGACACACGAGAGATCCTCGGAACTCCAGGAACGTCTGCACCGCCTCGTCCCCGGTGGAAGCCACACGTACGCACGGGGTTCCGATCAGTACCCGGAGCACCTCACCCCGATCCTCACGCACGGCGTCGGCGCCCGTGTGTGGGACGTCGACGACAACGAGTACGTCGAGTACGGGAGTGGTCTGCGCTCGGTCACACTGGGACACGGGTACCGTCCCGTGGTCGACGCCGTGGCGGACGCGGTCGCCAGGGGAACCAACTTCTCGAGGCCGACCGAGCTCGAAGTGCTCGCGGCGGAGGACTTCCTGAGGACCGTTCCCACCGCGGAGATGGTGAAGTTCGCGAAGAACGGCTCCGATGCGACCACCGCGGCCGTCCGCCTGTCGCGTGCGGTCACCGGCCGTACCGAGATCGCGGTCTGTGCGCAGCCGTTCTTCTCGGTCGACGACTGGTTCATCGGGACGACGGAGATGAACGCGGGAATCCCGCACGGCGCGGTGCATCGGTTCCCGTTCGACGACACCCCTGCGCTGGAACGGATCCTGGCCGATCACGACATCGCGTGCGTCGTCATGGAGGCAGCCGGTGCGCTGGCCGAACCGTCACCGGGGTATCTCGAGGCCGTCCGCGCAGCCTGTGATCGACACGGGACCGTTCTCGTGTTCGACGAGATGATCACCGGGTTCCGATGGTCGTCCGCGGGTGCGCAGGGTGTGTACGGCGTGACTCCCGATCTGTCGTGTTGGGGCAAGGCCATGGGCAACGGACTCCCGCTGTCCGCGCTCGCCGGCCGCCGCGATCTGATGGAACTCGGCGGTCTGCGCACGGACTCCGACCGAGTCTTCCTGCTGTCGACGACGCACGGACCGGAGACAACGGGGCTCGCCGCGTTTCGTGCCGTCGTCCGGGCGTACGAGACGGAGGACCCCGTGGGCGCCATGGAGCGCGCCGGCGCCCGGTTGCGTGACGCCGTGACCGCGGTGGCGTTCGATGCCGGTGTCGGGGAACACCTTCGGGTCCTCGGACGCCCCAGCTGCCTGGTGTTCGCCACCGCGGATGCCGACGGGGTTCCCTCGCAGTCCTACCGGACTCTCTTCCTGCAGGAGATGCTGTCCCGCGGTGTCCTCGGTCAGTCGTTCGTCGTGTCCGCGGCGCACACGGACTCGGACATCGACCACACGGTCGATGCTGTGCGGGAGGCGGTCCTCGTCTACCGGAAGGCCCTCGAGGCGGGCACCACCGAGGGGCTTCTCCGAGGCCGACCGGTGGCACCGGCTCTGCGTCGGCTCGCGGCACCGCGGAGGCTGCCCGATCTCAGACGGTCCCACCTCGAGACGTAGTCAGGATCTCACGCGCCGCTCGCCGACCGGAACGCACGGCCCCGTCGAGGTAGCCGGGCCAGCGATCGGCCAGATCCGTTCCTGCCCAGTGCACGCGGTCCGTAGTCAGGTCCTGATGGTGGAAGACGCCTCCGTACGGCGGGATCGCGGTGGGCGCCCCACCCAGCCAGGGTTGCGCCGACCAGGTGATGTCGTCGACACGACGAGGTGACCGCGCCCGAGGGCCGAACAGCCGCACCAGCTCGGCGACGACGATGTCACGGCGATCTGTGCGGGAGAACAGGTCTGCCGCGGCTCGACCGCCACTGAAGGCGACCAGGATGCCGGGCGAGTCCCGTCCGGCGTTGCCGTCGACGATCATCTGGACCAGGCCGTCGACGTCGAGTGCCGTTCCGGTGAGTCCGTTCTCGCGCCACCACGGACTGTCGTACACGACGATGGTCTTCGCGTACTCGCCCATGCGGGAGGTGCGCATCCGGTCCCCGAGTCCGGCGGGGAGCGCACCGTCGATGTCGGCGGCGCGGGGGAGGGGGACCGCGAGAACCACCGACGATGCGCGGACTGTGCCGTCCGCGGTGACCACGTCGACTCCGGAGGTGTCCGGCCGGATCGCGATGACGGGTCGAGACGTCTCCGGCGGGGCGGAGAGGTGCTGTGCCACAGCTGAGATCAGCGATGCGGTGCCGTCCACGAAGTAGCGTTCCTGCGCTCCGTCACGCACCTCGGCGATAGCGCGCAGGCTGCCGGCCGCGCGTAGGTACTCGAGTGCGGCTCGGGCGGGGACCTCGTCCGGGTCGGCGCCGAAGATCAACCGGAAGAAGCACGTGAGGATGTCGCGGCCGTAGGCGGAGGGAAACATCCGACGCGCGAGAACGTCGGACATCTCGTGATCTCCGGGCCGCCAGGTCGACAGCAGCGGCATCGCGCGGTCGACGGTGCGGACCGCCAGGTCGAGTCGCGCGATACCCGAACCGACGGGGAGCCACTCGCGAACGGGGATGCGCGGCACCTGACCGTGATAGCGGTGGACGCGGCCGGCGGCCGCGAACACTTCGTCCGCACCGCGTCGACGACGCGGTTCGGGAGCGGTGGCGACACCAAGCTCGTCGGCGAGGTCCAGGACAGCCGTCTGATCGCCGCCGACCCAGTGCGCGCCGTAGTCGACGTGGTGCCCGTCGACATCTCGGGTGAGCACCTTCCCGCCGATGCGATCGGCAGCTTCGAGCACCGTGACGGACCGACCCGCTCGCTCGAGCTCCCGTGCTGCCACCAACCCGCTGAGCCCCGCCCCGATCACGACCACGTCCCCCGACATATGCCCACCCTACGGGTGGGCATATGTCCTCAGGTCACATCGTGCGTGTCAGCCTCTCCGCCAACAACTTCGCGAACGACGCCGGGTCGTCCAGCTCGCCACCCTCGGCGAGCAGGGCTGTGCCGTAGAGCAGCTTGGCGGTCTCGGCCAGCGCCATCTCGTCCTTCTTCTCCGCATGGGCCTTCTCCAGCGCGGTGACCAGCGCGTGGTCCGGGTTGAGCTCGAGGATGCGCTTGGTCTTGGGGACCGGCTGGCCGGAGGCGCGGTACATCTTCTCGAGCTGCGGGCTCAGGGAGAAGTCGTCGCCCACGATGCACGCGGGTGAGGTGGTCAGGCGTGAGGACAGGCGGACCTCCTTCACGTCGTCGGACAGCGTCTCGGCCATCCACGAGGTGAGGTCGGCGAACTGCGCCTTTCGTGCGTCCTTCTCCTCGGTCTCCGCCTCGTCGTCACCCAGATCGACGGCACCCTTCGCGATGGAACGGAACGGCTTCCCGTCGAACTCGGGTACGGACCCGGTCCACATCTCGTCGACGGCGTCGGTGAGTATCAGCACCTCGAGTCCCTTGGCGGTGAACGCCTCCATGTGCGGGGAGTTCTCCACCTGCTGGCGCGACTCGCCGGTCATGTAGTAGATCGCGTCCTGGCCGTCCTTCATCCGAGAGACGTACTCGGCCAACGTGGTCGGCTTCTCGTCGCTGTGGGTGCTGGCGAAGGACGACAGCTCGAGGAGAGTGGACTGGTTGTCGTGGTCGGAGAGCAGGCCCTCCTTGAGGGCGCGGCCGAACTCGGTCCAGAACGTGCTGTACTTCTCCGGCTGGTTCGCCTGGAGATCCTTGACTGTGCTCAGCACCTTCTTCGTCAGGCGGCGCCGGATGGCGCGGATCTGGCGATCCTGCTGCAGGATCTCGCGAGAGACGTTGAGGGACAGGTCCGCCGCGTCGACGACACCCTTGACGAAGCGCAGGTACTCGGGCACCAGCTCCTCGCAGTCGTCCATGATGAACACGCGCTTCACGTACAGCTGGATGCCGATCTTCGACTCCCGCATGAAGAGGTCGAACGGTGCGCGCGACGGAATGAACAGCAGCGCTTGGTATTCGAAGGTGCCCTCGGCCTTCATGGGGATGACCTCGAGCGGCTCGTCCCATGCATGGCTGACGTGGCGGTAGAACTCGGTGTACTCCTCGTCCGAGACCTCGTCCTTCGAGCGCGTCCACAGCGCCTTCATCGAGTTGACCGTCTCGTCCTCGAGCACCGTTGTGGCGTCGTCGCCCTCGCCGGTGGTCTTCTCGACCTGCATGCGGATGGGCCACGCGATGAAGTCCGAGTACCGCTTCACCAGTTCGCGGATCTTGTGCTCGGACGTGTAGTCGTAGAGGTGGTCTTCGTCGTCGGCCGGCTTCAGGTGCAGGGTCACGGCGCTGCCCTGAGGCGCGTCGGACACCTCCTCGATGGTGTACGTGCCCTCACCGCTGGACTCCCAGCGCGTCGCGGAGTCCTCACCCGCGCGCCGGGTCACGAGGGTGACCTTGTCGGCCACCATGAACGTGGAGTAGAAGCCGATGCCGAACTGGCCGATGAGCTCCTCGGACGCGGCCGCGTCCTTCGCTTCCTTCAGCTTCGCGCGGACCTCGGCGGTGCCCGACTTCGCGAGCGTGCCGATGAGATCGACGACCTCGTCGCGCGACATGCCGATGCCGTTGTCCCGCACGGTGAGGGTGCGGTTCTCCTTGTCGATCTCCAGGTCGATGTGGAGATCGGAGGTGTCGGCGCCGAGATCCTTGTTCTGGAACGACTCGAGTCGCAGCTTGTCCAGCGCGTCCGACGAGTTGGACACCAACTCGCGGAGGAACGAGTCCTTGTTGGAGTAGACCGAGTGGATCATCAGATCCAACAGCTGCCGGGTCTCGGCCTGGAACTGCATTTCTTCGACGTGCGCGGTCACGTGACTCCCCTGATCGAAACAAGTGCCTGGTGGACCCTCGTATTTTACGGCAACCGTGCCTGCGTTCCCGCATGCCTCTTCCCCCGTAACAGTCCGCACGGTACGGTTTTCGAAGGCCGGGGCTCTCCCATCGGAAGGTGTGTGTCATGGTGCGAATCGGACTACGGCGAGTGGTCGGTGGAGTGCTCGCCGCCGGAGCCGTCACGGCGGGATCGGTGCTGGCAGGGGCGGGAACCGCCTCCGCGGAGCCGACCTACGTCGGGCCGCTGTACTACGAGGTGGTGCCGGGGATCTTCCCCACGTGTCCGGACGTCGCTGCTGCGGAGCGCGCCAAGGGCACCACGATCCTGGTCGACTGCATTCGCTGGTTCGGACCTCAGCGTGGTTTCTCGCTGACTCCGTACCAACTCATCGCCGGCATCGCACCCCTCGACGGCAGTTAGCCGGCTCGTGTCCTGATCGTGACGTGAGTACAGGTAACGACGCCACGAAAGAGACCGATGGGTATGTCAGAGGGGGCGGCGATCGGCCGGCTCCGGACAGGAGTCGACATGTCGTTCTCGATGAGCACACGGGCTGCCGTCGCGGCCACCCTGGTCGCCGGCGCCGCGGTGCTGGGGGCATGTTCGGCTCCGGACCAGGTGACGTCGGCGACGGCGGTTCCGGCGCCCGCTGACACCTCGGTCGTGACGCCGACGGGGACATCGGTCGTGGCGCCGATCGAGCCGCCCACCGGTGCAGCGTCGGATCAGCCGGGCGCAGAGGAACAGCCGGTCGAGCAGTCGCCGTCGGCAGAGTCGGCAGACCCGGCGGACGCACTCCCGCGTCCGGGGTCGCAGGAGGTGTCGGTGGATCCCGAGCTCTTCCGCGACAGTGGCGGGGCGGGTGAGGGGTACTACTTCCGGACGCCGTCGGGGAATGTGTCGTGTGGGCTCTTCCCGAACGGAACCTCGGTCGGATTCCTGGGATGCCAGGCCGTGTCCAGTGTCGCTCCCGACGAGGGCGAGGTCTGCTCGAACGGTGCCACCAGCAAGTACGCCGTCCGTGTGGAGAGCGCCGGGCCGATCCACTACTGCACGAATCAGGGCTATTTCACCGGCTCTGAGAACATCCGCACACTGCAGTACGGCGAGGTGATCAACACGGGGCAGAGCTTCTGCGTCTCTCGGGAGGACGGAGTCGCGTGCGCCCGCGTCGGCTCGAACGCGTTCTTCCTCTCCCGTGACGAGAACACCACCCTGCGGTGACCTCGGTCAGCGGTGGTCGATCGTCGTGCGTATCCGCGTCGTCGACGGGGCCGCGGGTGTGGACCCGAATCCGAATCGCACCGGCGGCTCCACCGGCGACAGGTGTCCCAGATCGTCGCCCTTCCACGATGCCGTCGCGCCGACGATGCTGCGCTGCCCTCGCGCTCCGTAGTATTCGCGCCGCCCACCGCCGGCGGTGCCCCTGGTCCGCACGCCGCGCATCACGACCCGCGCGATCGGGTCGCTCACCGTACAGAACCAGGGTGTGGTGACCACAGACGTCGGTGCGAGGGTGAGCAGTCGACCCAGCAGTGTCGGGCCGCCGATCTGGAAGGACACCTCGAGATCACCCGCGGAGACGCCGACTCGGTCACCTCGGCGGTGATACGAGACGTCGGTGATGGTCGTCGTGTCGAAGTGGTAGGTCGCGGTGACGAACTCGCGGACCGCGTCGGACGGTGCCAGCAGAAGGCGCTCGCCGTCCGCGAACTCGACCATGACATCGGTGAAGTCGCCCAGCGGCGACGACGTCCAGTGGCCGACGACGATCCTGGTTCCGCTGGAGGTCCCGAGACCGGCGATGTCGCCGTCGAAGATCGATCGTGTCACCGGCTCGACAGTAGCGTCGACGCGGCACTGTGAGGCGATCGAGGTTCGGGGGAGCCCCCGACTGGGCATCATGGAGGCATGGCTGACACTGCGACATCCGAATCCGGCGGGGCTCCGACCATCTTCGTGCTCTTCGGGGCGACGGGAGACCTTGCCAAGCGCATGGTGCTGCCGGCGTTCTACGAACTTGCGCAGGAAGGACTGCTGCCCGAGCAGTGGGCGTTGGTGGGCAACGGTCGAGGTGAGAAGACCGACGACGAGTTCCGCGAGCACATCCGCGCGGCGCTCGAGGAGTTCGGTCCCGGGGAGGGTGTCGACAGCATCGACGAGAAGGTGTGGTCGTCGTTCGCGGACCGTGTTCGCTTCGCGGGCAACGGATTCACCGCCGACGATCCGGGTGACCTGCCGTCGGTCATCGGAGACGTGAAGGACGAGCTGGGCGGCGACGTGCAGCTCGTGCACTACATCGCGCTGCCGCCCTCGACCTTCATCGACTACACCGAGGCGCTCGGCGCACACGATCTCGCCGAGGGCGCGCGGGTGGTCTACGAGAAGCCGTTCGGCACGTCGCAGGAGAACTTCGAGAAGCTCGACGAGGCGGTCCATGCCATCGTCGACGAGAAGCAGGTCTATCGGATCGACCACTTCCTCGGCAAGGAGAACACCCAGAACCTGCACATCCTGCGCTTCGCGAACGGGATGATCGAGGGGATCTGGAACCGGGAACACGTGGAGCAGGTGCAGATCGACGTGCCGGAGACGCTGGACATCGACGACCGTGCCGAGTTCTACGACGCCACGGGTGCCGTGCTCGACATGTTGGTGACGCACCTGTTCCAGGTCGCGGCGGAGGTGGCCATGGAGCCCCCACTCAGCCTCGGTGCGGACGACCTGCAGACTGCCCGCGAGTCGGTCATCGCGGCGTTCCGCCCGCTCGACACGTCCGAGGTGGTCCTCGGTCAGTACCGCGGCTACCAGGACGTCGAGGGGATCGCGGACGATTCGTCGACCGACACGTTCGTCGCCGCACGCATGTGGGTCGACACCGACCGGTGGCGCGACGTTCCCTTCGTCCTGCGCACCGGCAAGATGCTGGGAACCAGCACGCAGCGGGTGTCGCTGGTGTTCCGTCGCCCCGAGGGACCGGTGAAGCACCTGCCGGCCGACGGCGCCGTGCTGACGTTCGACCTGTCGGGCGACGGCCGAGTGGACATCGCCATGACGGTCAAGGAGCCCGGCCCCGGCGAGGACCTCGGGATCGGTCGGATGTCGCTCGACCTGTCGACGGTGTCGGACGCCGAGCCGCTGTCGCCCTATTCACGACTCATTCTCGACGTACTCGACGGTGACCGGTCGTTGTTCACCCGTCCCGACGGACTGGCTCACGTGTGGGAGGTCGCCGCACCGTTGTTGACCTCTCCGCCGGCCGTGCTCCCGTACGAGCCCGGCTCGATGGGACCCGAGGCAGCGAACGACTTGGCCTCTCCCTGTGGTTGGTTGGTGACCGGAGGCAAGTGACCGAACTCGCGATGGTCATGCTCGGGGAACGAGCATGACCATCGCGAGGTAGAGCAGGGCGACGGTGCCGAACGAGACGAGGGCGCCGACCACGGTGAGGGCGCGCACCAGGCTGGGATCCCATCCGGTGTACGCGGCGACACCGCCGCAGACCCCGGCGATCCAGGCGTCGTCTCGGCTTCGCGTCAGCTGCGTGGTGTGGTTCGGGTTCGGGTGGACGGTGGAGTTGCTCTCGTGGAATGTCATGTCTCCATCCTGAGTTCCGCCCGCGCGCTGCACCATCGGTGACCACCCCGAGACGTACCCTGAAACTCCGCCTGTCACGGCATCTGCTGTTCACCCCGTGATCACCGTCCCGTCTCCGGCGGCTCGTAGGTTCCTGGCGTGACCGCTCTCGATGACTTCGCCCTGTCCCGGATCGTGGACCTCTCGGACACCTCGTCGTTCAGCGTGCGGGACGACGACGACGACGACCCCGTGTTGCTGACCGGTGACGGAGTCCCGGTGGACACCTGGCGCCAGGCGTACCCGTACGACGAACGGATGCCGCGCGCGGAATACGAAGGTACGAAACGTCTTCTGCAGATCGAGTTGCTGAAGCTGCAGATGTGGATCAAGGAGACCGGTGGCCGCCACGTCATCGTCTTCGAAGGTCGCGACGCCGCAGGCAAGGGCGGCACGATCAAGCGCTTCATGGAGCATCTCAACCCTCGCGGCGCGCGGGTGGTGGCACTCGAGAAGCCGTCGCCACGCGAGTCGACGGAGTGGTACTTCCAGCGGTACGTCACCCACCTACCGGCTGCCGGAGAGCTGGTCCTGTTCGACCGCTCCTGGTACAACCGGGCCGGCGTGGAACGTGTGATGGGATTCTGCAGCGACGAGCAGTATCACCGATTCCTCCACCAGGCACCGTTGTTCGAGCAGATGCTCGTCGACGACGGAGTGCAGCTGACCAAGTTCTGGTTCTCGGTGTCCCAGCTCGAACAGCGGACGCGCTTCGCCATCCGCCAGGTCGATCCGGTACGGCAGTGGAAGCTCTCGCCCATGGACCTCGCCTCCCTGGACAAGTGGGACGCGTACACGAGGGCCAAGGAGGACATGATCCGGTTCACCCACACCGATCACGCCCCCTGGACGACGGTGAAGAGCAACGACAAGAAACGCGCCCGCCTCGAGGCGATGCGCTTCGTGCTGAACAGCTTCGACTACTCGAACAAGGACTACGAGGTGGTGGGGCGACCGGATCCGTCCATCGTCGGACTCGCGGAACCGGACACCGACTGACCTAGCGGGTGCCGCCCCCGAGCGTCCGCCACAGGAACGTGTATGCCAGCGCGGATTTGAATGCGGCCTGCGCGTTGTCGGCCGCACCGCCGTGGCCGCCCTCGATGTTCTCGTAGTAGGAGACGTCGTACCCGTACTCCTCGAGGAGGGCGTCCATCTTGCGCGCGTGCCCGGGGTGCACACGGTCGTCCCTCGTCGACGTCGTGATGAGGATCGGCGGATACACACCGATCGAGTTCCCCGGCGGTGAGACGTTCTGGTACGGGCTGTACTCGGAGATGAAGGCCCACTCGTCGGGATCGTCGGGATCTCCGTACTCGGCCATCCACGACGCCCCGGCCAGGAGGCGGTGATACCGCTTCATGTCCAGGAGCGGCACCTGACACACGATGGCGCCGAACGACTCCGGGTATTTGGTGAGCATGATGCCCATGAGCAGGCCGCCGTTGCTGCCGCCCTGCGCGCCCAACTGGTCCGGGGTGGTGATGCCGCGCTCCACCAGATCGCTCGCGACCGCCGCGAAGTCCTCGTGCACCTTGTGTCGACCGGACTTCAGCACCTCGGTGTGCCACGACGGCCCGTACTCGCCGCCGCCGCGGATGTTCGCCACCACGTAGGTACCGCCCCGAGCCAGCCAGGCCGCGCCGACCACGCCGCTGTACGAGGGGGTGAGTGAGACCTCGAAACCGCCGTATCCGTAGAGGAGGGTGGGGCCTGCGGCCGTCGGACGGTCCTGCGTTCCGGGGTTCCGTACGACGAAGTAGGGCACGCGTGTGCCGTCGAGTGAGGTGGCGAAGTACTGCTCGACCGCGAGGCCCGTGGTGTCGAAGAACGCGGGAGCGGACTTCAGGACCTCGGGTTCGGTCCCGACGGTGCCCACCAGAAGAGTGGACGGAGTGAGGTGGCCGCTCGCGTCGAGGAAGTATTCGTCACCGCCGAACTCGGGGTCGGTGCCGATGACGGTGACGTCGACGGCGTCCGGGAGTCCCTGCAGGCGTTCGGAGGTGACCGTGTCGCCCAGCGTCACCACGTGCACGCTGGAGCGGACGTCCTCGAGCAGCACCATCAGCAGATGGTTCTCGGTCCACGCGTACTGGTGCAGCGACGTGCGGGCGTCGGGAGCGAAGACGACGACCAGATCCCTTGCACCGGAGAGGAACTCGTCGATCTTCGCGGCCACCAGCGACCCTGCGGCGTACTCGGTGCCGTCGACGGTCCATGCGGTCGTCAGGCGAACGGTCAACCAGTTCTCGTGCAGGGACACCGAGGCATCGGTGGGCACGTCGAGGATCGTGGTCGATCCGTCTTCGTGAAGAATCGAGGTGACGGCGTTGAAGAAGTCGGTGGCGCGCTGGACCAGGCTGCGCTCGAAGCCGGGCGTCGCATCGTGCGAGGCGGACACCGCGACGTCGGTCTGCTCACCCTCGTACACGACGGGAGCCTCTGCGAGAGGAGTTCCACGGAGCCACCGGTGTGCGCGCCGGGGGTACCCGGAATCGGTGAGCGACCCGGGTCCGAGATCCGTGCCGACGAAGACCGTGTCCGCGTCGATCCAGTCGATGTCCGTCTTGGCCTCGGGGACGACGAAGCCACCCTCGTCGGGTGCGACGAAGGAGCGGGACGTGAGCGAGTACTCGCGGATCACCGATGCGTCCGCGCCGCCGCGCGACAGGGAGATCAGCGCGCGGTCGAACGACGGACGGAGCACCTGCGCGCTCTTCCACACCCAGTTCTCGCCCTCGGCCTCGGCGAGAGCATCGAGATCGATGATGACGTCCCAGGCGGGACTGTCCTTCCGGTACTCCTCCATGGTGGTGCGCCGCCACAGCCCGCGGGGGTGCGACGCGTCGTTCCAGAAGTTGTAGAGGTGGTCGCCGCGCTTGCGCGCGTACGGAATGCGAGCGTCGGTGTCGAGAATGCTCCGGATGTCGGTCTCGAGCGTCCGGAACTCGTCGTTCGCGGTGAACTCGTCGATCGTGCGCTCGTTACGGGCGCGCACCCACTCGAGGGCGGCGTCGCCGGTCACGTCTTCGAGCCACTCGTACTTGTCGGTCACACGCACCATTCTGCCCGTGGGGCGACACCGCCGCCGCGTGCGGAAACAGCGCGTGGAGGAATCGTAGTGGCATCAAAACAAGATCGCGGTATGTTTATAGGGTAGTATCACGCCACAAAGGACGGAAAGAGTCCGTATTCGGTCGGGGAGACCATCACAGGGAGTGGATGATGACCGTGTCGATCCAGAGCGACGGCGTCGGAGCCGTGACGAACCACGATGTGGCGGGCCACGGTGTGACGGGTTCCAGGAGCCGTGTCCACGGCACCTCGGCTCGGGGAACCGACTACGCCGGCGTGCACGTCGTGTACCTCGGTCACCGATCGGCGGTGGTCACGGCAGCGATGCGCCTGATCCTGCCCGGCGCCGAGGTGACCTTCGTCGAGGCGGATCGTCTGCACGAGCTGTCCGTCGACGGTGAGGCGATCGTCCTGATGGACGGGTCGCACGACCCGGCCGACGTCCCCACTCTCCTCGAGGCCGCGGCGCGCCGCAGTGTCGGCATGGTGGTGGGATCGCGCAGCACGACGGGTGGTCGAGACGGATCGTCCGCGCTGCGTCGCGTGGGCACGAGAGTGGCGAACGCGCTGATCCGGCACACCGCAGACCTGCCGCTGCGCGACGTCACCTCCAGCTTCCGCGTGTACACGGGCGACGCCTGGCGATCCATCGACGGCGCCGCGGCGCTTCGCGGAGGTCTCCTCCCGTCCCTCGTCACCTCCGCCCACGCCGTGCACCATCAGCGCTGGATCATTGCCGAGGTGCCGGTGAGCACGCGGCCGCTGTCGGGCACTGCGCGACCGAACGTCGGATCACTCCTGCGCACGGTCGTCGTTCTCGCGAGGCGCCGCCGGGCCTAGAGTCGTCCGGGTGACCGAACCCGACACCGAGGTGCGCTCTCAGCAAGGGCTGGACCGCATCGTGTTCTTCTCCGACGCGGTGGTGGCGATCGCCATCACGCTCGTCGTGCTCCCCCTCGTGGACAGTGCCCGCGACACCCCGGAGGGTGCGGGAGCGTTCCTGCGGGAGAACGGCTTCGCACTCGTCGCCGCGGGCATCAGTTTCGCGGTCATCGCGGGGTTCTGGCGCGATCATCACGCGCTCTTCACTCGTGTCACGGGGTACGACGAGGTCGTCGTGCGGCTCAACCTCCTGTGGCTCGCCGGCATCGTGCTGATGCCCGTGGCGACCGTGCTGGAGGTCGCGGCTCCCCACGGGGACCCGTTGTCGGTGGGGCTGTACCTCGGGGTCATCGCCGTGACCATGATCGTGTCCCGTCTCCTCGCAGCACGCGTGCGCGCTGCGGGCTTCCTGCGTGGAGATCTGCGTCCCGGTGTGCGCGGCGCGGCGGTGCCCTGGGTTCCGGTCGCTCTGTTCCTGGTGGTCTCCGCGGTGGCGCTGCTCGTCCCGTCGGTGGGCCTCTACGCACTGCTCGCGATGCTGTTCGCCCCGTTGCTCTCTCGCGCGCTGGCCGGGGGTGCGCGGTGACAGCGCTGTGGGAACAGCACACCTGCCTGCCGCTGTACGCGGACACCGACATCACCGAACTGGCGCGGTACGAGGCGGGGAGCTACCTCTCCGTCAACGTCGGCTACTCGCCCCACACGAAGGCGTCGGCGACGGAGTTGGCCACGACGTGGAGTGCGCGGGCACTCGCGGACGGTCGCTTCCTTCCGGCGCGGAGCGTGGCCGACATCGACGAGGCCCGACGACGGGGACTGCGTGCCCTCGCCTTCGACCTCGAAGACTCCGCTCCTCTCGACGGCGACCTCGACAACGTGCGCTACTTCGTCGAACTGGGCGTGCGCTCGATGCTGCCCACCTACAACCATGCGAACGCCGCGGGATGCGGATGCCTCGACGCCGTCGACACGGGTCTCACCGCCCACGGACGCGACCTGATCCGGGCGATGAACGAGGCGGGCATGGCAGCGGACGGGTCGCACTGTTCCCGGCGGACGGGGCTCGACATCGCCGCGACGACGTCCCGGCCGATGATCTACAGTCATTCCAATTTCGCTGCGCTGTGGGAACATCCGCGGAACATCACCGACGAGCAGGCGCGTGCGTGCGCCGACACCGGCGGCGTGGTCGGCATCAACGGGGTGGGCATCTTCCTCGGCGTCAACGAGCCCGAACGTCGTGCGGATCGGGTGCGCGCCATGGCCGACCACGTCGAGTACGGAGTCGACCTTGTCGGGATCGATCACATCGGTGTCGGCAGCGACTACTCCTTCGACCACGAGGACTTCAACACCGAGTTGGCACTCCACCCCGAGGCGTTCTCCGAGGAGTACACGAGATACGGGGCACTGCAGTGGGTTCCGCCCGAGGACACCCACACGCTCCCGGCCGTGCTCGCCGAGCGCGGCTGGGACGAGAGTGCGGTGGCGGCTGTGTTCGGCGGCAACTTCCGCCGCGTGGCCGACGCCGTGTGGACCTGACGCCGGCTGGACCCGACCCTGTCAGGCGGGCGTCAGGCGGAAGATCGGGAACTGTCGCCCCTCCGCCGTCGTCGTGTACTCGAGGAAGCCGGGGGACGCCGAGGTGAACTTCGCCCAGTGAGTCTCCCATTCGTCGTCGGGCACCTCGGTGACGTCGACGGCGATGGTGCGTACGGTCGCGTCGTCGCCGGGGACCTCCATGTCGATGCGTGGGTGAGCCCGGAGGTTGTGCACCCATGCGGGATCCTTCACCGCCCCGGCCGCGGAGCCCACCACCAACCAGGTGCCGTTCTCGGAGATCGCGAAGAGCGGGTTGAGCCGCACCTCGCCGCTGCGTGCACCGATCGAGTGCAGCACCACGAGGTTGTCGCCGAACCCGGCTGTCGCCACGTGTCCACCGTTGTCGCGGAACTCCGCGATGACCATCGAGTTGAAGTCGCTCATGGTGGTCATTCTGGTGTCCTCGTCGTCGCGACGACCATCGATCCGGAATAACGATTCGACACACCCGTTGCACCAGAGGAGCGGGGCGCCCGCGGGTGGCTTCACCGCCCCCGTCGCGGGGTACTCCGCGCACACGAGCACGAACTCGGATCACGAACAACGAACAGGAGTTCACGCACATGAGCCACGTTCCTTCCCTCTCCCTCAACGACGGCCGGTCCATCCCCCAGCTGGGTTTCGGCGTCTTCCAGATCGAGCCGGAGAAGACCGCCGATGCCGTCCGCACCGCGATCGAGGTGGGCTACCGCCACTTGGACACCGCGCAGATGTACGGCAACGAGAAGGAGACCGGCCAGGGAGTGAAGGACTCGGGCGTCTCCCGTGACGACGTCTGGATCACCAGCAAGCTGAACAACGGCTTCCACCGCCCCGACGACGCCCGTCGCTCGTTCGACGAGACACTCGAGAAGTTGGGCACCGACTACATCGACCTGTTCCTCATCCACTGGCCGCTGCCGACGCAGTACGACGGTGACTACGTCTCCACCTGGAAGGTGCTCGAGGAGTTCACGAAGGACGGACGGGCGCGCAGCATCGGTGTCTCGAACTTCCAGGTGCCGCACCTCGAGAAGCTGGCGCAGGAGACCGAGACCGTCCCGTCGGTCAACCAGATCGAGGTCCACCCGTACTTCTCGAACTACCAGGTGCGCGCGTACGGCGCGGAGCACGGCATCGCCACCGAGGCGTGGTCACCCATCGCGCAAGGCAAGGTTCTCGGTGACCCGGAGCTCGAGCGCATCGCGAAGGACGTCGGCAAGACCACCGCGCAGGTCACCCTTCGCTGGCACATCCAGCGCGGCGACATCATCTTCCCGAAGTCGGTCACGCGGGAGCGCGTCGAGGCGAACTTCGACATCTTCGACTTCGAACTCGACGACCGTCAGATCGCCGACATCTCGGCGCTGGACAAGGGCGAGGACGGCCGCACCGGCCCCAACCCCGACACGTTCGACATGATCCCCGACTGAATAGAGCCGCTGAAATAAAGACACGAAAGGTCCGGTTACCAGCCAGTAGCCGGACCTTTCGATGTGTGTCCGGATCGACGGGACTAAGGTGGACAACCGTGACCTCACACTATGACGTCGTCGTTCTCGGAGCCGGACCCGGTGGGTACGTCGCAGCCATCCGCGCGGCGCAGCTGGGCCTGAAAACCGCCATCATCGAGCAGAAGTACTGGGGCGGTGTCTGCCTCAACGTGGGCTGCATCCCGTCCAAGGCTCTGCTGCGCAACGCCGAACTGGCGCACCTGTTCACCAAGGAAGCCAAGCAGTTCGGCATCTCCGGTGACGTGTCGTTCGACTTCGGCGCTGCCTACGATCGCAGCCGCAAGGTCGCGGAAGGTCGCGTCAAGGGCATCCACTTCCTGATGAAGAAGAACAAGATCGACCAGCTCGACGGCAAGGGGTCGTTCACCGACGCCAACACCATCGAGGTGGAGTTGACGAAGGGTGGCAGCGAGACCGTCACCTTCGACAACGCGATCATCTCCACCGGCAGCACCACGAAGCTGCTGCCCGGAACGTCGCTGAGCGAGAACGTCGTGACGTACGAGGAGCAGATCATGACGAAGGAGCTCCCGGGCTCCATCCTCATCGTCGGCGCGGGCGCCATCGGCATGGAGTTCGGGTACGTCCTGAAGAATTACGGCGTCGACGTCACCATCGTCGAGTTCCTCGATCGCGCGCTCCCGAACGAGGACGAGGACGTCTCCAAGGAGATCGCCAAGCAGTACAAGAAGCTCGGCGTGAAGATCATGACCGGCGCCGCGGTGCAGAGCATCGACGACGACGGCAGCAAGGTCACCGTCGTGATCAAGAACAACAAGAGCGGCGAGACCGAGACGGTCACCGTCGACAAGGTCATGCAGTCCGTCGGATTCGCTCCTCGTGTCGAGGGATTCGGGCTCGACAAGACGGGCGTCGAGGTCACCGATCGCGGGGCCATCGCCATCGACTCGGTCATGCGCACCAACGTGCCGCACATCTACGCGATCGGTGACGTGACGGCGAAGCTGCAGCTCGCCCACGTCGCCGAGGCACAGGGTGTCGTGGCGGCCGAGACCATCGGCGGCGCCGAGACGCTTCCCATCGACGACTACCGCTTCATGCCGCGCGCGACCTTCTGCCAGCCCCAGGTGGCCAGCTTCGGTCTCACCGAGCAGCAGGCCAAGGACGCCGGCCACGACATCAAGGTCGCGACGTTCCCCATGACGGCGAACGGCAAGGCACACGGACTCGGCGATCCCACCGGCTTCGTCAAGCTCATCGCCGACACGAAGCACGGCGAGCTGCTCGGCGGGCACCTCATCGGACCCGACGTCTCGGAGCTCCTCCCGGAGCTGACGCTCGCGCAGAAGTGGGACCTGACGGCCACCGAACTCGCGCGCAACGTGCACACGCACCCGACGCTGTCCGAGGCACTGCAGGAGGCCATCCACGGCCTCGCAGGGCACATGATCAACTTCTGATCTTCCGACGAGAACACCCCGGCCGCTCACGAGCGACCGGGGTGTTCTCGTCTGTGCAGCTACTGGTAGTCGCGGGGGATGCGCAGTGTCGTGATCGTGGTGGCGAGTCCGTCGTACTGGGTCACCAGCAGCACGAACTCGATGAGCGATCGGGACGACCAGACGGTCGTCAGCTCGGTCCACGTGGCGTCGGACAGATCGCGGGTCGACACCAGCTCATCCACCGCCCGCAGGATCAGGGCGGTCCGACTGTCGAGACCCGGAGCGTCGGGACCGGCGGCGATGGCGTCGGCGAGGGCGTCGTCGATGCCGGCGCGCGCGCCCAGACGGAGGTGATGGTCCTGTTCGTACCGGCAGTCGCGGAGTGCGGCGACCCGCAGGATCACCGTCTCGGTGTCCTTGCGGGGCAACCCACCGAACGGCATCAGGCGGCCGCTGTAGAACAGCCAGGCGCGGAACAGGCCGCCCGTCTGTCCCAGAGTGGAGAACAGGTGCATGTCGCCGGTGCGGGTGACCGCGCCGGCCAGTCGGGCGATGCCCCAGTTGACGGGACGCAGCGAGCGGAGGGTGGCCGGAGGGGTGCGGTGTCCTGTCACGTCGCTGAGGCTAACACCCGAGTCGTCCCCCGCTCGGTGATCTGATGTCAAGAACTCTTGACACGTAATGACAAGTGGAGTTGACTCGGATCATGGTCGTGACGAACCGGGTGCGGGAGTTCCGTAAGTCGTCGCGCCTGACCCAGGCGGAACTGGGGCGGGCGTGCGGAGTGAGCCGGCAGTCGATCGTCTCGGTCGAGGGTGGCGACTATTCGCCCAGCGTGTACCTGGCCCTGAAGCTGGCGGGAGCGCTCGACTCGACGGTCGAGGATCTCTTCCCGCTCACCCCCGATGATCGGCTCGACTACGAGGAGGAATCCTGATGAGTACCTTCACCGCGACGATGCGTTTCGTCGGCGATCTGGACAGCGAGTTCTATGACGACGAGCGTCAGAGGGACGTGTGGAACGAGTCTGCCGCCGTGGGTCTGCAATTGCACATCTTCGGCGGGCTGATCGCCGCCGCCGTCCTCCCGTGGGCTGCCGGGCCGACAGGTGCGTGGATCTCGTTGGGCATCATCGTCTTCGGTGCGGTCGTGAACTACGCGACCATCGGGTACGCCAAGTCGAAGAACGTCGACCTGTTCGCGGAGTCGAGGTGGTTCACGGCGCGCGCCAACGTGACTGCCGCGTTGATGCTCGTCGCATTGGTCGGCATCGGCGTGACGCTCGCTCCCGACAGGTACCTGCCGAGCCGCGCGGGAGCCGACACGTGGGCGGGCCTGGTGGTCGGGGGGATCGTCGGCGGCGGAGCGGTGGCGCTGATGATCCGGCGCAGCCGCCGTCGCAAGCAGCAGTTCGAGACCGAAGAGGACTGAGTCAACGAATGGTGTACGGCGACACCGAGCTTCGATGTTCGTCGATGTCGAGTTCCTTGCCCAGCGGCGGGAACGCACGCTGCGGGCAGTGGGCACGCTCGCACACGCGGCATCCGGCGCCGATCGGCGTCGCCACGGAGGATCCGTCCAACTCCAGGCCGTCGGCGTAGACCAACCGATTTCCGTGACGCACTTCGCATCCCAGACCGATGGCGAAGGTCTTGCCGGGTTCGCCGTAGCGCGCCGCTCGCCGCTCCACCGTGCGCGCGATCCACAGGTAGCGCCGACCGTCGGGCATCTCGGCGATCTGGGTCATGATCTTGCCCGGGTAGGCGAACGTCTCGTACACGTTCCACAGCGGGCACGTGCCGCCGCTCGACGAGAAGTGGAACCCGGTGGCCGACTGGCGTTTGGACATGTTGCCGGCACGGTCGACCCGGACGAACGAGAACGGGACCCCGCGAAGCGACGGCCGCTGCAGCGTCGAGAGCCGGTGACAGATGGTCTCGTAACTCACCGCGTAGTAGGCGGAGAGTCGTTCGATGTCGTACCGGAAATCCTCCGCCACCTCGTGGAAGCGCGCGTACGGAAGCACGGTCGCCGCGGCGAAGTAGTTGGCGAAGCCGAGTCGTGCGAGTGCCCGCGACTCCGCGCCGGTGAAGCCCCCGTCCTCGACCATGCTGCGGATCAGGTCGCCGTTCTCCAGGTACGCGAGTTCGGCCGCGAAGCGGAACACCTTCTGGCCGGCCGACAGTCGCGGGGAGATCTCGAGAACACGGGTCCGCGCGTCGAAGCGGTGCAGGACGTTCTCGCCCAGGTCGATGCGCTCGACGACCTGGACGTCGTACAGATTGCGGAGCCGTTTGGCTATCTCGGCCGCGACGTCCGCCCGGTGGAAGCGCAATCGGTTCGCCAGGTCCTCGGCCGCACGATCGAGTGCGTCGAGGTAGTTCTGGCGTTGGTAGAAGTAGTCGCGGACCTCCTCGTGCGGTTTCGAGATGGATCCGCTGCCGCTGCCGTCGGCGAAGCGGTCCTCGGTCGCCGCCGCGAGTTGGGCGGTGGTGTTGCGGTACCGGCGATGCATGTTCACCATCGCGCGTGCCATCGCAGGGTGCGCCGCCACGAAATCGGCGAGTTCGTCGATGTCCGCGTCGACCTGGACGTCCTGATCGAGGGTGACCTCGCGCAGTTCGGCGACGAGACGCGTGTCGTCCTGCGACGCGAAGAACGTGGTGTCGACGCCGAAGACCGTGGTGATGCGCGTCAACACCGCTGACGACAGCGGCCGGACGTCGTGCTCGATCTGGTTCAGGTAGCTGGCCGAGATGTCGAGTCGATCGGCCAGAGCCACCTGGCTGAGTCCGCGCTCGGTCCGCAACTGGCGGAGACGACTGCCCACGAAGGTCTTGGCCATGACTGCAAGCTACCGCCGCACCCGTGCGACAAGCCCTCCGAGTGAGAACGACTCGAGTCGGCGCAGCACGGGAACGAGGAGCGCCGCCCCGGGCACCGAGGTGGGCAGGGCGGTGACCGTGACGGCGCGGTACTCGCCCGTGGTCCAGGCCTCCTTGAAGCCGTTGGTGCCGACACCGAGGTCGATCCGGTCCACTCCGATCTCGCGGGCATGGTCGACGAGGGACTCCATCATCTGATGGCCGGGTTGGGCGTCGGCGAACTCCGGGTCGTAGTGCGTGAGCCACCCCTCGAAGGTGTTCTTCGACCGGACCAGGAAGAGCTGAGCCGCCGCGGTACGACCGACGGCGAGGGTGGCGACGGCGAGTCGCCCTGCCTTCGCCTCGCGGCGCAGAACCGATCGCACCAGGTCACCGAGTGGCGGAGCGAGATAGTCGGTGCGGTCCTGTCCCGACACACCGGCCGCGGACAGCCTCGCCATCTCGTCCCAGTTCGCGTCGAGTTGGTCGGCCGTGGACAGGATGTCGATGCTCAGCGGGGTGCCGGCCTCGTCGAAGTCGCGGCGGGTCGATCGCAGTCGTCGACGGGATCCACGGCTGCGCAGACCGACGGCACCTGGTCCCGTCTGCGGCACGTCGATCACCATGACCGGTCGGCCGGGGTTCACGGATGCCCGCCAGCGAGGGCTGTCGACGACGTGCCGCAGGGCCGGGTCTCGCTCGTCCATCTCGTCGAGATGGACACCGATGCGTCGACCGGCCACTGCGGACCACAGTGCCGAGACGGCCGCGTCGTCTTCGGCCAGGATCTCGCTGACCATGCCCAAGTCGTCGCCCATGACGCGCGCGATGCGCAGGAGGCCGTAGCGGCGCACGACGAACGGTGCCAGAGCGACCAGGCGTCCGCCACGGTGCACCGTGACGATCAGCGGTCGTCGCGTCCGTCGCAGTCGCAGGGACCCGATGGAGTACTCGGGCCGCGCGGCGACGTGCCGACCGACGCGGTCGGCGAGATCCAGCCACTGTTCCCACAGTCGGTCGGTGCAGACGGCGCCCGATCGAGGGGCGCCGTGGAATCGAACGCTGAGTTTCTGGGAGTCCGATCCGGTGGCGGTCACGTCATCGACGGTACGCAGATCGCGGACGGATCACCGGGGCGCTGTCGAACGCGCAGTGCGTAAGGGTGATCGTGGTCACAGCTGCGACCCACGGGTGTGCAGGCGACGGACGGAAAGTGTCGAGCTGCATTCCAGCGGCCGTGCGCGAAAAAGTACGCCTGTACTGCTATTTTGTCCTACTGGTGAGTAGGTTCTGCCATCGCCACGCTCGTGGATCTTCGCAAAATTTGCAGATGCTGCGAAAAAGGTAGCCGCGGTTTACAGTCGCAGCACGTAGACAGCGGTTTTCGGCTGTGCCATTCTCGACGAGTACGTCAGAAATGCCTGGCAAGTTTGCGAAGACTGTCACCAGGCGAAGATGCCCCGGGCCGGTCACGTGCACCGCCCCGGGCACACGAACAGAGACGGAGCTTGTCGATGTCGACCACCGGCACACCGAAGACCACGGAAGAGATCCAGAAGGACTGGGACACCAATCCCCGCTGGAAGGGCGTCACCCGCAACTTCACCGCACAGCAGGTGTCCGACCTGCAGGGCAGCGTCGTGGAGGAAGCCACGCTCGCGCGTCGCGGCTCGGAGATCCTCTGGGATCTCGTGAACAACGAGGACTACATCAACTCGCTGGGCGCCCTCACCGGCAACCAGGCCGTGCAGCAGGTGCGCGCCGGCCTCCAGGCCATCTACCTCTCCGGCTGGCAGGTCGCCGGTGATGCCAACCTCTCCGGCCACACCTACCCGGACCAGAGCCTCTACCCGGCCAACTCGGTTCCGAGCGTCGTGCGTCGCATCAACAACGCTCTTCTGCGCGCCGACGAGATCGCCAAGGTCGAGGGTGACTCGTCCGTGAAGAACTGGCTCGCGCCCGTCGTCGCGGACGCCGAGGCCGGCTTCGGTGGCGCGCTCAACGCCTACGAGCTGCAGAAGGCCATGATCGCGGCCGGCGCCGCAGGCGTGCACTGGGAGGACCAGCTCGCCTCGGAGAAGAAGTGCGGCCACCTCGGTGGCAAGGTGCTCATCCCCACCCAGCAGCACATCCGCACCCTGACCTCCGCGCGTCTCGCGTCGGACGTGGCCGACGTGCCGTCCGTCATCATCGCCCGCACCGACGCCGAGGCAGCCACGCTGATCACCTCGGACGTCGACGAGCGCGACCAGGAGTTCCTGGACGGAACCCGCACCGCCGAGGGCTTCTTCGGCGTGAAGAACGGCATCGAGCCCTGCATCGCCCGTGCGAAGGCCTACGCCCCGTACGCCGACCTCATCTGGATGGAGACCGGCGTGCCGGATCTCGAGGTCGCCAAGAAGTTCTCCGAGTCGGTCCGCAGCGAGTTCCCCGACCAGCTGCTCGCCTACAACTGCTCGCCCTCCTTCAACTGGAAGGCGCACCTGGACGACGCGACCATCGCGAAGTTCCAGAAGGAGCTCGGCGCGATGGGCTTCAAGTTCCAGTTCATCACCCTCGCCGGCTTCCACTCGCTCAACTACGGCATGTTCGATCTGGCGCACGGCTACGCCCGCGAGGGCATGACGGCGTTCGTCGACCTGCAGGAGCGCGAGTTCAAGGCAGCCGAGGAGCGGGGCTTCACCGCCATCAAGCACCAGCGTGAGGTCGGCGCCGGCTACTTCGACCGCATCGCCACCACCGTCGACCCCAACACGTCGACCGCAGCCCTGAAGGGCTCCACCGAAGAGGGCCAGTTCCACTGATCCGCCACTCCGAGGTTTCAGCGCACTAGTCAGGCGGCTCGCGACATTCGTTGCGGGCCGCCTGTCTCGTATCGGCCCGGCTTCGCCCGTGCCCCAGCAGAGTCACCCTCGCCTCGCCTCCGCGCGGGGAGTCGTGCATCGTGAAGGAGAAACGTGAGCAGCGAGAAGATCGAACGTGTCGGGATCGTCGGCGCCGGACAGATGGGGGCCGGAATCGCCGAGGTGTGCGCACGCGCCCACGTCGACGTGATCGTGTTCGAGCAGACACGGGAACTGGCTGCCGCGGGCAAGGCGCGCATCCTGAAGTCGCTCGACCGCGGCGTCAGCAGCGGCAAGATCACCGAGCGCGAACGTGAGCAGGCCGCCGCACGGTTGACCTTCACGTCCGAGCTGTCCGACTTCGCCGATCGCGAGATCGTCGTCGAGGCCGTGCTCGAGGACGAGGGGATCAAGACGGCTCTCTTCGTCGAGCTCGACAGGGTGGTCACGGATCCCGACGCGGTGCTCGCCTCCAACACCTCGTCGATCCCGATCATGAAGCTCGGCGTGGCCACGACCCGTCCCGAGCGGGTCATCGGCATGCACTTCTTCAACCCGGTGCCGGTTCTTCCTCTCGTGGAACTCATCTCGTCGCTGAAGACGTCCGATGCCGTCCTGGCACGCGCGGAACGTTTCGCGGCGGACGTCCTCGGCAAGCAGGTCGTCCGCGCGGCGGACAGGTCCGGCTTCGTCGTCAACGCTCTGCTGGTGCCGTACCTCCTCTCGGCGGTCCGCATGGTCGAGTCGGGCTTCGCCACGCGCGACGACATCGACAAGGCCACGGTGCTGGGCCTCGCGCATCCCATGGGCCCGCTCGCACTGTCGGACCTCATCGGGCTCGACACCGTGAAGTCGATCGCCGACTCGATGTACGCCGAGTACAAGGAACCGCTGTACGCGCCGCCGCCTCTCCTGCTCCGCATGGTCGAGGCCGGCCTGCTGGGCAAGAAGACCAGTGCCGGGTTCTACGAGTACGTCAACGGTCGCATCGCGACCTAGTCCGGGGCCCGATGTTTGTCAGGCGTCACTGAACTCCCGAGAAACCGACTCGATCCCCGTTCTGCCGCGCTAGTTTTCAGCGCGGCGCACCACCTGCGTCCGACTGACTCGAGACGTACGGGGGGATCGACATGGCGCGCAGCATGCCGCTCGTCTCCCGCGTCACCACGGGCACCCGCACGCTGGGTCGTTTCGCCGACCTCGTGGTCGCTGCGTTCGGTCACCTGGTGCGGGACCTGGTCGGCTTGCGCTTCGCCTGGCGCGAGTTCCTCGACCAGGCGTGGTTCATGGTCACGGTCACCGTGCTTCCCGCCGTGCTCGTCTCGGTGCCGTTCGGTGTCATCGTCTCGGTCCAGGTGGGCAGCCTGACCAACCAGATCGGTGCCACGTCCATCGCGGGCGCCGCGGGCGGCCTCGGAGTCATCCGCCAGGGAGCGCCCATCGTGACCGCGCTGTTGCTGGGCGGCGCAGCAGGATCCGCGATCGCGGCCGATCTCGGTGCCCGCACGGTGCGCGAGGAGATCGACGCGATGCGCGTCATGGGCATCGACCCGGTGCGTCGGCTCGCGACCCCCCGGCTCGCCGCCATGCTCGTCGTCGCACCGCTGCTGTGCTCGCTGGTCATCTTCATGGGTCTGGTGTCCGGGTACATCGTCAACGTCGGGTTCCAGGGCGGTACGCCGGGCAGCTACCTGTCCTCCTTCGCGTCCTTCGCCTCGACCACCGATCTGGTCGTCGCGATGGTGAAGGCCGAGATCTTCGGCATCATCGTGGTTCTCGTCGCGTGCCAGCGCGGGTTCGAGGCCACGTCGGGCCCTCGCGGTGTCGCGAACGCGGTGAACGCCTCGGTCGTCGTCGGTGTGCTGTCGGCCTTCATCGTCAACGTCCTCGCCACCCAGTTGGTGTCGATGTTCCTTCCGCAGCGGCTCGGGTGACGCCATGACCGTCGCTCGCTACACCCCGCCCGGCACCGCGCCGCTCGTCCGCGGCGGCAAGCGCATCGCCCGCGTACCGCTCGGGCTGGTCGAGCACCTCGGGCATCAGCTCACCTTCGTGTGGCAGGTGCTCGTCGCGATCCCGCACACCCTGCGTGCCTACCGGCGCCAGACCATGATCGTGCTCACCGACATCACTTGGGGCAGCGGTAATCTCGTGGTCGGCGGCGGTACCGTCTCGGTGCTGGTCATCCTCGGCGTGGCCGTGGGGTCGTCCATCGGGATCGAGGGTTACAACGCCCTGAATCTCGTCGGCATGGGTCCTCTCACGGGCTTCATCTCGGCCTACGCCAGCACGCGGGAACTCGCCCCGATGATCGCCGCGATCGGGTTCGCCTCCCAGGCGGGATGCCGCATGACGGCGGAGATCGGTGCGATGCGCATCTCCGAGGAGATCGACGCGCTCGAGGTGGTGGGAATCCGCTCGATCCCGTTCGTCGTCACCACGCGCGTCATCGCCGGCGTGGTCACGATCATCCCGCTGTACCTGCTCACGCTGATCCTGAGCTACGTCTCGTGTGCGTTCATCGTCGCCGCGTTCGGCGATCAGTCGTCGGGGACGTACGACCACTACTTCTCGGCGTTCCTGCAGCCGTCGGATCTGCTGTACTCGCTGCTCAAGGCCACCATCTTCGTCGGCGCCGTCATCATGATCCACGGCTACCAGGGCTACTACGCGACGGGCGGACCCGAGGGTGTCGGCCGTGCGTCGGGCCGCGCGATCCGCGCGTCGCTCATCGTCATCGTCGTCCTCGACATGATCCTCACCGTGGTCATCTGGGGAGTCGACGTCGGCATCAGGATCTCGGGGTAGGGGACCATGGCAGTCTTCGACGATCTGTCCCGCAGATCCGCGGGCCCTCGCTCGCTCCGGGTACGTGGCCTCGTGGTGGCCGTCGTGCTCGTGGTCCTCGGTGTGGTGCTCGGCAAGTACGCCACCGGTGACTTCGAGTCCCGTTTCGATCTCACGATCGACAGCACCGCCGTCGGTGACGGCCTCGCGGTCGGGTCGGACATCAAGTACCGCGGACTCCCCATAGGCCGTGTCGACGAGATCGAGCCGCTCGGGTTCGGATCGCAGCGAGTGCACGCCCACATCGAGCCGGCCGTCGCCTCGGTCCTGACCGACGACGTCACCGCGCGGTTCTCCTCCGCGACGGTCTTCGGAGCAACGGTCATCGAATTGTACTCGGAGGGAGAGGGATCCCCGCTGCGCGAGGACACCGTCCTGGCGCTGGGCGACGACACCGAGACGGCGACGGTCACCGGCGTCTTCCGCCGACTCGCCGATCTGACCGACGTGCTGGACGCGGACAACACCGAGCGGGTGCTCGACCTGGCGTCCCGCGTGTCGTCGGAGTTCGGCGACAGCCTGAAGCCCTTCTTCGACACCGCGCAGATGATGGCCGAGACCCAGCGTGCGCCGCTCGCCTGGAAGCTGCACCGCGGTGGTGAGTTGGCGGACGGGCTGGGCGCCTCCATCGGACCGGTCACCGACGTGATCGACCAGGTCGTCACCAGCAGTGAGTACTTCGAGAATCCGGAGAACAGTGCGCGGGCGATCAAGGCCATGTCCGGACTCGGATCCGGCCTCTCGATCCCACTGGGAGATCTGTTGCGCGACAACGGTCCGTACCTCCGCCCGCTGCTCGACACCTTGCTGGACGTGTTGCTGCCGGTGGCGCTCTCGGCGGGAACGCTCGCGCCGGCATACCAGCGTGTGCCCGACGTGATCTCCGGCGTCGAGGACGCTTTCCCGAACGTCGACGGCCGGACCCAGCTGCAACTTCAGGTGATCGTGAAGAACATGCCCGCCATGGCCGGTCCGGCGGAAGCCTTCGCGGCGCGTCTGGGCGGTGTGCTGTGACGCGCTCGTCGGTGGTGGGGACGCCGGTGGCGACCCTGGTGAAGCTCGGTGCGTTCGCGCTCGTGGCCGTGTTGTGTCTCGTCCTCGTGGGCGGCGCGCTGCGCAACGGCGGCGGCGACGACCGGTCGACGTTCGACGCGCGTTTCGACGACGTCTCCGGTCTCTACGCCGGTGACGACGTCCGCCTCTCGGGCGTGCTCGTGGGGTCGGTGAACGACATCGAACTCGACGGGAACCGGGCCAGGGTGTCCTTCGAGGTCGACTCCGACCGGCCGGTGCTCACGACCACGAAAGCTGCTGTGCGCTACCAGAACCTGTTGGGTCAGCGGTATCTCGAGCTCATCAGCACCGACGACTCGGGATCGGAGTTGGCACCGGGGTCCTCGCTGGCGGACGACATGACCGTGCCGTCGTTCGACATCACGACGCTCTTCGACGGGTTCCAGCCCATCTTCGAGACCATCGACACCGACCAGGTGAACCGGTTCGCGCAGAACGTGCTCGATCTCGTGCAGGGCGATGGGTCGGGCCTCGGGCCGGTCCTGCGCGACCTGGACGGGCTGACCACCTATGCCTCGCAGCGCGAGGACCTCATCGTGCTCCTCATCCGCAACCTGGGCGCCATCTCCGGTGTGGTGGCCGAGCGCTCGGAGCAACTGGGTCGACTGTTCGCCGAACTCGACCGCGTGGTGTCGACGTTCGCCGACAGGGCCGACACCCTGCTCTCGTCCGTCGACGACATCAATTCCGGTCAGGGACCGTTCATCTCGATCGGGGAGCAGTTGCGCGACACCTACGACTCCGAGTACGGCCCGGTGGATTCGGCGTTCAAGCGGCTCGTGCCGGGAGCTCAGCAACTGGTGGACCTGCTCGCGATGGTGCCCAGTCTGCTGCGCGGTGTCGACCAGACGGTGCGCAACGCCCCCGAGGGGCAGGTCTCCGCGTGCTCGGCCGGCGACACCGAGATTCCCGGCATCGGCTCGGTCGTGCTCGGAACCCAGCGCCTGGTGGTCTGCCGATGAGCTCCGTGCGTCAGGGAAGCCAGACCGTCTGGGGAATCGTGGGTGTGCTCGCGCTCGTCGTCGCCGTGGTGGCCGCCGTCGTCGTGTACTCGCTTCCCATCGGGCATCGCACGTACACAGCGGCATTCGAGACGACCGGCGGAGCGCACGCCGGGGACGACGTCCGCATCGCCGGTATCTCGGTGGGATCGGTGACGTCGATGAAGCTGGACGGCGACCACGTCCAGGTGGCCTTCGAGGTGGACGAGAACGTCGAACTGGGCGACGCGACGTCGCTCGGGGTGCGCCTGCTGACGCCGGTGGGGGGCCACTACTTCTCGCTGACTCCCGGCGGTACCGGAGAGCTGCAGGACGGGGAGATCCCGCTCGAGCACACCCGCGTGCCGTTCTCGCTGTCCGACACGGTCGAGGCGGCGACGCCGATCCTCCGAGATCTGGACGGAACGTCGTTGCGGCAGAACATCGCCGAGATCGATCGGGCCGTGCAGGCTCAGCCGGAGTCGATCCGCGACATCACCACGACCCTGACGTCCATGACCGGTGCGATCGCCGATCGCCAGGACGATCTCGACCGGAGCCTCGACGTGGCCGACGAGTACATCGGCGAACTGGCGACCGATCGCGAGATCCTGCTGGGGCTGCTGAAGCAGATCGGCATCATCACTTCCAAGCTGGGCGCGAAGCGCGCCGACGTCGCCGCGGCCGCCGACAAGCTCTACCGGCTGTTCTCGCTCCTGCACCGACCGATCATGGCGCTCGACGAGGGGCTCGGCCCCACGATCGACGAGGTCGAGAATCTCGTGGCCTCGCTGAAGGAGCGCACGGGGTCCATCGACGACGCGATCTCCGCGGGCCGCGAGTTCTCCGAGTCCATGGCCGGCCTTCTCGACACCGGCGCCGGGCCCGTCATCGACCGCAGTGCCGCCGTCGTCACCGGATCGACGCTGTGTGTCCCGGTTCCCGGAAAGGTGTGCTGACGTGGCCGCTCGCAGCAAGGTGGTGGCAGTGGCCGTCGCCGCCGTCGTCCTGGTCGGCGCCGGGACCGCGGCGTCGTCCGCAGCCCAACTCGTCGGGACCCCGCGCTCGGATCTGTGCGCCGAGATGACCGATTCGGTCGGTCTCTACGAGGGGAACGACGTCACGCTCCTCGGCATCCCCGTGGGCGAGGTGACCGGCATCGATCCTCGCGGCGACCACGTCCGGGTCACGATGTCCGTCGAGGACTCGCTCACGCTGCCGGCCGACGTGGGTGCGGTGACGATGTCGGACTCCATCGTCACCGATCGCCGGCTCGAACTGACCACGCCGTATCGCGACGGCGTGCCCCTCGATCGCGACGAGTGCATCCCGCTGGAGCGCACCCGCACCCCCATCGGGATCAGCGACACCCTCGAGGCGGTGAACAAGCTCGGCGCGGAGCTTCTCGGAACGACGTCGACGACCGATCCGGACAACCCGCGGCCGCCGGACGAGGAGATTCTCGGCGACACCCTGCGCTCGCTCGACACCGCACTCGACGGCAGCGGGGAGCAACTCGGGACCGCGCTGTCCCAGGTCTCCGATCTGGTCGGCAATCCGGCGAACAAGGACACCCAGGTGCGCCGCATGGTCGACAGCGTCGACACGCTGACGGCGACCCTGGTGGACCGGTGGCCGGACATCACCCTGCTGATCGAGAACCTGAAGCAGGGGCTCGGGGCCGCGGGCGACTTCTCGGAGCGGTTCGCCCAGGCGATCGACCTGACGGTCGAGTTCCTGCCCGTCCTCGAGAAGACGCTGCCGAAGTTCGCACCCACGCTCTACCGCGTGCTCGACGTCGTCGTCCCGATCGTGGCGATCATCGTCAGCAGAGTCGGCGACATCGCGAGCATCCTGTCGCGGGTGCCGAAGCAGACGGAACAGCTCGCCTCCCTCCAGGATCCGGACACGCAGGCCGCCCGGCTGACGTTCGCACCTCCGCAGTTCGCAGTGCCCGTCGCGGGTGGGTCCACCGTGAACGTCGATCTGGTCCCGCTCGTGCTCGGATCGGCAGGGTCCCGGTGAAGCGGCTCCTGGCGGCGCTGACCGTGGCGGCCGCGGCCGTGACGGCGTCGGGCTGTGGTGCCTCGATCGCCGACCTGCCCGTGCCGGGCAGTTACGTTCCGGGCCCGACCTACCGGGTCGACATCGAGTTCTCGAGTGTGCTGAATCTGCCGGCGCGGGCCAAGGTGGTCCTCGACGGTGTGGACGTCGGGCTCCTGGAGTCGGTCACCCTCACTGGTTCGACCGCCGTCGCCGCCGTGAACGTCGATCGCACCGTCGCACTGCCGGCGCTCACGCGAGCGGAACTGCGCCAGGGCACGATCCTGGGCGAGATCTACGTCGCGTTGCAGCGTCCGGAGGACGGATCCGACACCTCGGGTGCCACCCTGCAGGACGGCGACGTCATCCCGCTCGAGCGGACGACGCCGGCGGACAACGTCGAAGACGTGCTGCGCGGGCTCTCCGAGGTGGTGGCCGGCGGGCACATCGTCGACTTCCAGCGGTCCATCGATCGGTTCAACCGGGCGATCCCGCCGGATCCGGCGACGGTCGACCTCATCAACGACAAGGCCCGAGAGGCGTTGCGAGACCTGGCGACCAACACGACGGAGCTCGACCGCATCCTGGGCGGCGCCGAGGCGGTGACCCGGTCGTTCGCCGAGAAGACGGACACGCTCGACACCATCCTAACGAGTGGTCCGGAACGTGTCGCGGGACTCGCGGACGCCCTGTTGGTCGTGGTCGACGCCCTGATCGATCTGGGGTACATGTCGCGGAACATCGGTGCCGTGATCAACCCGGTGGCGGGAGATCTGCACGACGTGATCGCCACTCTGCAACCCATGATCCGCACTCTCGCCACGGCCGATCTGACGGCGCCGATGCTGGCGTCCCGCATGGACGCCCTGCTGCGCGAGAAGCTGGTGCCGTTCTTCACGTCGTCGCCGAACGTCCGCATCGCCTCCGTCTCGGGTGACACGCCCGCGGGAGAAGCACCCGTCGATCAAGCCGACGAGATGATTCAGGTTCTGCGATCGATCGGATTCGTGCGATGAGGGGTTCGATCCTGTCCGCCACGGCGCTCGCGGCGGTCGCCGTGCTGGGTGTCGGATACCTGTCGTTGAACGTCCTGGACATCGATCCGCGACGCGACCACGCCGAGATCACCGTGCCGCTCACGACTTCCGGCGGCCTGATCGACACCTCTCAGGTGACCTTGCGAGGATTCGCCATCGGCAGGGTCGAGCGGATCGACGTCGAGGGCGGTGGACTCCGTGCCGTCGTCAGAGTGGATGCCGCGCAGAAGATTCCGGTCGACACCGAGGTGCGGGTCTCGAATCTCTCCGCGGCGGGCGAACAGTTCCTCGACTTCCGTCCGCACTCGGACTCCGGGCCGTACCTGGCGGACGGGGACGTGGTGGACGCGGCGGACGTCTCGGTCGCTCCCAGCGTCAGCGACACCCTCGCGGTCGCCGAGGCACTCACGCGCGAGATCGACACCGATGCGCTGGGCGGCATCGTCGACACGGTCGACACCGCCACGCGTGGCCGGGAGTCGGACATCGACAACGTCGTCGAGGTGTTGCGGCTGCTGTCCCTCACGTTGGCCGACAAGAAGGACGAGATCCGGCGGCTGTATCGCAACCTGCAGGTGCTCGGCGAGAACGCGTACGCCGATGCGCTGGGCCCGCGGCTCGCGGACGCGGTTCCCGAACTGAACGCCTCCGGAGCAGGTCTCGACCACCTGATCGGTTCGTACCAGGACTACTCGTACGTCGGCGAGACCGTGTGGGACGGCGAACTGGCCCGGTTGGTGCCCAAGATCGACGAGTACCTGAGTCAGTTGTCGCCGGACCTCGGCTTCATCGCCACCGTGCTGCGCCCGGTCACACAGCCGATCCGCCCGCTCCGGGTCGATGCCGGCGCCCTGGTGACGATGCTCGAGCAGGTCTTCCCGCGCGGCGGACCGGCTCGGGTGGCCGTGACCCTGCCCGGCAACTGACGTACCCCTCCTGCATCAGACGGACGACTAGAAGGCCATCATGACAACAGAACTCGACACCACCTCGACCGAGGACGACGCGGCGCCGGACACGGCGGTGCCCGCGGTGTCGTCCCGGACGCGCCTCGTGGCGATCGTCGCCACCGTGGTCGCCGTGCTCGCGACCGTCGCTGCCGTGGTGGCAGGAGTGCAGTGGCAGTCCGCCCACTCGGCCCTGGCCGCGGAACGCGGAGCCGATGCCGACCGCGCCACCGCCGAGAACACGGCGCGGGCGTACACGGAGCGGTCGTTGACCTACGACCACACGGACATCGACGGCTTCTTCGGGGGCGTAGAGGAGGGCACCACCGACGCTCTGCGTGAGCGCTTCGACGGTGTGCGCGAGGTGCTCACGCAGATCATGACCGACTCGCAGGTGGTGGCGTCGGGTCGGGTGAACGCAGCGACGGTCACGGCGCAGGAGGGCGACACCTACACGGTGTCGGTCTTCGCGACCCAGACCACGCAGAACCTGCAGCAGCCCGAACCCGGTGCCGTGCCGACGCTTCTGACGGTGACCGTCGAGCACACCGGCGACGAGTGGTTGGTCTCGGACTACGGAGCCGACACCGGCACGTCCTGATCGCTGCGGCTCAGCCGCCCGGTGACGAACTGGGCTGCGCCGTGGATGCGCTGCTCCACATGCTCGACCCCGCGTTCCCGCAGGACGTCGGTGATGTCGTCGCGTCGGAACATCTCCAGTCCCACGGTGCTCGCTGCCGCGGCGGTGACCGCCCCGACCGGCTGTGGGCCGCGCCGCACCGTCGTCATGAGCGCGATGCGGCCGCCCGGTCGCAGCACCCGGATCATCTCGTCGAGGACCCGGTACGGCTCCGGCACCAGGTACAGCGCGGCGTAGCAGCACACCGCGTCCACGGCGTCGTCCTCGAACGGGATCTCTCGCGCGTCCCCGAGCAGGTAGGCGACGTGCTCGTCGTCGTCGGTGTCCGCCGACGCGCGGGCGATCATCGGCTCCGACGCGTCCAGGCCGATGACGAGAGGCCGACCGTGCGCTCCGGTGAGCATGGCCTCGGCCAGCGATCGCGAGAAGTTGCCGGGTCCGCACGCGACGTCCAGGACGACCGACACGTCGGGGGACACGAGACCGAGGTCACGCACCGCGTAGGCCCGCTGTTCCTCCACGGAGGGCCCGCCGGCGCCCATCCACAGGCGGAACAGAGGCCGCCACGCGCGTTCGTAAACGGCCGCGAGGGGGGAGAAGGTCATCAGGCGCCCGGCGACGGACGATGCGGAGGCGGGGGACGCCTCTCGCGCTGTGGAGTCCGTCACCCGGACGTCGAGCACTCCGCGCATCGGCGACGACGCGTCGACACCCGTTCGGAGCAGTTCTCGGGTCCGCCGTACCGCGGGTGTCTCGGCCATACCGACCACGCTAGCGCGACCACGCCCACGGCGGTGCGGACGTTGCTACTGTGACCGACGGGGTCCGGTCGGACCCGTTCGCGTACAGGGGAGGACGTCACGTCATGGCTTCGATCACGGTGCCCACCATCGCTGGAATCGGTCTCGCTGCAACAGGTGCCGCGCACTTCGTGGCGCCCGACGCCTTCCGCTCGATCACCGAGCCGGCGTTCCCGAAGGACACTCGTACGTGGACCTACCGCAACGGTGCGTCGGAGCTCGTGATCGGCACTGCCATCGCCGTCCCGGCCACGCGCAAGGTCGGTCTCGTCGCGCTCGCGGGGTACCTCGGCTTCCTCGGGTACCGGATGGCCACCGCTCGCTGATCCGTCGCCGGGGACGAACCGGACATGGTTTACGAGTCAACGATGCACGGGTAGACATGTGTACATGTCCACAGCAACCGCATACGCCGCCACCGCACCCGACGCACCGCTCGAGAAGACCACCATCGAGCGACGAGAGCTCGGTCCGAACGACATCCTGATCGACGTCAAGTTCGCCGGTATCTGCCACTCGGACATCCACACCGCCCGTAATGAGTGGGGCGGCACCACGTACCCCGTCGTCCCCGGCCACGAGATCGCCGGCATCGTCGCCGAGGTCGGTTCCGACGTCACCAGCCGCAAGGTCGGCGATCGCGTCGGCGTCGGCTGCTTCGTCGACTCCTGTGGCACCTGTGAGGCCTGCAAGGACGGCGACGAGCAGTACTGCACCAAGGGCGTCGTCCAGACGTACAACTCGAAGACGTACGAGGGTGAGTTCACCCACGGTGGCTACTCGACGCAGATCGTCGTCACCGAGAAGTTCGTGCTGGGCATCCCCGAGGGCGTCGAGCTCGACGTCGCCGCGCCGCTGCTGTGCGCCGGCATCACCCTCTACTCGCCGCTGAAGCACTGGGGCGCGGGCCCCGACAAGAAGGTCGCCATCATCGGCATGGGCGGACTGGGCCACGTCGGCGTCAAGATCGCCCACGCGCTCGGCGCTCACGTCACCGTGCTCAGCCAGACACTGAGCAAGGAGGAGGACGGCAAGCGACTCGGAGCCGACGAGTACTACGCCACCAAGGACACCACCGCGCTGAAGGACCTGCGCGGCAAGTTCGACCTCATCCTCAACACCGTCTCCGCGAACCTGCCGATGGGCGACTACCTCGGCCTGCTCGCCCGTAACGGCACGCTCGTCGAGTTGGGCGTTCCCGAGAAGCCCCTCGAGGTCCCGGCCTTCAACCTGCTGGCGAACCGTCGTTCGTTCGCGGGCTCCATGGTCGGCGGCATCGCCGAGACCCAGGAGATGCTGGACTTCTGCGCCGAGCACCACATCGGCGCCGAGATCGAGGTCATCTCCGGCGACCAGATCAACGAGGCGTACGACCGCGTCGTCAAGTCGGACGTGCGCTACCGCTTCGTGATCGACACCGCCACCCTCTGATCCACAGGCGCAGCGCCACAGCTGCGAACACCACTTCCGGGCGCCGACCTCGCGGTCGGCGCCCGTCGGCGTTCACGGCCGCGGCAGGGACGCCAGACGCTGCTTCTCGTGCTCCACGTCGAAGTCCGCGGGCGGCCACTGCAGGTCCAACGACGTCAGTGCTCCCGTCAGCAGCTCCGTGACGGCGAGGCGGCTGTACCACTTGTGATCGGACGGCACCACGTACCAGGGCGCCCACTGCGTGTCGGTGCGATCCAGGACCGCCTGGTACGCCTCCTGGTAGGCGACCCACTTCTCGCGCGCCTCGATGTCGCTCGGGTCGTACTTCCAGTACTTGTCCGGCCGGCGCAGTCGACGAGCGAGACGCTTGCCCTGCTGCTCCCACGACAGCGCCATGGCCACCTTGACGATGGTGGTGCCGCTCTCGACCACGCGGCGCTCGAAGTCGTTGATCTCGTCGTAGCGCGTGCGCCACACGCTGGGAGGAGCAAGTTCGTTCACACGAACGATGAGGACGTCCTCGTAGTGGGACCGATCGAAGACCCCGATCTGGCCCGGTCGCGGCAGCTTCTTCTCCACGCGCCACAGGAACGGGTGCGCCCGCTCCTCCTCCGTCGGGGTGCCGAAGGTCGCGTGATCGACACCCTGGGGCTCGACCATGCCGAGCACGTGCCGGACCATGCCGCCCTTGCCCGAGGTGTCCATCCCCTGCAGCACGAGCAGGACCGACCGGTGGTCGCCGCTCTTGCCGCAGGCGTACAGACGCTCCTGAAGTTCCGACAGGATCTTGCCGCGCGCCGACATCAACTCCTTGCCGGCGTCCTTGTCGCGATCGAAACCGGGCGTCGACGCGGCGTCCACCGTCGACCACGACGTGCCCGACGCGGCCAGGGCCGCGGGCAGATTCGTGGTGAAGCCGGGCGACGGTGAGCTGCTCATCCCGCGAGCGTAGGCGTACGCCCCGCTTCTCTAGTGTAGTTCCTCGCGGAGTTGGGCGAGTGTCCGGGCGAGGAGACGCGAGACGTGCATCTGCGAGATCCCCATCTTCTCGGCGATCTGCGTCTGCGTCATGTTTCCGAAGAAGCGCAGCAGCAGCACGTTGCGCTCACGCTCGGGGAGCTTCTCGAGCAGGGGACGGAGAGCCTCGTGGTTCTCGACGTTCTCCATCTCCTTGTCGTAGTCGCCGAGGGTGTCCGCCAACGACAGGCCCTCGGAATCGCTTCCGCTGGAAGCACTGTCGACCGAGAGTGTCTGGTAGGCGTTGCCGGCGGTGAGCCCCATCGCGACCTCGTCGCGGTCCAGGTCGAGATACTCGGCCAACTCGGAGACGGTCGGTGACCGCCCCTGCGTCTGCGACAGATCCGCGATGGCACGGGAGAGCTGCAGGTGCAGTTCCTTCATGCGCCGAGGGACGCGGACGGCCCATCCCGCGTCACGGAAGTGTCGGCGTACCTCGCCCATGATCGTGGGTACCGCGAAGGACACGAAATCGGATCCGCGTTCGACGTCGAAGCGATCGACCGCGTTGACCAGCCCGACGCGGGCGACCTGCACCAGATCGTCGTGCGCCTCACCGCGGCCGTCGAATCGGCGGGCGATGTGTTCGGCGAGTGGCAGGCACCGCGTCACCAGCTCGTCGCGCAGCTTGCCTCGCAGGGGATCGCCCTCGGGCAGCGTGCGGATGCGGGTGAAGCGCTCGGCGACGTCGGCGTACTCGTCCGCCGAGCGCCGTGACTTCGGCTTGCGTTCGCTTGTCGTCACTCGTCCCAGCCGTGCTTGCTCTTGGTGAACTCGATGGTGGTCGAGACGACACCGTGCTCGTCCTCGGACTGCGACGTCGACACGGAGTCGGTCAGGGCGTTGAGAACGTGCCAGCCGAAACCACTGGCGTCCAGATCGGCGCCGGCCTCGGTCGTCGTCGTCACCGACACGTGGAGGGCGTCGTCCGCGGTGAGGAAACGGCACACCATGCGGGCACCCGGGGTGGCACGCACGATGAGGCGGCTGCAGGACTCGTCGATGGCGAGCCGGATGTCGGCGATGCTGTCCAGATCGAAGTCGTCCTGGGCGGCGAGTGTCGCGGCCACGGCGCGAGTGACCGACAGCTGGCTCGCGTCGGCGTGGACACCGAGCTCGATGGTGGCGTCGGCCCCCTCCGTGTTCGGCTCCGTCGTGATGGCCCGTGTCATGAGGTCTCCCACTTCTTCGTGTCGCGTGTCGGTTCAGACGAACCTCGTACGTGTTCGACCGGTCGAGATTACCCGGGGGCCGTCGTCGCAAAACGTGCACCGTACCGGCGGCGTCTCCCGCGGCGTCGCTCGATGTTCACCAGGATCCTCACCGAAGTGGTTGGCAGACCGCTCCGGGTAGCGTAGGTTCAGAGACAGGTTGAGTCAGCAGCCGACGTACGAAGCACCGTCGATGGTCGCTCGGACTCCTTTCCATCAACCGCCACTCATTCTGCAGTCGCGGACGGGTTCTTTCTCCTGCAGCACCATTGCTCTGCTTCTCCAGCTAGATCGGCATTTGGAGAATCATGACTGTTTCGACTTCACACGCATCCACCACCACCACTCTCGGCGACGACGTCGTCATGCTCGGCGGACTCATCTCCGTCGTGCGCACCGACTCGGAGACCACGTACCGCGTCACCGGCAGTGTGGATCTGTCCAACTCGTCCACCTTCTCGGACGTCGTGAGCAACGACGTCGAGGCGGGACGAAGCATCGTGCTCGATTTGTCCGGAGTCGACTTCTTCGGCACCGCAGCACTTTCCGTCGTGGCGGGTCTCGACGCCCGCAGCGCGGCGAACGGTTCCCACCTGACCCTCGTGGTCGGCGACGCGGTCACCCGCGTCATGGGTGCCGCTCGGTGGGAGCCCACCGCACGCGTGGTCCGCTGACCACCCTGCACCGAAACTCGGCGTGATCCGGTTCGTCCGGGTCGTCGCTCCCCCCTGCCCCTGTCGCCGGTTCCCGGTGGCAGGGGAAGTGTCATGTCCGGGGCCGTAGGCTCTGACGGCATGGAACCTGTTGCCGCACTGCGAGAGGTGGCGTTCTGGCTCGAGCGGTCGCGGGCCGAGACGCGCCGGGTCAAGGCCTACCGCACCGCCGCCGACGTCCTGGCCGCACTGGACGCCGACAGGATGGCCGAGCTCGCTCGCACCGACGGCTGGACCACCCTGCGCGGCATCGGTCCGAAGACCTCCGCGGTCGCCGCGGCGGCCGCGGCCGGCGAGGTTCCCGAGTACCTCCTGCAACTGCGCGCCGAGGCACAGCCCATCGGGGTCGGCGGCGAGGAACTGCGAACAGCTCTGCGCGGGGATCTGCACACGCACTCCGACTGGTCGGACGGGGGAAGTCCGATCGAGGAGATGGCGGAGACCGCGCGCAGGATCGGGCACGAGTACTGGGTGCTCACCGACCATTCACCGCGTCTGACCGTCGCCCACGGGCTCTCCGCCGACCGACTGCGCGCCCAGCTCGAGGTCATGGACGAGGTGCAGCGACGCTTCGAGACCGACGGCGGGCGGCCGATGCGGGTGCTGACCGGCATCGAGGTCGACATCCTCGACGACGGGTCGCTGGACCAGGAGCCGGAGCTGCTCGACGACCTCGACATCGTCGTCGCGAGCGTCCACTCCCACCTGCGCGCGGACAGCGCCACGATGACGGCGCGCATGATCGCCGCGGTGACGAACCCGCAGGTCGACGTTCTCGGCCACTGCACCGGCCGTCTCGTCGAGGGCGGACGCGGCACCCGCCCCGAGTCGACGTTCGACGCCCGTGCCGTGTTCGAGGCGTGCCGTGACCACGGGACCGCGGTGGAGATCAACGCGCGTCCCGAGCGCCAGGACCCGCCGGAGCGGTTGATGGAGCTCGCTCTGGAGATCGGCTGCCTGTTCAGTATCGACACCGACGCGCACGCCCCCGGCCAACTGGACTGGCTCGGCCACGGTTGTGCACGTGCCACCGCGGTGGGCATTCCGCCGGACCGTATCGTCACCACCTGGCCGGTCGACCGGTTGCTGGACTGGGCGTCGTCGGACGGAGCGTGACGCGGGCAGGTACCGGTCCCCGAGAGGAAAAGCGGGCAAAGAACGGGCAGAGTGCGTCGAAGGTGGAACAATCGCGAGGTGTTGCTGGGGGCGGAAACGGGTCTGGGGGCGGAGACGTGGTGACGGGAAGCCTGAACTCGGGTGGCCTGAACTCTGGTGGTTCGGACTCGGGCGACGCCGGCGACAGGCGCACCGTTCTGGCAGCGCTGACGGCGATCTCCGAGTCGTCCCAGGACGGTGTCGTGGTCTTCGATCGCAACACCTCCGTGCGGTACGCCAACGCCGCCGCCCGCACCATCCTCGAGTTCCCGGCCCACGAGAACCCGTCCGCGCGAGACCTCGTCGCGGACACGGCGGCCTCTACACTCGACCTCATTCTCGCCGAGCTGAACGCCACGGGAGCCTGGACCGGTCGGATCGCGGTGGGAACTCCGGCCCGACCGATCCTGGTGTCCGCCTGGGTACTCGGACCCACCGACGGCCACGAGGTCGTGGTCGCGACACTCGTGGACGGCTCCGAGCGGCAGGAGCGCGAGGAGGAGCTCGTCGACGCCCTCACCGCCGTCCGCCGCCGAGCGCGCGAGCAGCGCATCGTTGCCGGGCTCAACCGTGCGGCGCTCACCGGATCCTTCGACGACCTCGTGGTCACCGCTCTGCAGTCCATCGTGGATCTCGTCGGTGCCACGCACGCCGTGGTGTTCCGCCGACGCGGTGCGGACCGCCTGGCCGTCCACGCGGCCACCTTCGAGCCGCCGGACGAGGAGACCCTGCCCTCGGGCACCGCGACGCTGGCCGGCTACGCGCTCGAGCGCGAGGAGGTGATCGTGTGCGCGGACACCCGCGACGAGACCCGCTTCGACGTCACCCTGCTGGAGGACCACGACCTCCGCAGCGGTGTCGCGGCTCCCGTCCGCGGGGGCGACGGCACGTGGGGTGTCCTCGTCGTCTATCGCACCGAGCCGCACACGCCGTCGGCCGACACGCTGTCCTTCGTCGTCACGGTGGCCGCGGTGCTGGCGTCCGCCGTGCGACGGTCCGACCTCGAACGCGAGCTGCGGTACCGCAGCCTGCACGACCCGCTGACGCAGTTGGCGAATCGCACGCTCGCGTACCAACGCATCGATTCCGCGCTCGGAGTCTCGCGCGAGGACGGCACGCTCACCGCGGTGATCCTGGTGGACCTCCACGACTTCCGCACCATCAACGACAGCTTCGGCCACGGGGCGGGGGACGCGGTGCTCACGGCGGTGGCGCCGATGCTCACGCGCACCGTCAGGCCCTCCGACACCGTCGCCCGCTTCGGCGGCGACGAGTTCCTGCTCGTGTGCCCGGGCCTGCGCAGCACCTTCGACGCCATCGGCGTCGCCCAGGGTGTGCTGGCCATGTTCCGCCGTCCGCTCACCATCGGGAACCGGACGACGACCGTCACCGCCTGCATGGGCATCTCGGTCGGGTACGGCGAGCACACCGCCGCGGAGATGGTCCGCCAGGCGGACGTCGCCATGGGGGGCGCGAAGAAGGAGGGGCCGGGGAGCTACGAGCTGTACGACAAGGTGCAGGGCGGAGAAGCGTTGCGGCGCTTGACCATCGCCTCGGAGCTCCGGTCTGCGATCGAGAACGACGACCTCGACGTGGCGTACCAACCCGTGTTCGACATCCGATCCGGACGCATGACCGGGGTCGAGGCGCTCGCGCGGTGGACCACGTCGAGTCTCGGCGTCGTCGGGCCCGACGAGTTCGTTCCCGCCGCCGAACGCGCGGGCCTGATCGGGCCGCTCGGCAGCTGGGTGCTGCGCCGGGCGTGCACCGAGGCCGCGCGCTGGCAGACCGGTGATCCGGTGGAACTTCGCGTCAACGTCAGTCCGCTGCAGCTTCGTCAGCGCACGTTCGCGTCGTCCCTCGCCGACACGCTCGAGCGCACCGGTCTCGCCCCGGATCTGCTGGGCATCGAGATCACCGAGACCCTGTGGCTCGAGGACACGTCCGCCGTGAAGAACAACCTCGACGAGCTGCACCGGATGGGCATCAAGATCCTGCTGGACGACTTCGGTGTCGGCCACAGCTCGCTGGACTACCTGACGCGCTTCCCGATCCTCGACGCCATCAAGATCGATCGATCGTTCGTCGCCGACCTGCCGACCGAGCAGTCGGAGGCGGTCATCCGCGCCGTCGTGTCGGTGGCCGACGCGTTCGGTCTCGACGTGGTGGGCGAGGGCGTGGAGACCACGGCCCAACTCGACAGCCTCGTCCGGTGCGGATGCGGCTACGCCCAGGGCTACCTGATGGCGCGACCACTACCGCCGGGCGACGTGACCGCCCTGGTGGCGTCCGGGGGTCGGATGAATGTCGATGCCGGACCTGCTCGGTGACCGACGCTTCGACACGTACATGTTCTCGTCCGCGAGCGACCACGACGCGGTGATGCTGCCGGCCTCGGTGACCGTGCTCCAGCCGACCGACATCGGCACGTCCGCCGCGTGGGCGGAGGACTCCAGGGCCGTGAGCATGCCGTCGACGTCGGTGGCGTCGCGGTCGAACACCAGGACTCCGAACTCGTCGCCGCCGAGACGGGCCACGACGTCCGACTCGTGAGCCCACGCCCGCAGCAGTTCGGCGGCGCGTCGGATCACCCGGTCTCCCGCGGCATGGCCGTGCCGGTCGTTCACCTGCTTCATCCCGTCGAGGTCGACGACCACCACGGCGCCGGGGTCGGCGAAGCGAGTCCAGCGCGCGTCCTCGGGCTCGAGCACCCGGTTCCATCCCCGCCTGTTGAAGAGTCCGGTGAGAGGGTCGGTCTCCGCCTCGCGCCGAGCCAGTTCGGCGGACCGCTCCGCGACCGCGCGGGCGTGGTCGGTCTCGAACACCGTGGTGAGCAGCCCGGACAGAAGATCGAGCAGCGCGGTCATGCCGGCGGGCAGCGGCCCGCTGATCGGCCGCGAGCCGAAACCGCACATCGTGCCGAACAGCGAGCCGTCCGCCCGCCGGATGGGCACACCGATGTACGACCGGACCGGGTCGTGCCCGGGAACGCCGATGCGCGGAATGCCCGCGTCGTCGAGGTCCTCCACGACGGACGGGATCTCGCCCTCGGTCATCGAATGGCACAGCGACTCGTTCCACCCCACGACGAGGCCGGTGTCGATCCCCAGGCCGTTGGTGTTGGTGCGCAGGAAGATCTGCTTGTCGTCGACGACGCGCGAGACGGCCCAGGCCGTCGCGGGAAGGATGCTGTCGAGATACGCGACGACGGCCGCACCCGCGGCGTCGAAGGTGGAGAGCGCGGAGGGCGGCGGTGCGATCGAGGGGGGACGAGGTGGAACGGTCACGGTCTGTCCTGAGGGCGGAAGGTCGACCGCGGCACCCCCGGAACCGCGTGGCCGGTGAGTCCGGACCGAGTGTCGTCTGTCGACACCGATTCTAGCCCCCGGCGGGCGAGCACCTACTCTCGAATCATGGCACCGACGTACGCAACAGCCGACCGAGTCGATCTCGATGCCCTGCATCGCTTCGTCGCCGAGCGGCATCACGCCACCCTGGTCACCACGAAGCAGTCCGGTGGACTGCAGATCTCACCCGTGACCTGCGGGCTCGACGCGCAGGGGCGCATCGTCGTCTCGACGTACCCGCAGCGCGCGAAGACCGTGAACATCCGTCGGTCCTCGGCCGTCACGCTCTGCATCCACTCCGACGACTGGAACGGCCCCTACGTGCAGATCGACGGCACCGCGGAGGTCATCGACCTGCCCGACTCCGTCGAGCCGCTCGTGGACTACTACCGGGCGATCGCGGGCGAGCACCCCGACTGGGACGAGTACCGGCAGGCGATGGTGACGCAGGGCAAGTCGATCATCCGCATCGCCATCGACACGTGGGGACCGATCGCGACCGGCGGATTCCCGCCGCCCGCGCAGGATCAGCCGGCCGACGAGTCGAACGGCTGACCCCGGCTCACTCGGCCGCGTCGAGAGCGGTGACGGCCTGGACCACGGCCTCGCAGAACGCGGGGATGTCGTCCGGGTTGCGGCTGGAGATCAGGTTGCCGTCCACGACGACCTCCTCGTCCACCACCGTGCCGCCGGCGTTCCTGATGTCGGTACGCACGCTCGGGTACGAGGTCAGCGTGCGACCGCGTACGACGTCGGCCTCGACGAGCGTCCACGGGCCGTGGCAGATCACCCCCACCGGCTTGCCGGAGTTCACGAAGTCGCGGACGAACGACACCGCGTCGGTGTCGAGGCGCAGCGTGTCGGGGTTGGTCGTTCCACCCGGCAGGACCAGCGCGTCGAAGTCGTCGACGGAGGCCTCGGCGACCAACTGGTCGACGGCGAAGGTGTCGGCAGGTTCGGTGTCGTTCTCGAAGGCCTGGATCTCACCGTGGGTCAGCGAGAGCAGCACCGTGGTCGCTCCGGCCTGATCGAGTGCCTCGCGGGGAGCGGTGAGCTCGATCTGCTCGACACCGTCCGTCGCGAGGAACGCCACGGTGCGGCGGGCCGACCCGGAGTCGGTGTTCGGGGTGTCAGTCATCGTGAACCTCTCTCGTTCTCGCCGTGTCGCGGGACGCGATGCGGCTGTCCCGATCTACCCGGCACCCGGTGGTGGGAAACGGCACACCCTCGGCGGGTTGGATCGGCCCGGGCGCGGGTATCTGCCCTTCGACCGGATGGTGAGCACGTCCGATCGAGGCACCGCTGCGTTCACCGAGAGGTGACGCGGGAGAGGGGAACACCAGTGAGCACACCGACAGTGGACGCGGCCGGAGCGGTCGTGCCCGACACCGCCGGCGATGCCGCCGAGGCACCCGTGATGACCTGCCTCTTCGAGCACACCACGGCGGGAATCGTCCTGATGGTCGCCCTGTGCGCCGGGATGGCGGCCTTCGTGGCGGCCGCGGTGAACTCCTTCGCCCTGGGAGCCCTGGTCGGTGTCCTCATGATCGGTATGGCCGGTATGGCCGTGGTGTTGGTTCCGGTCGAGCGCCGGTAACCTCGGAACGGCCCACGCAGACTCACCGAGGGAGGGAACGACAGATGCCCGATTTCACGAGCCCGGAACTTCCCGTCGAGGACGCTCTCGAGCAGGAGCGGGACACGGTGCGGGACGACGACACCGACGCGGTCACGCCCACGGTCGCCGTGACGTACGACGCCTCCGACGCGGACCTGCTCGAGCAGAGTCGCGACGTCCCGCTCGACGACGAGCACGACCGCTAGGCGCCTCTATTCGTCGACGAGTGGGTGGTCGACCGCGTTGAAGCGTGAGGGCGAACCGCCCGCTTCCGCGACACCGTGGATGCCGCCCCACACCATCATGGTGAGGTAGTCGATGAGGTCCGCTGCCGACATCGACCGGTTCGAGATCCACCAGTGCGTGGCCAACTGGACGCCGCCCACGATCCCGTACGACCAGGGCAGCGAGCCGCCCGAGTCCATCTCCATCCGGCGCAGGCGCTCACCGAGCACCGTCGCCAGCAGTTCGGCGATCATGCGCTCCGACTCGGCGACCACGTCGCGGTTCGGCCCCGAGCTGTTCGACATCGCGTACAGGTAGACCTCGGGGTCGTCCGCGACGGTCTCCACGTACGCGGCGACCACCTGGCGGGTGAGGTTGTACTCGTCGAGCTCGACGCTGATCGCGTCGTAGATCCGCGGTGCGAGAGTCGTCTCCACATATCGCTCGAGCGTCGCGTTGGTCAGATCGTTCTTGTCGTGGAAGTAGCGGTACAGGACGGTCTTCGAGATACCGATCTCGGTGGCGATCTCGTCCATGCCGATGTTGCGGCCGCGCAGCCGGATGGCGGCGAGAGTGCCGTCCACCAGTTCCTCGCGACGGGCGATCTTGTGCTCGCGCCAGCGTCGCTTGCGGCCGTCCGGCTTGTCCGTGCGGGCGTCGGTCGCGGTGTCGTCGGAATCCGGCTTCACCGTCTCGGCCCTGGCGGAACGGGTTCGCCCGGTCTTCCGGGCCCCGGTCTCGTCGGCGTCCTGGTCGGCGGTGTCCCCGTCGCTCTTCCTCGCTGCCGATCTGCTCGCCACGCGCGTGTACTCCGTCCCGATGTCCGACTGCGCTTCTGGCGCACTCGTGTGCGGCGGCGCATGTCACGTCGCCCACTCCAACAGTAGTGCCCGGCGCCGTCGGACCCGCGTCCGGGCGAGACGTCGTCGCCGGTCGGGGCACGAGTCGCGCGCCGACCCTGCACAATGGAGTCGGTGCAGCTCATGACATTCGACGAGGACGTCAAACGACGCGACCTCCGCAAGATGAAGATCGTCGCCACCGGCTTCCTGGTGTTCGCCTCCATCGTCTATCTCTTCTGCCGGTGGCAGGAGTCCCGCGGCGCCGGCGGCTGGGTCGGTTTCGTCCGGGCGGCGTCGGAGGCGGGCATGGTCGGCGCGCTCGCCGACTGGTTCGCCGTCACCGCTCTCTTCAAGCACCCCATGGGTCTGAAGATCCCGCACACCGCGATCATCAAGCGGAAGAAGGACCAGCTCGGCACCAGCCTCGGATCGTTCGTCGGGCAGAACTTCCTCGCCGTCGACGTGGTGTCGCAGAAGGTCGAGTCCGCGCGCATCCCGCTGCGCCTCGGCACCTGGCTCGCCGACCCGGCCCACGCCGACCGTGTCGCGGAGGAGACGGCGACCGTGCTGCGCGGCTTCCTCGACGTGCTCGACGACGAGGACATCCAGCAGGTCATCGACAACACCATCGTCAAGCGCCTCGGTGATCCGCAGTGGGGGCCGCCGATCGGACGCGTCCTGGGCTCGCTGCTCGAGGACAACCGGCAGAAGCCACTGATCGACCTGCTCGCCGAGCGCGCACACGAATGGGCCCAGAACAGCCTGCCGACCATCGACCGGATCGTGTCGAGGGACTCTCCGTCCTGGTCGCCGAAGTTCGTCGATGTGCTTCTCGGAGAACGCATCCACCGCGAACTCGTGGAGTTCACGTGGAAGGTCCGGTCGAACCCGCAGCACGAGTTGCGGCTCGCGGCCGACAAGTTCCTCACCGACTTCGCCGACGACCTGCAGAACGACCCCGACACCATCGCCAAGGCCGAGTCGATCAAGTCGGAGATCATGGGCCGCGACGAGGTCACCGGCCTCGCGGCGGCATCGTGGAAGGTGGCCAAGCGGCTCATCGTCGACTCGGTGGACGACCCGAAGAGCACCCTGCGCGCCAAGATCAGCGAGAACGTGCAGAAGTTCGGGCTCCGCCTGCGCGACGACGACGCGATGCGCGGCAAGGCGGACGGCTGGCTGATGGCCGGCGTGCGCTACATCGTCGAGAACTACACCGACGAGATCACCACCGTCATCACCGACACCGTCGCCCGATGGGACGCCGACGAGGCCAGCCGCAAGATCGAGCTGCAGGTGGGACGGGACCTGCAGTTCATCCGCATCAACGGCACGGTGGTCGGCTCGCTCGCGGGTCTGGCGATCTACTCGATCTCGCACCTGTTGTTCGGGTAGCCGCCGCGGCCGTGCACGGGGTGCGTGAGGTGCCCACCCCTTTCCGCCGACTGGTCGGGGTGCGCAGCGCCGAGCAGGGTGTGTGGCTGGTCGACACCACCACCGCGTGCGCTCAGGTGTGGGTGCTAGCACAGTGCTTGCAATTGCTAGCACCCTTGGTTATCGTCGTTGGCGAGGCGCATTCGACATGAGTCAGGAGTGTTCGAGATGGCATCCGAGGAGAAGGAAGGCGACGACACCACAGTGGTGTCGGCAGCCGGAGATCTCGCCGCCCGCGTCGTCAGCACGGCGACACAGGACATCGGGAGTTTCATTCGGGCACAGCGAGAGTCGGCCCAGGTGTCCCTGCGGCAACTCGCACTCTCCGCCGGCGTCAGCAACCCCTACCTCAGCCAGATCGAGCGGGGCCTGCGCAAGCCGTCGGCAGAGGTTCTGAGTCAGATCGCCAAGGGTCTTCGTGTGTCCTCGGAGGTCCTGTACGTGCAAGCCGGTCTGCTCGAGGAACGGCCGCACAGTCCCATCATCGACGCGGTGCACGGTGACGACTCCATCACGGAGCGTCAGAAGCAGGTGCTCCTCGAGATCTACTACTCGTTCCGCCGCGAGAACGAGACCGGCACCCCCACGCTGCGATCAGAGATCAACCACGAAACGACATCAGGAGATCACACATGACCGACCCGAAGTTCGACACCGTCAAGACCCCGCTGTTCGCCGCCGTCGGCGCCGGTGACGCCGTGGTCCAGGCCGTGGCCGACGTCGTCGCCCAGGTCCGCCACCGCGCCGAGAGCACGCAGGCCGACGTCAACGACCGCGTCGACACCGCCCGCGCCCGCCTCGCCGACCTGCAGGAAGACGTCACCGAGAGCGTCGAGACGCTCCGCGGACGCCTGAACGCGCTGCCGCAGGAGCTGCCGGACGAGATCGCCGATCTCCGCGAGCGTTTCACCCCCGAGGAGCTCCGCAAGGTCGCCGAGGCCTACCTCAAGGTGGCGTCGGACCTCTACACCGCACTCGCCGAGCGCGGCGAGGAGACGGTCGAGCGCATCCGCAAGAACCCGGCGGTCGAGGACGGTCTCGAGCGCGCCAACGCCGTCGCCAACGACGCTGTCGACCTCACCGAGCAGACCCTCGGCACCGTCGCCTCGCAGACCCGCGCCGTCGGTGAGCGCGCCGCAGCCCTCGCGGGCCGCGCGTCCGATCGTGTGCAGGAAGGTGCCGACGAGGCCACCGACGCGATCAAGGAAGGCGCCGAGGACGCCGTCGACAATGTCGACGAGGCTGCCGACGAGCTGAGCGAGAAGATCGACGAGCTCGGCCAGAAGGCGAAGACCGCAGGCCAGAAGGCGTCGGATCGCGCCTCGGGTGCAGCCGGCACGGTCGAGGGCAAGACGCGCAACAACGCGGGCTCGCCCATCAAGAAGACCCCGGCCACGAAGTCGGCTCCCGCCAAGGCCACCCCGGCCAAGGCCTCGACTCCCGCCCCCGCCAAGAAGGCCACCCCGGCCAAGAAGGCTCCGGCCAAGAAGTCGACCAGCTAGTCGATCGCGACAATTCCGACCCCCGCGCTGACGAAGCGCGGGGGTCGGTGTCGTTTAGGATGACCGCATGCCCATGGCGTACAGCGCGACCAGCGCGATCATGAACATCCTGCAACTCATCGCTCTGGTGGGTGTGGCGTTCGCGCTCTTCCACGCCATCCGCCAGCGCCCCGACGCCTTCACCGCCGCGGACAAGCTGAACAAGCCGGGGTGGGTGGCCATTCTCGCGGTCGCGCTGCTGATCCTGCTCGTCTTCCCGGTGGTGGGCTTCGTCGGCATCATCGCCGTCGTCGCCATCGGTGTGTACCTCGTGGACGTGCGGCCCAAGGTCGACGACATCCAGCGCGGACCGCGCTGGTAGCTACCCCTGGCCGGTGACCGTGAGCCAGAGCAGTGCCGCGTTGAGCGCCACGATCAGGCCGGTGGTGACGACGGCGAGGACCACGGTGGTCCGTGAGTTGATGCGGGCGCCCATCACCGCGCTGCTGGAGGTCATGCGCACCAGCGGGATCAGCGCGAACGGAATGCACAGGCTCAGCACCACCTGACTCAGCACCAGCGCCAGCGTCGGATCGACGCCGATACCCAGGACCACCAGCGCGGGAATCAACGTGACGACGCGGCGCACCTGGATCGGGATCCGCTTCTGCAGCAGTCCCTTCATGATCTCGGCACCGGCGGCGCAGCCCACCGAGGTCGACGCGAGACCCGAGGCGAGCAGGCCGACGGCGAAGATCGCGGCGACCGCGGGCCCGAGATTGTTCTCGATGGCCGCGTGCGCGCCGTCGATGGTGTCGGTGCCCTCCTCGCCGCGGAACGCCGATGCGGCGAGCAGCAGCATGCCGATGTTGACGCTGCCGGCGATGATGAGCGCGAACGTGACGTCCCACTTGGTCGCGCGCAGCAGGCGGTCGAGCTTGCCGGAGTCCTTCTCGACGCCGTGGCGGTCGCGGGCGAGCGCGGAGTGCAGGTAGATGGCGTGCGGCATGACCGTCGCGCCCAGCATGCTGGCCGCGAGCAGGACCGATCCGGAGCCGTCGAACCCCGGTACGAGACCGCCGGCGACACCGCCCGCGTCGATGTCGGTGAACAGCAGGCCGGTGAGGAAGCCGATCGTGATGATGGCAAGCATGCCGATGACGACGAACTCGAAGGTGCGCTGACCCCGCCGTGACTGGACGGCCAGGATCACCATCGACACGACGCCGGTGATGAGACCGCCGACGAAGAGCGGAACGCCGAACAGGAGGTTGAGCGCGATGGCGCCGCCGATCACCTCGGCGAGGTCCGTCGCGATCGCCACGGCCTCGGCCTGCACCCAGAACGCCCGGCGGGGCCAGGGACGCATGCGGTCGCCGAGCATCTCCGGCAGTGATCGTCCGGAGACCAGGCCCAGCTTGGCCGAGAGGTACTGGATCAGTACCGCCATCGCATTGGCGGCCACGAGTACCCACACGAGGAGGTAGCCGTAGCGCGCGCCCGCGGTGAGATTCGCGGCGACGTTGCCCGGGTCGACGTAGGCGATGGCGGCGACGAACGCGGGGCCGAGCAGCGTGAACAGCCGGACGGGAGTGATGCCTCCGGATGTGGGTAGACGAGTTCCGATGCGGTCGACCATGACGGAAGTGTAGGGCACCCGGCGCGATCATGTTCGCCGGGCCGTACCGATAAGTTAGGGCACCCGCATCATGTCTCGTCGTCCACCCATTCGAGCAGGTCACCCGGCTGGCACTCCAGCACCCGGCACATGGTCTCCAGGGTGCTGAACCGCACCGCGCGGGCCCGCCCGTTCTTGAGTACGGCGACGTTGGCGGGGGTCAGTCCGACGCGCTCGGCGAACTCGCCGACGCTCATCTTGCGCTTGGCCAGCTCCACGTCGATGCGGACGACGATGGGCATCAGATGACGCCCTCGAGGTCGGCGCGCAGGTCGCTCGCCTTCCGCAGCAGGGCACGCATGACCATCATCAGCAGTGCGGCGACGCCGACGATCATGCAGAGCAGGAACAGCAGGAGCACGGGCCCCGGATCGTCCGCGCGGAACCCGACGACGAGGAACACGACACCGAGCGACACACCGGCGGCCACGATCGCGCGGACGATCGCGTCGACCCACACGAACGCGGCACCGGAGAAGATGCGATCCCGGCGGACGAGAGTGAGCAGCTTCCAGGTGGCGATGACGACGATCTGCACGCACACCACCCAGAAGATGGTGAGCGCGGTGAGGGGCCATCGGAGGTACGCGGATTCCGGGTTCTCGCGGGCCATGTGCGCGAACTGTCCCGGCAGCGACATGACCTGGAACAGGACGAGCAGGGCGAACAGGCCGGCGAGGAACACCCTGAGTGTCGCGACGACGCGTCTTTCCGTGATCATGCATCGAGTATCGGTCAGGATCTATCGAAAATCAATAGGTACTGGTGCGGGAGGACGGCAGGGTTAAGGTCTGAGGGTGCCGGACTCCCCACTCGACGATGCTCGCTCGCGTGATCCCCGGGATCTCCGCCGAGTCGGCCTGACCGAGTACCGGATCGACGACCTCGCCAGGGAAGCCGGCGTGAGCGTCCGCAACGTGCGCGTCTATCAGGACCGCGGTCTGCTGCCGCCCCCGCGCAAGGTGGGTCGGACGGGCTGGTACGACGAGTCGCACCTCGCTCGGCTGCAGATGATCTCGCGCATGCTCGACCGTGGCTACACCTTCGTCACCATCAGCGAACTCCTCACCGCGGCGCAGTACGGACTCCGCGTCGAGGACGTCCTGGGCACTGAGGATCCCGACGGCGCCGCCAACGTCGACCACCCGGCGCGGCTGACCCGCGACGAGATCGACACCATGTTCGACGGACGGATCAGCGACGACGATCTGACGCGTGCGGAAGCGCTCGACGTCTTCTCCCGCGACGGGGACGGCTACCGCATCGAGAACCCCGCCCTGGTCCGCGCGGCCAAGGTGCTGTTCGACGCGGGTCTCGCGCTGCCGGACATCCTGTCCCGCACCGAGCGCGTCCACCAGGACCTGACGAGCGTGTCCCAGCAGTTCGTGCGTCTGGTCGTCGACAGGTTCGTTCCGGGCGGCGCCGATCCGTTCACGCTCGACCCCAGCGAGCTCTCGGCCATGGCGGACCTCATCACCACCCTGCGTCCGCTGGCCAGCCGTGCCGTGCAGGCGCTCTTCTCCGAGACCATGGACGCCGAGATCGTGCACGCGATGGAGAAGGCGCTCAGCGGCGACGCCGCCACGGCGCTCAGCGGCGACGCCGCCACGGCGCTCAGCGGCGACGCCGCCACGGCGCTCAGCGGCGACGCCGCCACGGAGGACAGCGGCGACGCCGCCACGGCGGACACCGACGACAGTGACGGCAACGGCGCGAGCACCAGCTCGAGCAGCAGGACAGGAGACCGATGAACACTCGTGGTGCAGTGGTGACCGCTGCCGTGGCCGCGGTCGCGGTGGCCGGTGCAGCCTCGATCCGGGCGACTCGACGGGCGTCACCGCCCTCGGCGCGGATGGCGGACACCGATGTACTGCTGGCGCGTCCGGAGCTCACCCCACGGGTGCGCACGGTCGTCGCCGAGGACGGTGCCGCGCTGCACGTGCGCGAGTACGGCGACCCGGACGCCGCCCCGATCGTCCTCAGTCACGGATGGACCTGCTCCGCCGACTTCTGGGCGCCGCAGATCAACGACCTCGCCGGACGGTACCGCGTCGTCGTGTACGACCAGCGCGGGCACGGAGCCAGTGAGGTGGGGACCCGGCCACTCGGTGCCGACGTCCTGGGGGACGACCTCGCCGCGGTGCTCGACGCGACGGTCGACTCGGACACCAAGGCCGTCGTCGCCGGACACAGCATGGGCGGCATGTCCGTGATGAGTTGGGCGGCACAGTATCCCGCGCAGGTGCGCCACTACGTGAAGGCGATATTGCTGGCCAACACGGCCACCGACAGTCTGGTCCGCGAGACCACTGTCATCCCGTTGCCACCCGGTGTCGCGCAGGTGCCGGCGCGGGTGGCGTCGAGCGTGCTCGGATCGGCACTGCCCATCCCGTCGAGTCCGTTCTCCGCTCGTGCTCTGAAGTACGTGACGATGGGCGCCGAGTCCACTCCGGCGCAGGTGGCGTTCTGCGAACGCATCGTGCGCGAGTGCTCCCCTCGAACGCGGGGCATGTGGGGATCGGCGCTGTCCGCGTTGGACATTCACGACGCGCTGGAGAACATCGACGTCCCGACGTCGGTGATCGTCGGTACTCGCGACCGCCTGACGCCGCCGGTGCACGCCCGCAAGCTCGCCGATCGACTCTCCCGCGCCGGAGTGCTGGGCCGGTTCCTCGAACTCGACGGTGTCGGACACATGAGCTCGGTGGAATCGATCGCGGAGTTCGACGCCGAGCTGGTCCGGCTGGCGGAGCTGCCGGCATGAGCGACGACACCAGAGGGGACGCCTACACCGAGCGGCTGCGCGAGCTGCAGGGTGCGCGGTGGAAACGCGTTCTGCGCGTGCAGGCTCCGTACCAGTGGAACATCCGACGCCATCTCGCTGGGCGGCGCGTTCTCGACGTCGGCTGCGGGATCGGCCGGAATCTGCGCAACCTTCCCGCGGGCAGCGTCGGTGTCGATCACAACGTCGCGTCCGTCGAGTTCTGCCGCTCGCAGGGCATGACCGCATACACACCCGAGGAGTTCCACGCCCTCGGCGACACGGGCTTCGACGGCATGCTCATGGCCCACCTGCTCGAGCACCTGCCGCCGGGCGCGGAGGGTGAGGTGCTGACGGAGTACCTGCCGTGTCTGCAGCCGGACTCCGTCGTCATGATCGTGTGCCCGCAGGAAGTCGGGTTCGCCAGCGACCCGACGCACACGAGTTGGTTGGACGCCGCCGACCTGCTCGCCCTCTGCGCTGCCGCCGGCATCGAGCGCACGACGTCCGCCTCGTTCCCGTTCCCGCGGCCGGTGGGAAAGGTGTTCGTCTACAACGAGACCGTCGTGGTGGGTCGAACCCCAGCTGCCTGATACGACCAGCCGTCTAGTCGAACACCACGGTCTTGCGGCCGTGCACCAGCACACGGTCCTCGAGGTGCCAGCGCAGTCCGCGCGCGAGCACCATCTTCTCGATGTCCCGGCCCTGACGGACCATGTCGGCGACCGCGTCCGCATGGTCGATGCGGATGACGTCCTGCTCGATGATGGGTCCGGCATCGAGCTCGGCGGTGACGAAGTGGCACGTCGCGCCGATGAGCTTGACCCCTCGTGCGAACGCCTGGTGATACGGCCGGGCGCCGACGAACGACGGCAGGAAGCTGTGGTGGATGTTGATCGCGCGCCCGGACCAGTGCTCGCACAACGACTCCGGCAGCACCTGCATGAAGCGCGCCAGCACCACCGCGTCGGGGGAGTAGCCGTCGACGAGGTCGCGGAGCGCGTCGAAGGAGGTCCCGCGCTCGCTGGGGTGCTTGGGGAACGGAACATGGTGGAACTGCACACCGTGTGCGCGCGTGACGGATTCGAGATCGGGGTGGTTTCCGATGACCGCTTCGATGGTCGCCGGCAGTTCTCCGCCGGCGGCGCGCCCGAGCAGATCGTGGAGGCAGTGTCCCTCCTTGCTCACCAGGAGCACGACCTTCTTGCGCTCTCCGGAATCGTGCAGCGACCACTCGGATTCCGGGCCGATCTCCGCGGCGACCGCCGCGAACCGTGCGCGCAGCTCGTCGACTCCGATGTCGATCGACGAGGCCGCGACGGCCTGACGGGTGAAGAACCAGCCACTGTCCGCGTCGGCGTGATAGGCGGCCTCGACGATCGAGCCCCCGAGATCGGCCAAGAAGGTCGAGATGCGCGCGACGATGCCCGTGCGGTCGGGGCAGCCCAGGGTGAGGACGAAGCGGCGAGAGTCGGAGCGTGGAGATTCGGGCGGCATGGGCGCCATTGTCTCACTGACACCCGTCCCTTCCTGACCGATCCCGACCGGCCTCCGTCTGGAAAGGTGGAGCGCATGACAACCCTCACGCGCACCGACGTCGCCCGCATGGTCGATCACACTCTGCTCAAGCCCGAGGCGACGGTCGCCGACGTCCGGGCGCTCGTCGCGGAGGCGAAGGATCTGGGCGTCCTCGCGGTCTGCGTGTCGCCGTCGATGCTCCCGGTTCGTGACACGGGTGACCTGGTGGTCGCCGCGGTGGCGGGGTTCCCGTCCGGAAAGCACCACTCGTTGATCAAGGGTTCGGAGGCGCGTCTGGCGGTGCAGCACGGGGCGCGCGAGGTCGACATGGTGATTGACGTCGGCGCCGCGGTGGAGGGTGACTTCAACGCCGTCCTGGCGGACATCATCACCGTCCGGGAGGCGATGGGCGAGAACGCCGTCCTGAAGGTGATCATCGAGTCGGCGGCGCTGCTCGCGTCGGCGGACGGGGAGCGCGCGGTGATCGAGTGCTGCCGGGCGGCGGAGCGGGCCGGCGCGAACTATGTCAAGACGTCCACGGGGTTCCATCCCGCGGGTGGAGCGTCGACGGAGGCCGTGAGTCTGATGGCCCGCACCGTCGGTGGCCGCCTGGGTGTCAAGGCGTCGGGCGGCATCCGCGATGCGGACACCGCCCGAGCGATGATCGAGGCCGGCGCCACCCGACTGGGCCTGTCCGGGACCCGCAGCGTGTTGCTCGGCTTCGCCGACTAGCAGGTGACCTGCTGCTGACCGCCCTGCGCGGCGGGGATCGTGTACTGGCCGCCGCTGAGGGTCATGTGGATCCCGGTGTCGGTCACCTCGAGGGCGTCCGGCGTCATGCCGAGCGGGTACGCCTGCAGGCTGTCCGTGAGCACCGAGACGACGCTGTCCGCGAGGTCGGTGGGAATGCCGATGCCGAGGATCGACGCGTCCGTGGTCTGGACCTCGATCGTATCGCCCTGCACCACGGGCTTCACGGTGAGTTCCGCCAGTCCACCGACGATGGCGAACTTCAGCGTTCCGGCGGCGGGATCGCTGGTCACACCGGACACGACGCTGCCGACTCCCTGCTCCTGCAGGGTCGCGAGGATGCCGCCGGTCGACCACGTGACGTCGGCCGAACTGCTGCCGATCTGACCGGACGTGGTGTCCGTGGAGGTGAGGTCGACGTCGTTCACGGTCGCCTGGACCTGCATGTCTTGTGCGGGCCCGAACTTCGTGTCGTCGCTCGAGATGTCGACGGACGAGAACTTCTCGGTCGCGAGGGAGAACAGGACGGGCTGCAGGCCGAGGCCGACGTCGATCTGTGAGCCGAGTTCGCTCTCGAACTGGGTCGTGAGGCAGTTCTCGACGCGGTTGCGGGCATAGAACTCGCCGCCGACGAGTGCCGCGATGACGACGATGACCAGCACTCCGGCGATGAGAGGCACCCGGGAGCGTCGTCTGGGTGCGGTGTCGTGAGTCATGAGAGACAGTGTGGACGACATCTCTGAGGTTCCTCTGTGGACCGGCCGATCGGGTGCACGGCGACAGCGCCATTTCTCTGTGACGCGTGACACAACCACGTAGGCTCTTCGAGCATGGCGGGCGACGATGTGGCGGAACGTCTGGACGGCGTGGTCGCCGAACAGGACGGGTACTTCACCGCAGCTCACGCGCTCGATGCCGGGTATCTGCCGTCCGAGATCGAGGCGCACGTCGCCGACGGATCCTGGACGCGGGTCGAGACCGATCTGCTCCGGTTGTCGGACTGGCCGAGCCACGATCTCGAGGAGTACTCGAAGTGGTGCGTGTGGCTGGGCGCCACCGCGGTGATCTCCCACCAGAGTGCGGCCGAGTTGCACGGCATGGGCAGCCTGCACCCGCAGTTCGTCCACGTCCGGGTCAGTGGGACGGCGCGAGCGCACGACCAGCGCCTCGCGATCCATCGGGGACGCCTGACGGGCGCGGACATCGAGCTCTCCGGTGCCTTCCGCATGACGACGCCGGTCCGCACCGTGCTGGATCTCGCGGCGGGCGGCATCTCGCAGTTCACCCTCGACGAAGTGGTCGCCGACGGTCTGGTGCTCGGACGACTGGTCGTCGACGACCTCTTCGAGCAGGCTGTGGAGTGCGGTGACCGGGTGGCCGAGCGGGTGGAGACGGCGCTGCGCTGAGAGGATGTTCCTCTCATGCGCACGCTGCTGATCGACAACTACGACTCGTTCACCCACAACCTGGCCCAGTACCTGGAGCAGGTGTCCGGCACCGCCCCCATCGTCGTGCACAACGACGTCCCGTGGTCCTCCCTCCCGCTGGACCGGGTGGACGCCGTCGTCGTCTCGCCAGGCCCGGGCCGCCCGAGTCGCCCGGCCGACATGGGCGTCAGCAGCAGGATGATCCGGGACGGTGGTCTGCCGCTTCTCGGGGTGTGTCTGGGGCATCAGGGCATCGCGGACAGCTGTGGTGGCGTCGTCGATCTGGCACCCGAGCCCATGCACGGCCGGATGTCCGACGTGCGGCACGACGGCACCGATCTCTTCGCCGGCCTGCCGTCGCCCCTGCGCGTGGTGCGGTATCACTCCCTCACCGTCACGGCCCTGCCCGACGAGCTCGAGGCGACGGCGTGGACCGACGACGGGGTGATGATGGCGCTGCGTCATCGGTCACGGCCGCTGTGGGGAGTGCAGTTCCATCCCGAGTCGATCGGCACGGAACGTGGACTGCAGGTGATCGCCAACTTTCTCGACCTCGCGCGGGACGCCCGCCCGAGCACCCACACCTCCGCGCCGACCGTGGCGCCGCGTGACCCGGTCGTGCGCGACCCCCGCTACCGGGTGCTCGTGCGCCGTCTCGACGTTCTACCGGACCCCGAGGAGGTGGCGCGCCCACTACGAGGACGGTCCACGTTCTGGCTCGACTCGAGCGCCGAGCTCGACGGCAGTGCCCGGTTCTCCTACCTCGGACCCGGTGACGGCCCACTGGCGGAGGACGTGTCGTACGACGTCGCCACCTCGTGCGTGACGACGACGACCGCCGACGGCACGACCGAGGAGACGGTCACGTCGTTCCTCGACCACCTCGGGGAACAGATCGCGGCGCGGGCCGTGGACCGGGTGCCCGCGGTGCCGTTCGACTTCGCCCTCGGCTACGTCGGTCACCTCGGCTACGAACTCAAGGCCGAGACGGGCGGAGCGGCGGCGCATGCGTCACCGACGGCCGATGCGCGAATGATGTTCGTGGACAGACTCATCGCACTCGACCACCGCGATCGGTGCACCTATCTGCTCACCCTCACACTCGTCGGTGGCGACGACACCGCGGCGCTCGGATGGTTGGACGAGACGGCCGCGGCCGTGACCGCGCTGCCCCGCTCGGAGCGCGGTCGCCCGGCCGTGTCCGACACCCCCCTCGGCGCGCTGCCGTCGGTGATCGACACCCGGCACGACGACGGCGCGTATCGCGCGGCGATCGCGGACTGCCTGGAGCAGATCACGATGGGGGAGAGTTACGAGATCTGTCTGACCAACGAGATGAGCGTGCCGTTCGACGGCGACGCCGCCGACCTCTACCTCGCGGTGCGGCGCGCCAGTCCCGCCCCGTACGCGGCGTTCCTGCGATTCCCCGGGCTGGCGATACTCAGCGCGTCACCGGAGCGCTTCCTGCGGATCACGGCGTCGGGCGTCGTGGACTCCAAGCCCATCAAGGGAACTCGGGCTCGCGGGCGCACGCCGGCGGAGGACGCGGCCGCGCGCCTCGACCTGGCGACGAGCGAGAAGGACCGCGCCGAGAACATCATGATCGTCGATCTCGTCCGCAACGACCTGAATCAGGTGTGCGTGCCCGGGTCGGTGCACGTGCCGGTGCTCTTCGACGTGGAGAGCCACACCCATGTGCACCAACTGGTCTCGACGGTCGAGGGTCGGGTGCGCCCGGGGCTCTCGGCCGTCGACTGTGTGCGCGCGGCGTTCCCGGGCGGATCGATGACCGGCGCCCCGAAGCGCCGCACGATGGAGATCATCGACCGCCTCGAGGGCGGGCCGCGCGGCGTGTACTCCGGTGCGCTGGGCTGGTTCTCGCTCACCGGCGCGGCGGACCTGTCCATCGTCATCCGGACCGTGGTGCTCGCGGACGGCCGGGCGTCGGTGGGAACGGGCGGCGCCGTCGTCTCGCTGTCCGACCCGCAGGACGAGGTGGACGAGATGCACCTCAAGGCCGACGCACTACTGCGTGTCCTCGGCGGGAGCGACGGCCGACCACGGTAACGCGAGCACGTTGTCCCGCAGTCGTCGGCGCGGCACGGTGACCGGAAGTCCCTGCGCCGCCAGGGCTGTCAGCGCCGCACGCCACCGCACGCGGGGTCCGAACGGTGCCAGCGGCGCCGCCACGTCCCACGCCCGATCGGCCGCCCGCAGCACCTCGTGCACGCGCTCGCCCGCGACGTTGCGGTGGATCAGGACCTTCGGCAGCCGCTCCGCGATGTCCGACGGCCGCTCCACCGTGAACGGATCCCACGCGATGGTCAGACTGCGCGGTCCCGACGCGTCCACGGTGACCCACGTGGCCCGACGCCCCAGTTCGTCGCACGTGCCGTCGACGAGGAGGCCGCCGTCCGCGAGAGCGGAGGTGATGCGTGCCCACGCACCCGGTACCGCGTCCTCGGGATACTGACGCAGCACGTTGAACGCGCGCACCAGGTGTGGCCGCAGTCCTGCGAGTTCGAAGCCGCCGCGGCGGAAGGAGACACCGTCCCGATCGGGGACGACGCGGGACGGCTCGATCTCCAGCCCGACGACGGCGACGTCCGCACGGACGGTGCGCAGTCGCGCGGCCAACTCCAGAGTGGTGACCGGACTGGCGCCGTAGCCCAGGTCGACGACCAGAGGACGCGTCGCGCCGCGGAGCAACGCTCGGACGTCGGGATCGTGCACCAGCCGGCGATCACTGCGCCGCAACCGGTTGATGTTGGTCGTCCCTCGAGTGACCACACCCTCGGGACCGATCCGGGAGATCACAGTGCCCAGCAGTTCGTTCCGCTCATCCCGACCGGCTTCCGGCCTACCCGCCGGTCAGGCGTTCTTCGTGAGCCAGTCGTGCGTGACCTCGCCCTCGCCCCGCCACAGATCGACGAGGTTGACGAGCATCAACTGTTCGAGCTTTCCGCCGATGAAGGGGATGTACACCTTGGCCTCGGACGTGGTGCGCAACGTGGAGCCGGCCTCGGTGGCGAAGAGGGACGTCGTGCCGGTGAGGCTGCCCGGGCCGGCGGGAATCGACGCGTCGTACTTCCCGGCGGTGGTCTCCGAGTACGCGTCGTGATGGATGTTGCGGGTGATGACCATGTCCTTCTTCATCACCGCCTGCGCGACGTCGGGCAGCGTGTCGCGCGGAATGATGTGCCGCATGACCACGTCGACACCGTCCGCCGTGACCTCGAAGCGCGTGAGCTCGTTCTCCGAGTACTTGCGCAGCTCCTCGATCACCGCGTCCCAGTAGTCACGCGTCGTCAGCGCCCCGTACACCTGCTCTGTGGTGAACGGGAGACGAGCCGAGTAGTTCATGCGACGTGCCATGGTCGATGAGGTTACCGGTGAGTCAGAGGTGCTCCGGCGCCCAGGTGTCGGTAAACTCCTGCTCGGCGTCGATCAGCGCGAGAACCTGCTCGATGACCGCCTGCTCGATCTTGCCGCCGAAGATCGGCACCTTGACCTCGGCCTGACCCGTTGCCGTCAGGCTCGATGCGGAGCCCTTCGAGCGCAGTGCCAGGGTGCCCGTGATGGACGCCGGGGCGCCCTCGACCTTGGCCTCGAAGGTGCCCGAGGCGCCCTGCGCGTCGAGGGAACCCCACGACTCGGTCCGGTGGATGATCAGATCGCCCGGGCGGATGCTGGTGATGGCGCCGGGCAGGAACTCCTCCGCGATGGCCTGGGTCATCGACACCGACACCGTGCGGCTGTCCGCGTCGTCGCCCGCGACGGTCACGTCGTTCAGCTGTGCCTTGGGGCCGCCGACGGCCTCGAGCCGATCGGTCCAGTACTGCTCGGTGGTGAGGGCGGCGTGGACGTCGGACGCGGCGAGCGTGGACGGAACCGTGTGATCGAACCTGCGTGGCATGAGCTGAGATTAACTCTGTGCGGCGCGCTCGGACCGCAGCGGGTGGCCCTTCGACGTGAGGCACTTGCCCGTCTCGAGGTTCCAGTCCCAGCCGTGCAGATTGCACGTGAGCGTGGTGCCCTCGATGACACCGAACTTCGACAGATCCGCCTTGAGATGCGGGCAGCGCCGCTGGATCTCCCAGCCGTCCTTGACGATGGTGGCCGTGTCGTCGTGTGCCTCGGCGAACCAGCCGTCCGCGTAGGCGATGCGCTCGTCGGTGAGGCACTTGAAGAACGTGTACAGGAACTCGTTGTAGCCACCGACCCGCTTCGCCCGGAACCGCGTCGACAGGAAGATCGAGTTGACCCAGTCGGACTCCCCGTCCCGCAGCACCGTGCGGACCAGCTCGGCCGGGATCTCGAACGTGTAGCGGAACTTCTCGTCCTGGATCGGTTCGCGCACGATGCGTTTCGGAAAATCGAGCACCACTCTGTCGGCAGCCACCGGAGGTCGACCGGCCTCCGGCCTGCCCGTCAGATTCAGCTCCACCGGGTAGCCGATGCCGTCGGAGATCTGGTCGGTCTGCGCCATGATCGGCTCGAACAGCGCGCGCAGCGGTCCCAGCAGCGGCTCGCCGGCTGCGGTCGCCCACGACGCCTTCTCGGCCGCGATGACGTCGGCCTGACGCTGCGCGTACGCCTCGATGTAGTCGGCCTTGCCGGTGGTGAAGATGGCCTCCACCTCGTCGGTGGGCAGCGGGTGCGCCAGCTCGTTCAGGTCGGAACCCGCGAAGTCCGCCGTGGTTCCGGGCATCATCAGCAGGCCCTTGTCGTGGCCGTGGCGGCGCATCTGGTCGAGGAACACCATCTGGTCGGGGAAGATGTTCGCCGGATCGCCGTAGACGTCGTTGAGCGAGCGCAGCTCGTCGTCGAGGAAGCACGGGGGACCTGCGGACGGAATGACCCACGTGGCGCCGACCTGCTCGATGTACTGCCGACACCGGTCCATCTGACGCTGCCGCTTCTGCGTCCCGAACGCGTCCTTGGCGCGCTGCGGCATGTCGTAGACCATCGGGTACCAGATGGCGCCGGAGTACTGCAGCATGTGGACGTCGATGTGGCCGAAGGCTTCGGTCATCATGTCCAGGTCGACCGGCCGGGCGTCGTTCATGTTGAACGCGGTGGTCTCACCGTCGCTCACCACCAGACCCGAGTCGCCGATGGGTCCGTCGGCAGGAGCGCGCAGCGCCACGATCATGACGTCGAGGTCGCCCTTGGGGCCGGACACCGTGTGCTTGACCGAGTCGGTCGTCTCGAAGAACGAGGTGAAACCGAGCTTCTCGAGCTCCGTGCGCAGGTCCGGCACCGGGTAGTCGGGGAGCAGCACGACCGCGTCCTTGTTGACGTGCTTCGCCAGGTGCTTCGGATCGAAGTGGTCCTTGTGCAGATGCGAGACGTACAGGTAGTCGCAGTTGCCGAGCTCGTCCCAGTCGAGCTGGGAGTTGTCGGGGAACGGGAACCAGGACGCGAAGTACGCGGGGTTGACCCACGGATCGCACAGGATGGACCCCGCAGACGTCTGGATGTGAAATCCCGCGTGTCCGACACTGGTGACCTGCACGTGAATCCTCCCGAAATATGGAACCTGGTTCGGTGACCATGGTAGGCGTGCACACCCGGTGCTCACGACGAGGCGGGGGCAGCGCCGGGTAGCGTTCACCCCCGTGACGAGCAGTCCCCTCCAGTCCGCGACGGCTCCGGAGACCGGCGATCCCGGCTCCGCGACGGCCGCGCACCGCCCCGTGTCCTTCGCCGACCTCACCACGATCCACGTCGGTGGCCCCGTCGGACGTCTCGTCGAGGCGACCACCTCGCAGGAGCTCGTCGACGCCGTACGCAGCGCCGACGCGGCCGGAACTCCGGTGCTCGTCATCGGCGGCGGCTCGAACCTGCTGGTCGGAGACGACGGTTTCGACGGCACCGTCGTCCGCGTCGCGACGTCCGGGCTCCGGGTCGAGGGCACCAGGATGCACGTGGACGCCGGAGTCGAGTGGGATCTGGTCGTCCGCACCGCGCTCGATCACGGGCTCGCCGGCATCGAGGCACTCTCCGGCATCCCGGGCAGCACCGGCGGAACGCCCGTGCAGAACGTCGGCGCGTACGGCGCCTCCACCTCGGACTGGCTCGAGTCGGTGACGGTGCTCGACCGGGAGAGCGGGGAGGTCGAGGTGTGGGACAACGCACGCTGCGGATTCGGCTCGCACCGCTCGTCGGCCTTCAAGTACACCGATCGCTACGTCGTGGTGGATGTCACGTTCGCGCTCCGACGCAGCGACGAGTCGGCGCCGGTGCGTTACGCGGCGCTCGCCGAGCGGCTCGGCGTGCGCATCGGAGAGAGCGTCTCGGCGCGCGAGGTGCGCGATGCCGTGATCGCTCTGCGGACCGATCGCGGCATGGTGTGGGACGAGGCGGAGCACGACTCGTGGAGTGTCGGGTCCTTCTTCCTGAACCCGATCGTGTCGTCCGTACCGCCCGAGGCACTCGGATCGCCGCAGTTCACGGACCCGAAGGGCATCAAGCTCAGTGCTGCCTGGCTCATCGAGCACGCCGGGTTCTCCCGCGGGTACGGCGAGCGCGTCGGCACCGGACGGGCCACCCTCTCCACCCGCCACGTCCTGGCCGTCACCAACCGGGGCGGCGCGAGTGCAGCGGACGTCACCGCCCTCGCGTCACACGTGCGCGCGGGTGTGCAGGAGAAGTACGGCATCACGCTGACCCCCGAGTGTCGCCTGGTGAACTGCACGCTCGACTGATCGGTCTGTTGCCACAGGTAACGTCGTCCCCGTGAAGATGCAGGGGAGAACACCGTACGCAGCCGTCCTGGCCGTGCTGGCACTCGTGATCGCGCTGGTCGCGGGGTGCTCCGGCACACCCGGGTCCTCGGAGAGCGCCGCGCCGACCACCGAGGCCGCGCCCGTGGCGGCGGTGACCTACGCACCGGCGGCCGGTGCGACCGACGTCTCACCCACCGCTCCGATCTCCGTCTCGGTCGCGAACGGCACCTTCGAGGCCGTGTCGCTCACCACCGCCGACGGCCGCGCCGTCGCGGGAACGCTGGACCCGGCGAAGACGACGTTCACCGTCACCGAGCCCCTCGGGTACAACGCGGTCTACACGTGGGCAGGGACGGCAGTCGGCAGCGACGGCAAGCCGGTGCCGGTCGAGGGCACTCTCGGCACGGTGGCGCCGCAGTCGATCACGTCGGTCTCCACCAACATCGGTGACGGCCAGGAGGTCGGTGTCGCGGCGCCGATCATCCTGAAGTTCGACGACGCGATCGTCGACAAGAAGGCGGTCGAGAAGGCGCTGACGGTGACCACGAATCCGCCGACGGCCGGCTCGTGGGCCTGGCTGCCCGACGACGGCGGGTCCCGCGTGCACTGGCGTCCGCAGAACTACTGGGCCCCCGGCACCACCGTCGACGTGTCGGCGAAGCTCTACGGCGTGAACTACGGCGGCGGCGCCTACGGCGACTCGGACGTCACGGTGAACTTCACCATCGGTCGGAGCCAGGTCGTCGTCGCCGATGCGACCAGTCACCGCATGCAGGTGGTCCGCGACGGCCAGACCGTCATGGACATCCCGGTGAGTTACGGCGAGGGCAACGAGGACCGCAACGTCACGCGCAGCGGCATCCACGTCGTCACCGAGAAGTACGAGGACTTCCTGATGTCCAACCCGCCGTACTACGAGAACGTGCGGGAACGGTGGGCCACCCGCATCTCGAACAACGGCGAGTTCATCCACGCCAATCCGCTGACCACGGGAGTGCAGGGCTCGTCCAACGTGACCAACGGCTGCATCAACCTCTCCACCGAGGACGCGCAGACGTACTTCCAGATGGCCGTCTACGGTGACCCCGTCGAGGTCACCGGCACGCGCATCGATCTCTCGGCGGCGGACGGCGACATCTACGACTGGGCGATCGACTGGCCCACATGGCAGAGCATGAGCGCCCTGACTGCCGCGTGAGAGTCGGACTGCCGCGTGAGAATCAGGTCCGACGGCTGAAACGGCCGTTCGGGGCCTGATCGCGCGGGCGCACGACGATGGTGTCGAGGTTCACGTGCGAGGGGCGGGACGCCACGAAGCCGATGACCTCGGCGATGTCGGCGGCCACCAACGGGTCGATGCCCTCGTAGACCTTCGCGGCCTTCTCCTCGTCCCCGTCGAAGCGGACGAGAGAGAATTCCGTCTCCACCGCGCCCGGAGCGATCTCGGTCAGACGGACGGGCGTGCCCAGCAGTTCGCCGCGGAGCGTCCGGTGCAGCACGCCCTGTGCGTGCTTGGCCGTGGTGTATCCGGCGCCGTTGTCGTACGTCTCGAACGCGGCGATGGACGTGATGGTCACGACGAGACCGTTGCCGGACTCGATCAGTTTGGGTAGCAGCGCCTTGGTCATGCGCAGCGTGCCGACGACGTTGGTCTCCCACATCCACTGCCAGTCGTCGAGGTCCGCCTCGAGGATCGGGGCGAGGCCCTTCGCGCCGCCCGCGTTGTTCACCAGGACGTCCACACGCGGCAGCACCGAGGTGAAGGCCGCGACGGAGTCCTCGTCGGTCACGTCGAGGGCGAGGGCGGTGCCGTCGATCTCCTCGGCCAGTGCCTCGAGGCGGTCGACGCGGCGGGCGCCCACGACCACGTGATAGCCGCCGGCGGCGAGTGTCCGCGCGGTGGCGGCGCCGATCCCGGAGCTGGCTCCGGTGACGACGGCGGTGGGGCGGTCGGTCTGGGTCGACGGTGTCGTCGGAACGCTGGTCATGGGAACCAGGCTAGATCGCGTCAGCTCGCGATCGCGCTGTAGCCCGACGCGTCGCCGGCGACGACGCGCGAGTACTCGCCCTGCACGCTGACGGGAACGTCGCCCGCGAGGGTGATGCGCTCGAGGCGGCGGTACTGGTCGTCGTAGTCGGAGACGGCGTAGTGCTGGGTCGACCGGTTGTCCCAGATGGCGATGTCGCCGAGCTCCCACGACCACCGGATGGTGTTCTCCAGGCGGGTCACCCGGTCCTGCAGCAGCTCGAAGAGTGCGCGGAACTCCTTGGAGGAGAGGCCCGGGAACGACTTGGCGAAGTGGCCCAGCAGGATCGCGCGCTTCCCCGTCTCGGGATGCACGCGCACCACGGGATGCTCGACCTCGAAGTACTCGCTGCGGAACTCCGCGCGGTAGCGCTCGGCCGTCGACGTGACGGACTTCTCGGCAGCGGTCGCCGCGTAGTCGTAGATGTTGGTGTGCACGGCCCACAGCGACTCCGCGAGGGCCTTCATCGCGGGCGGCAGCTGCTCGTAGCCGGCGGTCGCCGACGCCCACGTGGTGGTGCCGCCGTACGGGGGCAGGTGCACGGCCCGCAGGATCGACGCCTTCGGCACGCGGTCGACGAACGTCACGTCCGTGTGCCAGCTGTCCGCCTTGTCGTACGTGGAATCGATGGCGAGAGTGCGGGTTCCGCGCGACCGGACCGTGGGGTGCGGGGTGGTGGGGATCCCGAGCCGCTCGGCGAACGCGTACTGCACCTTCTCGTCCACGTGATGCTGGCCGCGGAAGAACACGACCTCGTGCTCGAGCAGCGCCTCGTTGATCTCGTGCACGATCTCGTCCGGGAGATCGCCGCCGATCTGCACGTCGTCGATGCGTGCGCCGATGTTCGCGCCCAGTTTCACGGTCTTCATGGGCCCACTGTGATGCCGAAGTCGCAGGTTGTCCACCCTTCGAATCACCTCGAGCGAAACAGGCGATTCTGCAGCGCGGCGACATCGGTGCTACTTTTCGGTCATGGCACCAGCGAGGAAGTCCGCACCGCGGGTCACGTATGTGACCGCCGCGCTCGGTTCCCGTCTGCCTCTCGCTCGCGAACTCTGTTGTCGACGCGGTCTCTCACGAGTCTGATCGCGCGTCGACGGACGACCTCCATGTGAGGTCCGACGATCGGGTGTGACCGGCCTCGTTCCCAGGCTCCCGGCCCATCCGTCTCGCTTTCGAGGGATTCCCATGTCTGCCCCCACCGTTCTCGCCCAGAGTTCTGCTCCTCGTACGCCGGGTTCCGCCGCGCGGTCCCCGTACGGACGTCCCCACCGGCCGAGGCCGGCGCGCGTCGTCGCGCCCGAACTGCGCGTCAGCGACACTCCGGCCGCCGTCGTCCTGCGCGCCGTGGTGCAGCGCGGCCCCGTGTCGCGCGACGTCATCGTCTCGGCCACCGGCATCAGCACCGCCACCGTCAACCGCCACGTCAGTGCGCTCATCGCCGCAGGGCTGCTGCGTGAGCGTGCCGATCTGTCCACGTCCGGCGCCGTCGGGCGTCCCCGCGTTCCGGTGGAGGTGGACCACGAGGGGCAGTGCACCCTCGGGGTGCACATCGGCGCGACCACCACGCGCATCGTCGCCGTCGACCTGCGCGGCACCGTGCTCGGCGGCGTCGAGATCGCCACACCCTCCGGCCCGCACGCCGGCGCACTGCGCTCCATCGCGGAGAGTGCCGCGTCCTTCGCCGCACGGTGGCACCGGCGCCGCATCCTGTTCGTGGGTGTCGCCATCGGTGGCCGCGTGAACGTGCAGAAGGGCACCGTCGATCACCCTCGCCTCGCCTGGTCCGACGCCCCGGTGGGCGCGGTCCTGGGCGAGCGGCTCGGTGCCGTGGTGGCCGTGGCGCCCCACGTCGAGGCGATGGCAGCGTCGGAGTTGCTGCTCGCGACGGAGTCGGCCCCCGAGGATGCGGGAAGGTCGGAGGCCGGTGGGTCTGTCGGCGGCCGGCCGGGTACGTCGCTGTACTTCTATGCGCGGGAGATGACGGGGTTGGCGCTGACCATCGACGGTCGGGTGCACACCCCCGCGGGCGGTCCGGGGTCGATCGCTCATCTACCGACCGGCTCGGACGCCGTGTGCGACTGCGGGCGTACGGGATGCCTCGAGGCGACCGTGAGCGATCGGGCCGTCGTGGCCGCGGCGCAGCGCGCCGGACTGCTGGACGAGTCGGAGCGTTCCATCGCTGCGGTGTACCTGGCGGCGCGCACGGGTTCCACTGTGGCACAGGGACTTCTGAACGACCGCGCCGATGCGCTGGGTCGCGCACTGGCGTTGGTGCACGATGTCGTCAACCCCGACAGCGTGCAGGTGGGCGGTCAGGCGTTCACCGCGTATCCGGCGGCGATGGAGCGCGTCGAGGCCGCGTTCGAGTCCTCCAGTTCGGTCGCGACGTCGCGGCGAGTGCGGGTCACCAGCTTCGGCAAGCGCGTGCAGGACCACGCTGCGGCGGCGGTGTCCCTGGGCTCGCTCTACGCCGATCCCGTGGTGACGATGCGGAAGATCGACGCTCAACGCTGATCGCACGGGGAATACTGCGGACATGACAGCACCCGATCTCCGGTTCTACTTCGACCCGGTGTGCCCGTTCGCCTGGATGACCAGCAGGTGGGTCCGCCTCGTCCAGGCGCAACGGGACTACATCGTCGACTGGAGCTTCATCTCCCTGCGACAACTCAACGCGCACATCGACTACGCGACGCACTTCCCGCCGGAGTACGAGGCGGGACACACTGCGGGGCTCCGGCTGCTCCGGGCTGCCGCGAGCGTGCGGGCCGAGCACGGCCGGGAGGCGATGGGCCCGCTGTACGCCGCGCTCGGCGCGCGGATCTTCGATGCGGAGCCGGTGCCCGACGAGGCCGGTGCTCACGCGCACCGCGGAACGGCCGAGTTCCTCGCACCGATCCTCGCCGGCCTCGGCCTGCCCGAGCATCACGTCCGGGCACTGGACGACACGTCGTTCGACGAGGAGATCCAGGCGTCGACCGACGAGGCGCTGTCGCTCACGGGCAAGGACGTCGGAACACCGATCATCCACGTCGAGCCGCCCGAGGGCGTGGCGTTCTTCGGCCCGGTCATCAGCCGGCTCCCGTCGGACGACGACGCGGTGGAGTTGTGGGACCACGTCGTGGGACTGGCACGGTTCCCGGGATTCGCGGAGCTGAAGCGCAGTCTGCGGGAGCTACCCCAGCTGCGGGCTCTCGGTGTGAGCGAGGACGAGGCGGGCGTGCAGCAGGACTGGCACGGCGGTAGTCGGCGCCGGAAGAAGTAGCTACCGCGTCGGCGCGGGGAACTTCGCGAGGTACTTCTCCCGCTTCGCGGGCTGGATGTTGGAGCGCCGGAGGTCGCCGTCGTAGTGCGCGACCACGCGCTTGTCCATCAGCGCCCGCCACAGGAACGGGAAGTACGACACGAGGATCAGTGGCGCGTAACCCGCTGGGAGCTGCGGAGATTCGGGCATGCTCCGCAGCACCTGGTACCGGCGCGTGGGGTTGGCGTGATGGTCGCTGTGTCGTTGCAGGTGGTAGAGGAAGATGTCGGAGACGGCGTAGTCGCTGTTCCAGCTGTGTTCCGGAGTGCAGCGCTCGTAGCGTCCGTTCTCCTTGGTGCGCCGCAGCAGCCCGTAGTGCTCGAGGTAGTTGACGGCCTCGAGCAGCGAGATCCCGTACACCGCCTGCAGAACCAGGAACGGCAGCAGTTCGACACCGAACACGCCGACCAGCGCACCCCACAGGGCGAGGCTCATGAGCCAGGCGGTGAGATTCGCGTTCGAGAAGGAGAAGGTGCGCTTCCCGGTGCGGTGCAGACGATCACGCTCGAGTGCCCACCCGGAACGGAATCCGCCGAGAACGCTGCGGGGGTAGAACTGCCACAGGGTCTCACCGAGACGCGAGCTCGCCGGATCCTCCGGAGTGGCGACCCGGACGTGATGCCCGCGATTGTGTTCGACGTAGAAGTGCCCGTAGAAGCTCTGCGCGAGCACGATGCGCGAGAGCCACTGTTCGTACTCGACCCTCTTGTGACCGAGCTCGTGGGCCGTGTTGATGCCGATGCCGCCGACGAGTCCGATGGTCAGCGCCACGCCGATCTTCGAGGCGAGTGACAGGCCGTTCTCGAGCCCGAGCCACGAGAGGTCGTCGGCCGTCAGTAGATGGGACGACAGCCCGATGCCGAAGAACTGCATGGGGATGTAGGCGTAGACGCAGCCGCGATACCAGAAGTCGGCCTCGAGAGACTCGACCAGATCCTCGGGCGGATTCTCGTCGAACGGGACGACGATGCGATCCGCGATGGGGACCACGACGTAGAGGAACAGGGGACCCGACCACCACGCGACCTGTGACACTCCCGGTGCCCACCACTGCAGTCCGAAGACGATGCCCACGGAGATGAGCGGAAGCATTGGAGCGATGAGAGCCCACGGCCAGTAGTACCGGTTGAGGTCACGCCATTCGCCCGTCTTCGGCGAGATGGAGCGCTGGTGTGTTTCGGTCACGACGGAACTTTACCGACGAGTCGACGCTGCTCAGGCCGCTGCACGAGCCCTTCTGACATCCCACAACGTGCGCCCAATATGTTGGTGGCATGGCAATACGAGAGGCGCTCGGGCGCGACGGAACATCCCTGGTCTACCGCGTCACGGGAGACGTCTCGGCTCGACCGTTGGTGCTGCTGCACGGCTGGGCCCAGACCGGAGCCTGCTGGGGCGACGACCTCCTCGCCGACCTGTCCGAGCGGTACCGCGTCATCGCACCGGACCTGCGCGGGCACGGCATGTCCGGTGCCCCCGACGTCGGTTACGACCGGTCCGCGCTGTGGGCCGGGGACGTGCACGCCGTTCTCGAGCAGGAGGGCATCCGCTCGGGTGCGGTCCTGCTGGGCTGGTCCTACGGCGGTCTGGTGCTGTGCGACTACCTGTCGGTGTACGGCACCGGTGCGGTGGCGGGTGTCGTCTTCGTCGCGGCGATCACCGCGATCGGTCCGGACCGACCCGGCGGCGCCGTCGGCACGGCGATGCGTGCGGCGATCCCCGGCGCGATGAGCGAGGACTCGCGCGTGGCCATCAGGGCGCTCGCGAGTTTCGGCAACGCCCTCACCGGACCCGGCGAAGGACACGGCGCCGCAGCTCAGGCACTGTTCGGCGCCAGCCTGGCGACGCGTCCACGCGTGCGGTCCGCGGTGTTCCGGCGCGACGTGGGACACGACGAGACGCTGGCGGCGCTGGACGTCCCCACCCTGGTGATGCACGGCACGGCGGACACGGTGGTGGACGTCGGCGCGGGTCGGCACACCGCCTCCGTCGTGCCCGGTGCGTCGACCTCGTGGTGGGAGGGCGTCGATCACGGCCCGTTCGTCGCCGATCCGTCGCGGTTCCTGGGGGAGGTCACGGGCTTCGTCGACGCGCTGGGCCGCCGGACCTGACCGGGTGGGCGCGCACCTGCGACGCAATCGGACAGGGCACACTGGAACGGTGGTCCGCCGTCACAGCCCGCATCGGGTAGCCGTGTTGTCGCTGCACACGTCTCCGCTGGCGCAGCCCGGCACGGGGGACGCGGGCGGCATGAACGTGTACGTCCTGCAGACCGCCGTGCAGATGGCGGCGCGCGGAGTCGAGGTGGAGATCTTCACCCGGGCCACGTCCTCCCGTGACGAACCCGTGGTCGAGGCCGCGCCCGGCGTACTGGTGCGCAGCATCGCGGCCGGCCCGTTCGAGGGTCTCGACAAGCACGACCTGCCCACCCAGCTCTGCGCCTTCGCCGCGGGCGTCCTGCGCGAGGAGGCACGGCACGAGCCGGGCCACTACGACATGATCCACTCGCACTACTGGTTGTCGGGGCAGGTCGGCTGGCTCGCCCGCGACCGGTGGAAGGTCCCCCTGGTGCACACCGCGCACACGCTCGCCGCGGTGAAGAACCTGTCGGTGGCGGCGGGAGACAAGCCGGAACCGGCGGCCCGCCGCATCGGTGAGAAGCAGGTCGTCGAGGAAGCCGATCGGCTCACGGCCAACACTCTCGACGAGGCCCGGGCTCTCGTCGATCTGTACGACGCGGCCGAGGACAAGATCGACGTCGTCGCGCCGGGAGCGGACCTGAGCATGTTCCGGCCGGGCGATCGCGCCGCCGCTCGACGCTCCTTGGGGCTGGACGCCGACGACCCTCTCGTGACGTTCGTGGGACGGATCCAACCTCTCAAGGCGCCGGACGTCCTCGTCGCGGCCGTCGCCGAGATCCACCGGCGGGACCCGTCGTCGCGCGTACGCGTGCTGGTGGTCGGTGGCCCGTCGGGCACCGGTCTGGAACGGCCCGACTCCCTCATCGAGCTGAGTCGCCGGCTGGGCATCGAGGATCGGGTGACGTTCCTCCCGCCGCAACCCCCGGACAGGCTGGCGGACGTCTACCGCGCGTCGGATCTCGTTGCGGTGCCCAGTTATTCGGAGTCCTTCGGTCTCGTGGCCATCGAGGCCCAGGCGTGCGGTGTCCCGGTGGTCGCCGCGGACGTCGGGGGCCTCGGTGTGGCCGTGCGGGACGGGGAGACCGGCGTGCTGGTGCAGGGCCACGATCCGGCCGACTGGGCCACCGCGGTGCAGTCGTTGCTCGCCGACGACCGTCTGCGCACCGTGATGGCGTCGAATGCCTCACGACATGCGGAGAACTTCTCGTGGGAACACACCTCGGACGCGTTGCTGGACACCTACGCCCGCGCGGCGTGGAGATTCGGCCGTACCGCGGGTGTCGAGAGACCGACGGGTGAGTTCTCGCCTCGCAGACCCCGTGGTCTGTGGCGACTACGACGGACAGGACCGGTGAGAGCGCTGTGACGACGACCGACCAGGTGACGGAACTGATCGACTCGGTGTTGGCCGACCGGGAGTTGGACTACTCCCGGGCCACCGACACGCAGTTCGTCGTGGACCTTCCCGGTGAGAAGAAGCTCAAGACCTCGACGATGCTGACGGTCGGCAACCACGGCGTGCGCATCGAGGCCTTCGTGTGCCGCAAGCCCGACGAGAACTTCGAGGGCGTGTACCGATACCTGTTGCGGCGCAACCGCCGTCTGTACGGAGTGCACTACACGATCGACAAGATCGGTGACATCTACCTCGTCGGCAAGATGTCGACGCACGCGGTCACGGGAGACGAGATCGACCGCATCCTCGGGCAGGTGCTCGAGGCGGCCGACGGCGATTTCAACGTGCTGCTCGAACTGGGCTTCGCCGAGTCCATCCGCCGCGAGTGGGCGTGGCGCGTCTCGCGCGGCGAGTCGCTGAACAACCTGAAGGCGTTCGAGCATCTGGTGAACGGCAGGCCGGACGACGGGCCCACGTCCTGGGTGCAGCCGGCGGACCGAGCGGACGACGACGACCGGGACTGATTCGGACACCGTGCAGGTAGGCTCCTTCGTGTGATGGCTGTCACCCGGAATGTCCGAAGGATGTTTATGTGACCGCCCGACACATTAAGGTTGCCTTTCTGTCGTCCCTGCTGTGCCGATGAGGAGTTCCATGAGTTTCCGCAGCCCGTACCCCGACGTCGAGATTCCCGAGCAGAGCGTCTACGAGTTCCTCTTCGGTGACCTCACCGAGGACGACCTCGCGCGCCCCGCCCTGATCGACGGCCCCAGCGGCGCCGTCACCGACTACCGCACTCTCGTCGGTCAGATCAACGGTGTCGCAGGCGCACTCGCCTCGCGCGGAGTGAAGGTCGGCGACGTGGTCGCGGTGCACTCGCCCAACGTGCCGGCGTTCGCGTCGGTGTTCCACGGCATCCTGCGCGCCGGTGCGATCGCCACGACGATCAATGCTCTGTACAACGCCGAGGACATCGCGAAGCAGCTCACGGACTCGTCCGCGACCATGATCTTCACGGTCTCGCCGCTGCTCCCGCAGGCGAAGGCCGCTGCGGAGCAGGTCGGCCTGTCGGCCGATCGCATCGTCGTGCTCGACGGCGCGGAGGGCCACGAGTCGCTGCGCGACCTCCTCACCGAGGGTGCACAGGCGCCCGACGTCAGCTTCGACCCGTCGACCCACCTCGCGGTGCTGCCCTACTCCTCGGGCACCACGGGACGGCCGAAGGGCGTCATGCTCACGCACCGCAACCTGGTGGCCAACGTGTCGCAGATCGAGCCGCGCATGGGCGCGAACCGGGACGACGTCCTGCTCGCCGTGCTGCCGTTCTTCCACATCTACGGCATGACCGTGCTGCTCAACCTCGGCCTCAAGGTGCGCGCGTCGCTGGTCACGATGCCGCGCTTCGATCTCGAACAGTTCCTGAGCCTCACCACCGAGAAGAAGATCACCTACCTCTTCATCGCGCCGCCCGTCGCCGTCGCACTGGCCAAGCACCCGATGGTGGACCAGTACGACATCTCCAGCGTGCGAATGGTGTTCTCCGGTGCCGCCGCCCTCGACGAGAACCTGGGCAACGCCGTCGCGAAGCGACTGAAGACCAAGGTGCGTCAGGGTTACGGCATGAGCGAGCTGAGCCCCGTCTCGCACGCCATCCCGTTCGACGGCGACGACATGCCGCTGAGCAGCTGCGGCACCGCCGTCGCCAACTCGGAGAACAAGCTCGTCGATCCGGCCACCGGCGAGGAGGTGGCCTACCCGGAGCCCGGCTCGGACAAGGTCAGCGAGCCCGGTGAGCTGTGGATCAAGGGCCCGAACGTCATGGCCGGCTACCTGAACAACGACGCTGCGACGGCCGAGACGCTCGACGCCGACGGGTACCTGCACACCGGCGACATCGCCGTCGTCGACGGTCGTGGGTGCGTCAGCATCGTGGACCGGCTCAAGGAGCTGATCAAGTACAAGGGCTACCAGGTGCCGCCCGCCGAGCTCGAGTCGCTGCTGCTCACGCACCCGCAGATCGCCGATGCGGCCGTCATCGGCGTGCTCGACGACGAGGGCGAAGAGGTACCGAAGGCGTTCGTCGTGCTGCAGCAGGGCGCCGAGCTCACCGAGGACGACGTCATGACGTTCGTGTCCGAGAAGGTGTCGCCGCACAAGAAGGTTCGCCGCGTGCAGTTCATCGACACGGTGCCGAAGTCGGCGTCCGGCAAGATCCTGCGCAAGGATCTGCGCGCGGCCGAGCCTGCCGCCGGCTGACACTCCCTGTACCACCCGAACACCCTCTCCAGCGTGCTGGAGAGGGTGTTCGCGTCATGTGAGGGGTGTGGGGGCACTCGGGGTGGTACTCATGAGCCATGGACACGATCACCGTCGATACACCCCAGGGCCAGGTGCGCGGTCGCACCGACAACGGCATCGCCTCGTTCCTCGGCGTTCCCTACGCCGAGGCGCCGTTCGGCCCGCACCGGTTCCAGGCGCCCACCGCGCCGCCGCGCTGGTCCGACACCCGCGACGCCCTCGAGCACGGCGCCACCGTCCCGAAGGTCGGGTACCGGCCGCCCACCAGCGAGATCCTCAGCGAGCCCGTGGTGCCCGGCGAGGAGTGCCTGAACGTCGCCGTGTACTCGCCGGACGTCGCCGGCTCCGCGCCCGTGTTCGTGTGGATCCACGGCGGCGCCTTCGTGAACGGCAGCAATGCAGTACCCGCCTACGACGGCACCGCCTTCGCGCGGGACGGCGTCGTCGCCGTGGTGATCAACTACCGGCTCGGCGTGGACGGCTTCGCGCAGATCGAGGGCGCTCCCGCCAATCGTGGTCTGCTGGACCAGGTCGCGGCGCTCGAATGGGTCCGGGACCACATCGCGTCGTACGGCGGCGACCCGGCGCGGGTGACCGTCGCGGGAGAGTCCGCGGGTGCCATGAGCGTCGGCACGCTGCTGTCGATGCCCCGCGCCGAGGGGCTGTTCCACCGCGCGGTCCTGCAGAGCGGCGCCGGCCATCACGTCATCTCGGCGGAGACCGCGGGCACCGTCTCGGCCGCGCTGGCGTCGGCCCTCGGCGTTCCGGCGACGGTGGAGGGGCTCGGCTCGGTACCCGTCGACGCCCTCGTCGACGCCCAGCGCACCCTGTCCGATCGCATCGCCGCGGAGGCATCGAGCGGCGCGTGGGGTGAGGTGGCACTGAACATGATGGCGTTCGAGCCGTGCATCGACGGTGATGTCGTTCCTGCGCTGCCGTATTCGCGCATCGCCGACGGTGCGGGCACCGACGTCGAACTCCTGCTCGGCACCACCAGTGAGGAGCACGCGTTCTTCCTCGTGCCCGCCGGCATCGTTCCGCACATCACCGAGGACTACCTGCGGACGGTGCTCGCCGGGTATCGACTGGACCCGTCGGTGCTGGACACGTACCGCGATCGGTATCCGGACGCCTCGCCCGGTGAACTCATGATCGCGGTCATGACCGACTGGTTCTTCCGCATCCCCGCCGTGCGCGTCGCCGAGGCGCACCCGGCCCACGTCTACGAGTTCACCTGGCGCTCGCCGCTGTTCGACGGGAACCTCGGCGCGTGCCATGCGCTCGAGATCCCGTTCGTCTTCGACGTGCTGGGCAAGCCCGAGACCGCTCGCATCACGGGGCCGAACCCGCCGCAGGCGGTCGCCGACGAGATGCACCGTGCCTGGGTCGACTTCGTGCGCGACGGCGATCCCGGCTGGGCGCAGTACGGGTCCGAGCGCACGGTGAAGATGTTCGGGACGGAGTCGGCCGTGGTGAACGACCCGCGGCCCGACACCCGGGAGGTGTGGGCCGGGGTCCGCTGACTGCGTTCGAGGTCGGCGCTACTGGGGCCGGACCACCACGGCATACGATCCGGCGCCGACGAGGTCGAAGCCCGGGATCGACGTCGACTTCATGACCAACGACGTGACGGAGCCGCTCTCGGGGTCGAAATCGACGTCCTGGACTACTCCGAGATCGGATCCGCTCGTCGTCAACACCCGCTTGCCCAGGATCGAGTGATCCTTGTGCGAGAGGGTGTCGATGTCGCCGGTCGCGTCGGTGATGCACTCCTCCGATGCCACCGTCACCGCGTCCGTGCCGAACGAGGAGAGCGCGTCCCAGACGATGACCTCGCCCGCTTTGGTCTTCTTGACCTCGACAGCGACGACGAGGCGCGATCGAGCATCCACGACGAACCCGGACACCTTGGCGATCGTGTCGGCCGTGCTGGTGCTGACCACCTTGTGGCCCTTGGCCTCTGAGAACAACATGTCACTCGCCCTTCAGTGCGGATCGAAACTCGTCGACGGCTGCGCCGAAGCCCGCGAGGTCGTTGCGCACGAACTCTGTGGCGCGGGCCGGAACCATCAGGTGCTGTCCCGAGGCCGCCAAGGTGTCGGGAAGCGGGATCAGTACCTTGGTGCCGTTGTTCGCCAGCGCCTCGGACGACTGGATCTCGTACCCCACGACGTCACACTGCCCGTCATTCTGTCCACTTACCTCGATGATCACGTCGACCACCTTGCCCAGGTTCGTCCCGGTATCGGTGAGCACCTCGGATCCGAGGACATCGTCGTGCCCGCCGCGGGACGAGGACCCGTCGCCGGCGAAGGCTTCGGCGGGGGACGCGAGCACGTCCTCGCTGTCGATCATCACGGCATCGGGTCCGAGTGCGGACACGGCCGCCCACCCGAGAACGTCCTTGCGCGGGCCGGAGAACAGCCCGCGCCCGTTGAGGGTGAAACCTGCGACCTGGCCCCCGCCGGGCTGGTAGACGATGTCCTTGATCTGGGCGACGTCGACACCGTCCATCGTGACCACAGGCCGCTTCTCCACTTCGCTCGCGCGCATCAGCGTGCTCATGTCGCCGATCCGTTCTTGTTGTTCCGGTCGACGATGATGACGCCGCCGGCGCGACGCTTCGCCTGGACCAGGAGAACCGCGCCGACTATCACGGCGACGACGACCACCGCGATGATGAGCCAGACCCACCAATCCATAATCAATCCTTGTCAGAGTGCGAGCCGGGAAACCCGGGCTCACCAGTGGCTGCCCGCTGTCTGCGGGCCGTGTAGCCGGCCGGGTGATGCGTCGAACGGACCGCGCCCGAGCCTTGTTCTCGACAGTAGTGTGTTCGCGCACAGGGGGTGCGAATGCGGCGGATCAGCCCGTGAACGGCGGCACGAACTCGCACGGTACGGGTCGCGGGTGCGCGGGGTCGAGAGCGTTCAGCACGAACGCCGCGGCCCTCGGCGACCCGACGATGCCGGCATGCTCGGAGAAGTCGACGTCGCACGTGTCCTGTACGACGATGTTGGTCGCGTTCGGAGCCTCGACGTAGCCGTCCGTGTACGGGACCACCACCTCGTCGTACCGGGTCATGATGTTCGTGTACGTGATGCCCGGCGCGTAGCGATACGACGCGTCGGGCCACGCGAACTGCGACGGGCCCGACCCCTTCCACAGCGGGGCCAGCGAGACGTACCTGTCGATGTCGTCCGCTCCGCCGAGCACCTGCGCGTAGTAGTTGGGCAGCACCGTGCCCTGCGAGTGTCCGACGATGTCGACCTTCTCGGCGCCCGTCTCGGACAGCACCTCGTCGACGAATGCCGCGAACTGCGCTCCCTTCTCGGGAACCGGCCCGAGGCCACCGATCGCGCTGATCGGCCACGCACCCGGCAGCGCACCGTACGTCGGAGCGAAGACGCAGTACCCCTCGTTCTTCAGCAGCGGCGCGTACACGCCCCACCCTGTCTGCTGCCCGGTCCCCGTGCCGTGCACCAGGATCACCGGATTCGGGTGCTCCGCCGTCGGCGCGCACGAGAAGTCGTTGGTTCCGGGCAGCGATCCGCCCGGGTTCGCGATCTCCGCCGGGAAGCCACTGAAGAAGTTGTAGTCGACGGGCAGCGGATCGGCCGTGGCGGTCGGCGCGCACGCGAGCCACGCGCACGCCGCCAGCGCCACTGTCCAGCGGGTTCTCATCAGCAGAGGCTAGCGGTCACGCCGGTTCGGCTCGGCGGAAGCGCAGTTCCCGCTGTGCACCCCGCACGACCTGCGGCGCGCCCGACCGGTCGTCCCGCCGACGGCATCGTGAGAAACTGGGCGGCATGAGCATCGGAACCCTGATCCTTCTCCGCCACGGCGAGAGCGAGTGGAACGCGTCCAACCAGTTCACCGGATGGCAGGACGTGCGCCTGACCGCCAAGGGTGAGGCGGAGGGGAAGCGTGCCGGCGAGCTGATCAAGGAGGCCGGTGTGCTTCCCGACGTGCTGTACACCTCGCTTCTGCGTCGCGCCATCAGCACCGCGAACCTCGCGCTCGACGCGGCCGATCGGCACTGGATCCCGGTCGTCCGCGACTGGCGTCTGAACGAGCGGCACTACGGCGCACTGCAGGGTCTCGACAAGGCGGCGACCAAGGAGAAGTACGGCGACGAGCAGTTCATGCTGTGGCGTCGTAGCTACGACACCCCGCCGCCCCCCATCGAGGTCGGCTCCGAGTACAGCCAGGACGCCGATCCGCGCTACGCCGATCTCGACAGCGTGCCGCTGACCGAGTGCCTGAAGGACGTCGTCGAACGCTTCGTTCCGTACTACGAGGACGTCATCGTCCCCGAGCTGCGGGCAGGGAAGACGGTCATGATCGCCGCCCACGGCAACTCGCTGCGCGCCCTCGTCAAGTACCTCGACGGCATCTCCGACGCGGACATCGCGGGGCTCAACATCCCCACCGGCATCCCGCTGCAGTACGACCTCACGGAGTCGGGCGACAAGCTCGTTCCCACCGTGCCGGGCGGCACCTACCTCGACCCGGAGGCCGCTGCGGCCGGAGCCGCGGCAGTGGCGAACCAGGGCAGGAAGTAACGACTCGATGAACGCGGTGCGAACGTGCGCCGGACGTGCGGTGACGGCCGGAAAACCCGGCCCACCGTGCGTCGGTGCACGGTCGTGTGACCGTACGATCGGCCCGTGACCACTCCGACCGTCGTACTGATCGCCGCCGTCGCGGCGTTCGGTGGGTACCTCGTCGGTGGAGTGCTGATCCCGTATCTGAACTCCCGCCACGTCCTGCGTCAGACCCGCGACAACGGGCTGACGATGTCCCAGGTCCTCGACCTCATCGTGCTGGCCGCGCACAGCGGTATCGCCGTCGTCGACCAGTTCCACGACGTCGTGCTGTTCAATCCGCGCGCCGAGGAGCTCGGTCTCGTCCGCGGTCGGTCGCTCGACGATCGGGCATGGAAGGCCGCCACCAGGGTCCTCGAGACCGGTGACCACGTCGAGGTCGACCTCACGGTTCTCGACGCCCGCGGGCGCGCCGGCATCGCCGTGAAGGGGCACGCGCAGCTGCTCTCCCAGGAGGATCGCCGGTTCGTCGTCCTGTTCGCCGACGACGACTCCGAGCAGGTCCGCATGGAGGCCACGCGGCGGGACTTCGTCGCGAACGTCAGCCACGAACTCAAGACCCCCGTCGGCGCCATCAGCCTGCTGGCCGAGGCGCTGCTGCAGTCGCGCGACGATCCCGAGTCGGTGCAGCGCTTCGGTGAGCGGATGCTCGACGAGTCCACGCGCCTGGGCAACATGGTCAGCGAACTCATCTCGCTGTCCCGTCTGCAGGGTGCCGAGAAGCTCCCCGATCTGGACGTCGTCGACGTCGACACCGTGGTCAAGAGCGCGCTCTCGCGTTCCGCTCTCAAGGCCGAGGCCACGGGCATCGTCGTCACGACGGACCGACCGAGCGGACTCGAGGTGCTCGGCGATCAGACCCTGCTGGTCACCGCACTGTCCAACCTCGTCGAGAACGCCATCGCATACTCCCCGAAGGGGTCTCCCGTGTCGGTGACGCGGTCCCTGCGTGACGACGATGCGACGGGCCCACAGAGCATGGTGGCCTTCTCGGTCACCGACCGCGGCATCGGCATCGCCAAGGAGGACCAGGAGCGCGTGTTCGAGCGCTTCTTCCGCGTCGACAAGGCGCGGTCGCGGGCCACCGGCGGTACCGGTCTGGGACTGGCCATCGCCAAGCACGTCGCCGCCAACCACAACGGCCGCATCGAGCTGTGGAGCAAGCCCGGGACGGGCTCGACCTTCACGCTCCTCATTCCTGCTCACATCGAAGACGACGGCGAGCCGTCATGACCGAGAAGGACACCCCATGACGAGCGTGCTCATCGTCGAAGACGAAGAATCGTTGGCCGACCCGCTGGCGTTCCTGCTCCGCAAGGAAGGGTTCGACGCGACCGTCGTCGGCGACGGCCCCTCCGCCCTCGCCGAGTTCGATCGCGTGGGAGCGGACATCGTCCTGCTCGACCTCATGCTGCCGGGCATGAGCGGCACCGACGTGTGCAAGCACCTGCGCAGCCGCTCCGGTGTGCCGGTCATCATGGTCACCGCGCGCGACAGCGAGATCGACAAGGTGGTCGGACTCGAACTGGGTGCCGACGACTACGTCACCAAGCCGTACTCGTCCCGTGAACTCATCGCGCGCATCCGTGCGGTCCTGCGCCGTGGATCCGACACCGAGGAGATCGACGACAACAGCATCCTCGAGGCCGGACCGGTACGCATGGACGTGGAGCGCCACGTCGTCATGGTCGGCGGGCAGCAGATCACGTTGCCGCTCAAGGAGTTCGACCTGCTGGAGTACCTGCTCCGCAACTCCGGTCGAGTGCTCACCCGCGGACAGTTGATCGACCGCGTGTGGGGCGCCGACTACGTGGGCGACACGAAGACGCTGGACGTCCACGTCAAGCGGTTGCGCTCGAAGATCGAGACGGACCCCGCGAAGCCCGTGCACCTCGTCACGGTGCGTGGACTGGGGTACAAGCTCGAGGAGTGAGGCCGTTCGGTTTCGGCGAGTACGTCGAAAGTGTCGCTGCGGATCCGTTGATCACGACACTTTCGGCGTATTCGCGGACATCAGGCGGCAAGTAGCCGGCGGACACGACCGACCAGGACATCAGGTTCGCGCCGCACATCGTCCGACGTGATCTGCAGAACGCGCCAGCCTTCATCAGCGAGCAGCGCAAGACGGGCCTTGTCGTGTCGGATGCTATCGGGCGTTCCGTGGAATTCGTCGCCGTCGTATTCCACCGCGAATCGTCGTGCTGGCCAAGCGAGGTCGAGATAGAAGATGCCGAGTCCGTGCATCACGGGCCACTGCAACTCGGGTGCCGGAAGGTGGCCGTCGTGCAGCACCAGGCGAGTCTCCGACTCCATCGGTGAGCCGGATCTTCGGTCGACGAGCGGTGCGAGGCGGCGGACCTCGACGATGCCCCGCCGCCCCCGTTGCGCATCGACTGCTCGTTCCAGCGATCCGGGTCCGCAGCCCACCCGGGCCGCGGCGTCGAGAACGGCGAGCGCGCGACCAGGGGCACGTTGCCGTGCGACCTCGACAGCAGTCCAGGCGGGCTCCACGACGAGTCGGGTGCCGATCTCCATGAGCGGCGCACCCCGCCGCTGATGCACCACTACCCCTGGTCTGCTCTCGATGCGCCGATCGTCGGGCTCCACCACATGTAATTGCTGCGTCTGGTCGACGTCGAAACCGTGCATCGCCGCCGCCGTGTCCATGGATGCGGCAACCCGCGTTCCGAGCTCGATGCTCAGAGCGTCGAGTCGCGCCGAGACAGGGAGCGTTCCGACCGCGTACAGCCCGTGCCGTACGCGAGTCAGCTGACGAGTGTGCACCAGCCACCGCACGCGGCTCGGGGACATGCGTCGGAGGAGATCGGTCGTGTGCAGGAAGCCGCCGTTGGCTCTCATTGCGTCGACGAGTGTGGGGTCCATGGCGCAGACCGTCACGAGCTGCACCGACAGGCGCCGCGTCGATCGAGCAACTCGCCAGTGCCGTGGGGATGACGGGGTGCCTGTGGATGAAGCGTGACCAAGCCCCGGCGAGTACGTCGAAAGTGCTGCGGCGAGCGCCGAGATCACGGCACTTTCGACGTACTCGCGGGGCATTGACGGGACTACGTGCGCTGAGCCTCGCGGGTCGCGGGGTGCACGGCGATCAATCCCAAGCCTTGCCGACGCCGACACAGCGCGGCGAGTTCGGTGTAGACGTCCTTGCCGAGCAGCTCCGTCAGCTCTGGCGCGTACGACTGCCAGACCGCCTTCGAGCCGACGTGTGCGTCGGGGGAGGCGGTGCAGTACCAACTGAGGTCGGCGCCGCCCTCACCCCAGCCGCGTCGGTCGTACTCGCCGACGACGGTCTGCAGGATCTCGACGCCGTCGGGGCGGGTCACCCAGTCCTGGGTGCGGCGGATGGGCAGCTGCCAGCAGACGTCGGGCTTCACCTCGAGGGGTTCGACGCCGGTGCGCAGCGCCATCCGGTGCAGTGCGCACCCGATGCCGCCCTCGAAGCCCGGTCGGTTGAGGAAGATGCACGCACCCTTGTACTTGCGGGTGCGCAGCGCCTGCTCGCCCTCGAGGTCGTCGACCTCCACGAAGCCCTTCTTGCCGTGCCCCTTGTCGAAGAACTGCCAGTCGTCCGGCGTGAGCATCTCGACGGAGGCGACGAGCTTGGCGTGGTCGTCGTCGTCCGACAGGAACGCTCCGTGCGAGCAGCACCCGTCGTCGGGCCGATCCGGCACCGTTCCCTGGCACGCGGCGGTACCGAAGACGCACGTCCAACTCGACAGCAACCACGTCAGATCCGCACGGACGACGTGCTCGGGGTTGGTCGGATCGACGAACTCGACCCACTCGCGCGGGAAGTCCGGCGCCACCTCGGGTGCGGGATCGAGTTTGTGGGTCGCCGCGGGTTCCAGCACGTCCGCGGGCCGTCCGGTGGCCTCGCCCGACCGCCGTCCGGCCTCGTCGCCCACGCTCGTCGTCTGCTTTGCGGCCCGGCCGGCCTCCGGCCTACCCGCCTTCTCAGCACGTGTCACAAGCCACGACGCTAGACCCAGTACGGTGTTCCCTGTGCGGTTAGGGGTGCTCGACGTCGGAAGCAACACGGTTCATCTGCTCGTGGTCGACGCTCACCGCGGCGGTCACCCGACACCGATGAGCTCCACCAAGGCTGCCCTGCGCCTGGCGGAGAACACCGACGACGCCGGTGACATCACCCAGTCCGGCTCCGATCGACTGGTGCGGACGGTCGCCGACTTCTCGTCGATCGCCACATCGTCGGGCTGCGGCGAGCTCATGGCCTTCGCCACGTCGGCCGTCCGCGACGCACGCAACTCGACCGCCGTGCTGAACCGAGTGCGTGACGAGACCGGCGTGAGCCTGCAGGTTCTCTCCGGCGAGGACGAGTCGCGACTGACGTTCCTGGCCGTGCGTCGGTGGTACGGCTGGAGTGCCGGGCGCATCCTCGACCTCGACATCGGCGGCGGATCCCTCGAGCTCAGCACCGGGATCGACGAGAACCCGGACGTGGCGATGTCGCTTCCCCTCGGCGCGGGCCGACTGACGCGCGACTGGCTGGCCGAGGATCCTCCCGGCAAGCGGCGGGTCGCCGTGCTGCGTGACTGGCTCGACGCGGAACTCGTCGAACCGGCGAAGAAGCTGCTCGAGCCGGGGCTGCCCGACCGGGCGGTGGGAACGTCGAAGACCTTCCGCTCGTTGGCTCGATTGACCGGTGCCGCTCCGTCGGCTGCCGGCCCCCGTGTCGTCAGGACCCTGACGGCCGACGGCCTGCGTCAGGTCATCTCGTTCATCTCGAGGATGACCTCGGCGGACCGTGCAGAATTGGAAGGCGTGAGCGCGGATCGATCACGACAGATGGTGGCCGGAGCACTGGTCGCCGAGGCGAGCATGCGCGCGCTGTCGATCGATTCGTTGGAGATCTGTCCGTGGGCGCTGCGTGAGGGATTGATCCTGCGCAAGCTGGACACGGAGACGTTCGGCGATGTGGTGGAGACTCGAGAGACATGAGTGACGACAACAACGGAAGTGGCGCGGCCGACACCGGACAGGTGTCGGTGGCGGAACTGCTCGCGCGCAACGGCGCCAAGGTGGACACGCAGTCCGGTGGCGGTCGACGTCGACGCGGCATGGCCGGCGGGATCTCCGTCGCCGAGCTGACCGGCGAGATCCCGATCGTTCGCGACGAGACCCCGGCCGAGGCGCCCGACGACGAGACCGACGCGTCGCCCGAGACCGAGTCGCCGCAGGACCAGCCGCGGCAGGCCGAGGCCGACGAGTCGACCCGCGACGCCGAGCCCGAGCGGCCCGCCCCGGCACCCGAGCCCACACGGACCACGCCCCGGATCGACGACCGCCGCCGTGAGCAGCAGGCCCGCCCGACCCCTGCGTTCGGTGCCGCCCGTTCCGCTCGGCCCGAACCCGCGCTGTTCTCCGGCGCTCCGTCCGTGGCGGTCGACCGCCTGCGCGCCTCCACCGAGGAGCGTGCGCTCGCACCCGAGCGGCCGGCGCAGGAGCGTCCCGCTTCCGACCGACCCGGCACTCCTGAGCAGCAGCGGTCGACGCCGGCCGAGCCGGAGGTCGACGCCGACGAGGTCACGGCCGAGAACGACGCGGTGACCACGATCGTCCCGGCACTGACCGAGGATTCCGAGACCCCGGACACGATCGCCACCGACACGGCCGACGAGGCCGATCTCGCGACCCCCACCGATGCGGAACCCGTCGAGGACGCACCGGTGGCGCCGTCGAAGTCCCGCAGCCCGGTCAAGCAGTGGTTGTCGCTGATCGGCCAGGGCATCGTGGCTATCGTGCTCGGCGCGCTCCTGTTCAAGGGGTTCGAGCGACTGTGGGAGATGCTCCCCTGGGTCGCTTTGGTCCTTGCGTTCTTCGTCATCGTCGGACTCGTGGCCGTGGTGCGTGTGCTGCGCCGCACCGACGACATCGTGTCGATCCTGCTGGCGGTGGTCGTGGGCGGATTCGTCACTCTGGGCCCGCTGGCCTTCATGCTCAGCACCACGTGACGACGCCCGGTCGCCGGCACGTTCCGGTGGGGTTGTCCACGGCCTCGGTCTATCCGCAGAACACCGAGTCCGCGTTCCGCTTCGCCGCGGAACTCGGCTTCGACGGGATCGAGCTCATGGTGTGGGCCGAGCCGATCAGCCAGGACGTCGGTGCGATCAAGCAGCTCAGCCGCGCGTACGGCGTTCCGGTTCTGGCGCTGCACGCACCGTGCCTGCTGATCACCCAGCGGGTGTGGGGTTCGGATCCGGTCTCGAAGCTGGTGCGCTCGGTCCACGCTGCCGAGGCGCTCGGCGCGTCCACCGTGGTGGTGCACCCGCCGTTCCGGTGGCAACGCATCTACGCCGACGGTTTTCCCGACCAGGTCGCCGAGCTCGAGTCCGACAACGAGGGCATGGTCGTCGCCGTCGAGAACATGTTCCCGATGCGTGCGGACCGGCTCTTCGGTGCGGGCACCGGCTCGGTGAAGCGGCTCGAGAAGCGCGGCGGGAAGCCCGGCATCGGGTTCACCGCGTTCGCGCCGTCCTACGACCCGACCGACGTGGGCCACCAGCACTACACGCTGGACTTCTCGCACACCGCGACGTCCGGGCTCGATGCCGTGGCGCTGTCCGAGCGCATGGGCGCCGGGCTCAAGCATCTGCATCTCGCGGACGGCCGCGGCGCCTCCGTCGACGAACACCTCGTGCCCGGCGACGGCACGCAGCCGGTCGCGGAGGTCTGCCAGGCGCTGGTCGCGCGAGGCTTCGACGGTCAGGCCGTGCTCGAGATCAACACCCAGAACGCGCGGACCGCCACCGAGCGGTCGGCCGCACTCGAACGATCGTTGGCGTTCGCCCGGCAGCACCTCTGACGTCCCTCACCTCTGAAGTCCGCACTCTCGGAAGATCGCACCCTCGGATAGTCGCACTATCCACTGTGGTCTAGAGTTCGACCGGTGCGCATGTCCGAGCTGGTCGAACGGTCCGGGGTCCCGCGACCCACGATCAAGTTCTACCTCCGCGAAGGGCTCCTCATGCCCGGGGTCGGCGCGGCGACGGTGTCCGAGTACACCGACGAGCACCTCGACCGCCTCCGGTTGATCAAGGCCCTGACCGGCTCCTCCCTTCCTCTCGGACGGATCAGGACGGTGCTCGCGGCCCTCGACGAGGCGACCGGCGACGTCCATCCCGCGATGAGCCGGGCACTCGGTGCGCTCCCGCCCTACCTCGACGACGCGGGGCACGACGGACTCGACCCGGGTCTGGCGCCGCGTACCTCGCGGATCCTGGAACGGCTCGGCCACGCCGCCGCCGATCTCCCGACCGACAGTTCTGCGGCTCGTCAGCTCGACCACTCGCTCGCCGCCGCCGACGCTGCGGGCGTTCCGCTCTCCGACGACGACGTCGTCGCATACGCCCGTGCCGTCCGCGTGATCGCGGAGGGGGAGTGGGCGCGGGTGCTCGACCACACAGAGCCACGCGCCGCCGTGCGCTTCGCCGTCCTCGGGACGGTGCTCTACGAACCGGTGGTCACCGCCCTGCGCCGCCTCGCGCACCACGATCTAGCCCAGCAGCACTTCGCCCCGACCGGCCTTCCCGACCGACTCACCCGGCCGGCCTCCGGCCTTCCCGACCGGCCCCACCCGACGACAGATTCGAGCGACCAGTGACCGACGCCCCGTTCCGCACCCTCACCACACTCGATCGCACCGACACGGATCTGTTCGAGGGCAGCATCGACCCGACGTGGACCATCGGCCCCAAGGTGCACGGCGGCGCCATGATGAGTGTCTGTGCCGCGGCCGCCACTCAGCGTCTCGCGCTGGACGACGACCCGATCGAGCTCACTCCGCTCGCAGTCAGCGCCAGCTACCTCGCGGCGCCCGATCCCGGCCCGGTGACGGTCGAGACGACGGTGCTCAAGCGTGGTCGGCGCGTGGTGCACGTCGACGCGGTGTTGCTGCAGAACGGTCGTCCCGCGGTGCGGAGCGTGGTCACGCTCGGCACGCCGGACAGCGGAGCGCCCGTGCACCAGGAGCACGAGTCGTCCCTGGCGTCGGTCCTCGACATGGCCGTCGAGCCGCCGGACTCGGCCGCTCGAGTGGCGCCCGGTCACCCGATGGCGGACGTCGTCCACGTCGCCACGGGCTGCGACATGCGTCTCGATCCCACCGCCGCGCACTTCCTGACCGGCGCGCAGGGGTCGGCGGAGATCCGCATGTGGGTCCGGCCGCGGCCCGTCGACGAGAACGATCCCGTCACCGCGGCGCTGTTCGCCATCATGGCCGGCGACATCTGCCCGCCCGTGACGATGAATCGCGGCCTCTTCGGCTGGGCTCCGACGGTCCAGCTCACGACGTACCTGCGCCACACCCCGGCACCCGGCTGGCTGCGCGTGAAGTCGTCGAGCACCGTGCTCGGCGGTTCCTGGTTCGAGGAGGACCACACCATCGTCGACTCCACCGGTGCCGTGGTGGTGCAGAGCCGACAGCTGGCCATGGTGCCGCTCGCGACCTGAGCCCGACCGAGGGACCGCGACACCCTGCCGATCGCCACCCGCGGCATGGCACGCTGAGCGCATGACGAGAATTGCGGTGATCGGCGGCGGCCGGATCGGTGAGGCGTTGATCGCGGGACTGATCGAGGGCGGGTTGCCCACCGGCAACGTGGTGCTGGCGGAGAAGTACCCGGCCCGCGCGGACGCGGTGGCCACCCAGTTCGGCATCCGGACCACCAGCGTGATCGACGCGATCGAGGGCGCCGACGTCATCGTCGTCGCGGTGAAGCCCGACGACGTCGACTCGGTGATCACCCAGATGTCCAAGGCGGAGCTCAACGGGGAGCGCGAGCAGATCATCGTCACGATGGCCGCCGGCGTCACCGCGTCGCGCTACGAGCCGAAACTGCCCGCGGGCATCCCGATCGTCCGCGTCATGCCCAACACCCCGATGTTGGTGGGCGAGGCGATGAGTGTGCTGGCCCCCGGCCGCCATGCCCGCTCGGAGCACATCGAGACAGTGCGCAAGCTGCTCGGCACCGTCGGGAAGACGGCCGTCGTGTCCGAGGACAAGATCGACGCGGTCACCGCCGTCTCCGGATCCGGACCCGCCTACTTCTTCCTCATGGCCGAGGCCATGATCGACGCCGCCGTGGGTCTCGGACTGCCTCGAGACACCGCCACGACACTGGTCGTCCAGACGATGGTGGGCTCCGCGGCGATGCTCGATCGCTCGGACGAGTCACCGCAGGAGCTCCGCGCCGGTGTGACGTCTCCCGGCGGCACCACGGCGGCGGCCATCGCCCAGCTGGAGCGAAAGGGCTTCCGAGCTGCGCTTCTCGACGCGATCGACGCCGCCAAGGCGCGGGGAACGGCTCTCGGTTCACCGGTCGAATAAATATTGGTCCCCCCACCCGTCGCTTTTGTCACTCGAGTCCCGCTAAGCTCGCTGCAGCACGTGCGTGTCTGTTCTGCCGGAGGGGAAGCCGGCAGCGCGGGCGTGCCGGAGGTATGTGGATTTATGGAATCCGTCAACAAGCCGTCCGGGTCGAGCAAGAGCTCGTCCCACGACGGCCAACCGGCTGTGGCCGGAACCCAGTTCCTCACGGTGGCAGAAGTTGCCTCACTGATGAGGGTGTCCAAGATGACCGTGTACCGCCTGGTGCACGGTGGCGAACTGCCCGCCGTTCGTGTGGGCCGTTCGTTCCGAGTGCATGCGAAGGCGGTGCACGACTACCTGGAGACGTCCTACTTCGACGCAGGCTGACGCACGCCTCGTCCCGTCTGTTCCACGTGGAACGGTGCATGCCCGGGGAAGGGCATGGCACGGTTCACCGGAATCGGACGGTTCGGGCGTGCGCCGCTGCTGCGGAGGCCGGTCGAGGGTGGTCGTGTGAGCTGGGTATGATGGGGCTGAGTCGCGTGAGCGCGCAGTCCCGTCACTGCCGTGTCCGCCGACGACCGAACAGCACCAGCAGCGGTATCAGCAGTGCAGCTGTACAGAGACGAAAGAACGCGAGGACACCCGCATGGGTTCAGTGATCAAGAAGCGTCGCAAGCGCATGTCGAAGAAGAAGCACCGCAAGCTGCTTCGCCGCACCCGCGTTCAGCGCAGGAAATTGGGTAAGTGATCCGGTAGGGATCGCGACGACTTCCGCCCGTGAGGATCGAGTTTCGACCGTCCTCGCGGGCGTTGTCGTATCCGGTCCCGCGGGTGTCGCGAGCCGGTTCTTCTCGTGCCGGAGCGCGCACGCGGGGTTCGTGACACCATGGCGTGTGCGGTGCCGCGCGAGCGGTGGCCACGGGAGAAACCGAGGGGGTCTGGTGAGCTCTGACGACACCGGGCGCGACGCTCCACGCGTCGTGCTCGTCACGGGAGCGAGCCGATTCCTGGGCGGATACCTCACCATGCGACTGGCGCAGAACCCGTCGATCGAGCGGGTCGTCGCCGTCGATGCCGTGGCACCAACCAAGGACATGATCCGGCGGATGGGTCGCGCCGAATTCGTGCGGGCGGACATCCGTAACCCGTTGATCGGCAAGGTCATCCGCAGCGCGGGCGTCGACACCGTCGTGCACGCGTCGCTGCTGTCCCGGCCGCCCAGCGGCGGTGGCCGCACGGTGATGAAGGACCTCAACGTGCTCGGGGCGATGCAGCTGTTCGCCGTCTGCCAGAAGTCGCCGACGGTGCGGCACGTGGTGCTGCGCTCGTCGACGGCGGTGTACGGCTGCAGTGCGAAGGATCCGGCGCAGTTCACCGAGGAGATGGGCGCGCGGTCACGTCCGCAGGGCGGCTTCGCCCGCGACGCCATCGAGACCGAGGGCTACGCCCGTGGGCTGGGCCGTCGTCGTCCGGACATCGACGTCAGCATCCTGCGCAACGCCCCCATGATCGGACCCCGGTTGAACGGATCCGTCTCGCGCTACCTCACCTCGCCGGTCACACCGTCGATCCTCGGTCGCGATGCGCGCATGCAGTTGCTGCACGAGGAGGACGCGCTCTCCGCACTCGAACGCGCCACGTTGGCCGGCCCCGCGGGCACCTTCAACATCGCGGCCGACGGCATCATCATGCTGTCGCAGGCCATCCGCCGAGCCGGCCGCGTGGAGCTGCCGGTGCCCATGGCCCTGTTCCGCACCACCGGCAAGGCGGTGATGGGATCGCTGATGCGCGACTTCTCGGCGGAGCAGCTCGACTACTTCAACTTCGGATGCGGGGTGGACACCACCCGGATGAAGAACGTCCTCGGATTCACCCCACGGTGGACCACCGTGCAGGCGTTCGACGACTTCGTGCGCGGAGTCGCGCTGACGCCGGTGATCCGGCGTCAATGGGTCGACGCGATCGAGAATCGTGTCATCGGACTGTTGGGCGGTGCGACCTCCGGGGCGCACCCGTCGCCCGTGTCGTTGCCGGCCGGAGCGGGAAGGTGACCGACGTGGCCAAAGTGATTCCGCTGCACGGTAAGTCGTTCGATCGCCTCCGGCAGTCCACGCCCGACGGTGGGCCACGCGCCGGCAGCGACCCGGCGGACGTCCGCGGTCGGCACCCCTCGTCCTATGCGTCCCCGTCGCCCTCGCCCTCCATGATGCCGAGTGTCGAGGTGCCGACGCCTCTGGTCGTGCCCGAGACGGCAGCACCGCATGCGACGCCGGACGTCGGCGAGTTCCCGTCGGCCGTCGAGTCGGTACGGCGTGCGCTCGTCGACCGTGTCGCCGGGGGAGCGGACTTCCTGCGGACGCGCCTGTCGGGCGACTACGAGGTCGACGAGTTCGGTTACGACCCCCACTTCGCCGATTCCGTCTGGCTTCCGGCGTTGCGACCGCTGTTCGAGAAGTGGTTCCGCGTCGAGGTGCGCGGGATCGAGAACGTGCCCGCCGAGGGCGGCGCTCTGGTGGTCTCGAACCACGCGGGTGTCATCCCGATCGACGGACTCATGGCCTCGGTCGCGATGCGGGATCACCACCCGCAGCACCGCGCGCTGCGCATGCTCGCCGCGGACCTCGCGTTCGAGACCCCGCTGGTCGGCAGCATCGCGCGCCGCGCCGGCCACACCCTGGCCTGCCAACCCGACGCCGAGCGACTGCTGCGTGGCGGCGAGGTCGTGGCGGTGTTCCCGGAGGGGTTCAAGGGCATCGGCAAGCCGTTCAGTGAGCGCTACAAGCTGCAGCGTTTCGGCCGCGGTGGCTTCGTCTCCGCCGCGCTGCGCACCCAGACGCCCATCATCCCGTGCTCGATCGTCGGGTCCGAGGAGATCTACCCGAAGATCGGTGACCTGACGACGCTCGCACGCGTCCTCGGCATGCCGTACTTCCCGGTCACGCCGCTGTTCCCGCACTTCGGTCCGCTGGGTCTCGTCCCGCTGCCGTCGAAGTGGTACATCGAGTTCGGCGAGCCCATCGAGACCACGTCCTACGAGCCGTCCGCCGCCGACGACCCGATGGAACTGTTCGAGGTCACCGACCGCGTGCGCGAGACGATCCAGCAGACGCTCTACCGGCTGCTGACCCGTCGCCGGAACGTCTTCCTCGGCTAGAGGACGTCGGCGATCAGCTCGTCGACGATCTGTGCCGAGAGCGTCACCAACGGGAGTCCGCCGCCGGGATGCGACGATCCACCGACCAGGAACAGGCCGGGGATCGGCGAGCGATTGGCGGGGCGCAGGAACGCGGCCGTCGCCCCGTTGGACGACGTTCCGTAGATGGACCCGCCCGGAGTCATGGTGCGGCGCATCAAATCTGCCGGCGAGATGATCTCCCGCCACAGCACCCGCTCGCGCACGTCCACTCCGCGCGCCGCCATGACGTCGAGGATGCGGTCGGCGTAGCCCTCCGACAGTTCGGGAGCGTCCCAGTCGACCAGTGCCGAGGAACCGGTGCCGTGTCGCGCGGCGTTCACCAGGACGAACCAGGCCTCGGTGTCGTCGTCCGGGCGCAGAGCCGGATCGTCGGGGGCGCTGACGTACACGGTCGGGGCGTCGGCAGGGTGCGCCGGCCGCGTGCGGGTGCCGAAGACGGCGTCGAACTCGGCGTCGTAGTCGTCCGGGAACAGCACCCGGTGGTGCGGGGTGTCGGCGTCGCGGTCCCGCAGAGCCAGCAGGATCACGAAGCCGGACAGGCTCGCGGTGGTCGCGTCGAGGCGCCGCCGGGCGAGCGCGGTGCGCCGCGTGGCAGGGACCAGAGATCGGTAGACCTGCTCGGCATCGGCGTTCGCGACGACGATGTCGGCCGCGACGGGTCCGTGTGTGGTGTCGACGCCGGTGGTGCGTCCGTTCTCGACGCGCACGCCGGTCACCGTGACACCCGTGCGGATCTCCGCTCCGAGCGACGTCGCGCGGTCGGCGATCGCCTCGGCGATGCGGTGCAGCCCACCGGGAACGTGCCACGATCCCCAGCGCTGCTCGACGTGCGGCACCGTGGCCAGGGCCGCCGGGGCGCGCCGCGGATCCGAGCCGGTGTAGGTGGCGTAGCGGTCGAGCATCATCGCCAGCCGGGGATCGGTGAGGTACTGCCGACCCAGATCACGCAGCGACGACCACGGGCTGATGGTGCGGAGGTCACCCACCCGTCGCGACAGCGACACCAGTTCGCGGGGGCCGATGGGCGACTCGAGGAACGCCTCGTGGGTGGCGTCCCAGATCTGCTCGGCACGCTCGGAGAACCGGGACCACTGCGCACCGGCACCGGCTCCGAGCGCCGAGTCCAGAGCGGCGGGGATCTCCTCCGCGCGACCGGGCATGTCCAGCTCGGTGCCGTCGGGAAAGCGGTAGCGACACGCGACCGGGAGCCGGTCGAACGTGAGGTCCGACGGCCCACCGGTCTGCGCGAAGAGATCGTCGAACACGTGCGGCATGGTGACCAGTGACGGCCCGGTGTCGAACGAGAAGCCGTCCCGCCGGACGATGCCGAGCTTCCCGCCCAGATCGTGCGACTGCTCGAGCACGACGGTCTCGACACCGCGGTGGGCCAGGCGGGCGGCGGTGGCGAGTCCGCCGACACCCGCACCGATGACGACTGCTCTCACAGGTAGGCCGGAGGCCGGTCGGGTGGCGGGTAGGCCGGAGGCCGGTCGGTTCATACGTTGCGTCGGCCGAGCACCGCGGCGACGCCGCCGCCGACGGCACCGAGTGCGAGAGCGGTGGGGACGCCGATCTTGGCGGCCTTGCGGCCGGTGCGGAAGTCGCGGATCTCCCACCCGCGGTTCTTCGCGAGCTCGCGCAGGTCCGCGTCGGGATTGACCGCGACGGCCGTCCCGACGAGGGACAGCATCGGTACGTCGTTGTGGCTGTCGGAGTAGGCGGTGCAGCGTCGCAGGTCGAGGCCCTCGCGCACGGCGAGGGTCCGCACGGCGTGGGCCTTGCCGCGACCGTGCAGGATGTCGCCGACGAGGCGCCCGGTGAAGACGCCGTCCTTGCTCTCGGCGACGGTGCCCAACGCGCCGGTCAGGCCGAGGCGTTTGGCGATGATGGACGCCAGCTCCACCGGGGTGGCGGTGACGAGCCACACCTGCTGGCCGGCGTCGAGGTGCATCTGCGCGAGAGCACGGGTGCCGGCCCAGATGCGGTCGGCGATGATCTCGTCGAAGATCTCCTCGCCGAGCCGCACGATCTCCGCGGTCGAGCGGCCCTCGACGAAGGACAGTGCCTTCTCGCGGCCGGTGCTGACGTCGCCCAGGTTCTCCTTGCCGCTCACCCGGAACTTGATCTGCTGCCAGGCGAACTCGGAGACGTCCTTGGACGTGAAGTACTTGCGGGCCGCGAGCCCGCGGGCGAAGTGGATGATCGACGCGCCCTGCACCATCGTGTTGTCGACGTCGAAGAACGCGGCGGCTGTGAGATCACGCGGAACCGTACTGACGTGGTCGTCGGCGGCCTCGGCGCTCTCGGCCTGCAGCGCGATGGCGGCATCGGCGCTCGCCTCGCCGGCGAGCTTGGCGCGGATCTGGGCGGCGGTGGGGCCGAGGGGATTGCGGATCCGTCGACGGACCTGCTTCTCGGCCGCCTCCGGGTCGACGAGTCGACGTTCCCGCGACTCGTCCATCACCTCGGGCGACTCGGTGAGTTCCGAATCGGGCGTGACAGCAGCATGTGCGTCGTCCGGATCATGCTGATCGGGCACGGTGCACCTCCCCACCTCGACCGGTCGTCCCACGGGCGCGGGCCGTCCCGGTCCTGCCGATCCACCCTAACCGCGTGCGCGAGGCGGTGAGACACTCGACTCATGACCAGCCCGGTACGCACCGTGACGTTGCTGACACGCGCCGGATGCGGGGCGTGCGACGCCGCCCTGCGCGTGCTCGTTCCCCTGTGTGCGGAGTACGGCGTGGCCTGCGAGTCGGTCGACGTCGACGCGGTGGCCGCGCAGGACCCTGACCTGCGGGCGGAGTACGGGGACCGGCTGCCGGTGGTGCTGCTGGACGGCCGCGAACACAGCTACTGGGACGTCGACGTGCCCCGGCTGCGGCGCGATCTGGAGAACTGACCCGGGCCGCTCGTCACCGTCGGTGCGCGCGGCCGTCGGATCGCCGGGCGCGGGATCGTACTACACGGGTCGGCGACTTTGTTCATCCCTCCACGAGAGGTTACCGTGGAGAGAAGAAAGGGGTCGGCGACGAACCCTGCGTCACAGGTACCACGGTCCTGTGCGTGGCCCGCCGATCCTCGGATGACCGTGGAGACCGCATGCCTGTCATCAGGCGTGCCGTCGGACGAGGAGCCTTCGACGTGACCTCACAACGCCGCCTGCCCGGCGTCGGTATCGCGCGCTCCGGCGCCGTGTCCGACTCCGGCCGCGACGGTGGTGCTGTGTCTCGTGACGGTGGTGCGGTCTCTCGCGCTGTGCCCCAGGCTACGGTCACCCGATTCGCGGGGTATCTCCGGGTACTGAGTTCGCTGACCGACACCCGAGTGATGATCGTCTCGAGCGAGGACCTCGCGACGGCCGCCGGGGTCGGTTCGGCCACGCTGCGCAAGGACCTCTCGTTCCTCGGCCCGATGGGCGTGCGCGGAGTGGGATACGACGTCGCTCGCCTGCGGGCGCGCATCGAGCTGGCGCTCGGTCTGGATCGCGGTCACCGCGTCGTGCTGGTGGGCACCGGCAACCTCGGCACCGCACTGGTCGGGTACGACGGGTTCAGTCGTCGCGGTTTCACGATGGTCGCCCTGTTCGACAGCGATCCGGCCGTCGTGGGCCGTGAGATCACCGTCGGCAACGCCGACGACGGCTACTCGCAGCTCACCGTTCTGCACGTCGATCGGCTGGTCGAGGTCGCCGCCGAGCTCGGCGCCACCGTCGGCGTCGTCGCCACGCCGGACGCTGCCGCCCAGTCCGCCGTCGACGCCCTCGTCGAGGCCGACATCGACTGCATCCTCAGTTTCGCGTCCACCGATCCGGTGACGCCCCCGCACGTCGATCTCCGCCGCGTCGATCTCGCCGTGGAGCTGCAGGTCCTCTCGTTCGCGAACGCCCACAAGGCACCGCGCATCCGTCCCGCCCGCCCGGTCTGTCGTGATCCCCGGACGGTCACCCCCGCTAGTAGAAACGGATCGGTGATAGCACCGTGAGTGTCCTTCTCCTCGGGATTTCGCATCGAAGCGCTCCCGTCTCGGTGCTCGAACGTATCGCTGTCAGCGACACGGAACGCCCGAAACTGACCGACGAGATCATGATGTCGCCGCATGTCTCCGAGGTCATGATCGTCTCGACGTGCAACCGCGTCGAGGTGTATGCGGTGGTCGACGCCTTCCACGGCGCCCTGACCGATCTCGGTGCACTGTTGTCCGAGCACTCCGGTCTCGAGCTCGCCGAGCTCACGAAGTACGCCTACGTGCGCTACAGCGAGGCCGCGGCCGAGCACCTGTTCGCCGTCGCCGGCGGACTCGACTCGATGGTGATCGGTGAGCAGCAGATCCTCGGGCAGATTCGTGCCGCCTACGCAGCGTCGGACGCTCAGCAGGCATCGGGCCGCGCGCTCCACGAGCTGGCGCAGCAGGCGCTGCGCGTGGGCAAGAAGGTCCACTCCGAGACGGGCATCGACAAGGCGGGAGCCTCCGTGGTCTCCGTCGCGCTCGATCGCGCCTCCGACGTGCTCGGTGGTCTCGCGGGCAAGAAGGCCGTCGTGCTCGGCGCCGGCGCGATGGGCGGTCTCTCCGTCGCTCATCTGACGCGCACCGGCATCGGCAGCATCGCGGTCGCCAACCGCACCCAGAGCCGCGCGCAGCACCTGTCCGAGACCGCGGCCGCGGGCGGCGTGACGTCGTTCGCGATCACACTCGACCAGCTCTCCGCGACGGTGGCGGACGCCGACATCCTCGTCACCTGTACCGGTGCGGTGGGTGCCGTCGTGACCATTGCCGACGCCCATCGTGCGCTCGCCCAGCGCGACACGCAGGCTCGCCCGCTGGTGATCTGCGACCTGGGCCTGCCTCGCGACGTCGAGCACGCCGTCGCCGGCCTGCCCGGCGTGACCGTCCTGGACATGGAGTCGCTGCAGCACGATCCCGCGGCCGGCGCCGCGGCGTCCGACGAGCGTGCGGCCCGCGACATCGTGGCCGCCGAGCTCGCCTCCTACCTGTCCGGACAGCGCCTCGCCGAGGTCACCCCGACCGTCACGGCGCTGCGTCAGCGGGCCGCCGAGGTCGTCGAGTCGGAGCTCATGCGGCTCGACTCACGACTGCCCGATCTGGCCGACCCGCAGCGCGACGAGGTGGCCCGCACCGTGCGCCGCGTCGTCGACAAGCTGCTGCACGCGCCCACCGTGCGCGTGAAGCAGCTGGCCACCACGCCGGGCGGCGACTCCTACGCCGAGGCGCTCCGGGAGCTCTTCGAGCTCTCGCCGAGCACGGTTCAGGCCGTCGCGTCGCCGATGGAGGTCGCCACCGCCGTCGACACGGACAATCCCACCGCCGCCCTCGCGGACGACTTCACCCTCTCCCACGAGCGGGGTACGGAATGATCGCGAACGCCGCTGCGCTGGGTGATCGCGTGGTGCGTATCGGTACCCGCGGCAGCCTGCTCGCCACGACGCAGGCCGAGACCGTCCGCGCTGCCATCACGGCCGCCGGTGTCCGAACCGAGCTGGTCGTCGTGACCACCGCGGGCGACAAGTCGGCCGCACCGGTGCAGGAGATCGGCGTGGGCGTCTTCACCGCCGCCCTCCGGGAAGCATTGGCGGACAAGACCATCGACGTCGCCGTGCACTCCTACAAGGATCTTCCGACGGCGGAGGACGAGCGTTTCACCATCGGCGCGATCCCGCAGCGCGAGGACGCGCGTGACGCCCTGGTGGCGCGCGACGGACTGGTGCTCGGCGAACTGCCCGCCGGTTCCACCGTCGGCACGTCCGCACCGCGGCGTATCGCCCAGCTGCGCGCACTCGGCCTCGGCCTGGACGTGCAGCCCCTGCGCGGCAACCTCGACACTCGCATCGGCAAGGTCACCAAGGGTGAGCTCGACGCCGTCGTCGTGGCCCGTGCCGGACTGGCGCGGATCGACCGTCTGGACGTCGTCACCGAGGCTCTCGAGCCGGTGCAGTTCCTGCCGGCTCCCGCTCAGGGGGCACTCGCAGTGGAGTGCCGCTCCGACGACCACGATCTGGCCTCCGTGCTCGCGACCCTCGACGATCCCGCGGCGCGCGCCTCGGTGACGGCGGAGCGGGCCCTGCTCGCCGAGCTCGAGGCCGGCTGCACCGCTCCGGTCGGGGCCATCGCCGAGGTCGTCGAGTCCATCGACGAGGACGGCCGAGTCTTCGAGGAACTGTCCCTGCGCGGCTGCGCCGCCGCGGTGGACGGCTCCGACGTGATCCGAGCCTCCGCAGTGGGGCCCGTCGACGACGCCGACGGCATCGGCCGCCGTGTCGCCCGTGAACTTCTCGAACTCGGCGCCAGAGACCTGGTCGCCGTCACCGAGCCCTCCAGTTCGTCCACCGCCGCCTCGACCCAGAGACCGGGCGGTACCGAGAAAGGCGAGTCGATCGATGCGTGAGCAGAGGGCGCTGAGCGTCGTCGGGACCGCGAGCCGACACAGACGTGGCGGCCTGCCCGGGCGACGCGTGACACCCCGTCCGGGACGGTACGAGCGCATCGCCACATCGCGGTTGATCCCCAAGCGGGGTCCCGCCACCGAGATCGAGATCCGCTTCCGCGACAAGTACGCGGAACAGACTGCACTGGAGAACGAATCATGAGCCGAGTCCGCAAGAACACCCCGGGACGGATCCTGTTCGTGGGCTCCGGACCGGGCGACCCGGCCCTGCTCACCGTCCGGGCGAGGGACGCGCTGGCGATCGCCGAGATGGCCTTCACCGATCCCGACGTCGACAAGGGTGTCATCGCCCTGGTGGGCACCGCAGTCCCGGCCGACGCCGAGACGGGCGAGAACGGCGTGGACGTGCGTCCGGCGCTCGGCGAGCCCGCCGAGGTGGCCAAGACGCTGGTCGCCGAGGCGAAGAACGGCCACGACGTGGTGCGGCTCGTCTCGGGTGACCCGCTGACCACAGACTCCGTCATCGCCGAGGTCACCGCCGTGGCGCGGACCCAGGTGCAGTTCGAGGTCGTTCCCGGCCTTCCCGCGGGGTCCGCGGTGCCGAGCTACGCCGGCATGGCACTGGGCTCCGAGCACACCGAGGCGGACGTCCGGGGCGACGTCGACTGGGCGTCGCTCGCCGCGGCACCCGGACCGCTCGTCCTGCACGCGACGTCCGGCCACCTCGCCGAGACCGCCAGCGCGCTCGTCGAGCACGGCCTGGCCCCGCAGACGCCTGTCGCCATCACCGTCCGCGGTACGACGCGTCAGCAGCGCACCGTCGAGGCGACACTCGCGACGCTGAACGACGCGGGATCCGAGCTCGTGGGATCACTCATCGTCACGGTCGGCAAGGTCGTCTCGCAGCGCAGCCGGATGTCCTGGTGGGAGAGCCGCGCGCTGTACGGCTGGACCGTCCTCGTGCCCCGCACCAAGGACCAGGCCGGCGAGATGAGCGAGCGCCTGGTGACGCACGGCGCCATCCCCATCGAGGTGCCGACCATCGCCGTCGAGCCGCCGCGCAGCCCCGCTCAGATGGAGCGCTCGGTCAAGGGCCTCGTGGACGGCCGCTACCAGTGGGTCGTCTTCACCTCCACCAACGCTGTGCGCGCGGTGTGGGAGAAGTTCGAGGAGTTCGGACTCGACGCTCGCGCGTTCTCCGGCGTCAAGATCGCCTGCGTCGGCGAAGCGACGGCCGAGAAGGTCCGCTCGTTCGGCATCAACCCCGAGCTCGTCCCGTCCGGCGAGCAGAGTTCCACCGGGCTGCTCGAGGACTTCCCGCCGTACGACGAGGTCTTCGACCCCGTCAACCGGGTCCTGCTGCCGCGCGCCGACATCGCGACCGAGACTCTCGCCGAGGGCCTCCGCGAGCGCGGCTGGGAGATCGACGACGTCACCGCGTACCGCACGGTGCGCGCTGCGCCGCCGGCCGCCGAGACCCGCGAGATGATCAAGACCGGCGGCTTCGACGCCGTGTGCTTCACGTCGAGCTCCACCGTGCGCAACCTCGTCGGCATCGCCGGCAAGCCGCACGCGCGCACCCTCGTGGCGTGCATCGGACCGAAGACCGCCGAGACGGCCGTCGAGTTCGGCCTGCGTGTCGACGTGCAGCCCGAGACGGCTCATGTCGGACCGCTGGTCGAGGCACTGGCCGAGCACGCTGCACGACTGCGCGCCGAGGGTGCACTGCCGCCTCCGCGCAAGAAGTCTCGTAGGCGCTGACCCGCCCGTGCGCCCTTTGCGCATCCAGGGATACGCAAAGGGCGCACGGCCGAACGAAGTGAGGGTTCCGTGTTCCCCGTAGACCGTCCCCGGCGACTGCGTCGTACCCCAGCCATCCGCCGGTTGGTGGCGGAGACGTCGCTCGAACCGCGGCACCTGGTGCTGCCGATGTTCGTGGCCGACGGCCTCGATGCCCCGCGCGAGATCAGCTCCATGCCGGGCGTCGTCCAGCACACCCTGGACTCGCTGTCCGCCGCTGCCGACGAGGCCGTGCGGGCCGGAGTCGGCGGTCTGATGCTCTTCGGGGTTCCGCGTCCGGAGGACAAGGACGGACAGGGGTCGATGGCCTCGGATCCCGACGGCATCCTGAACACAGGTCTGCGTCGGCTCCGAGACGACCTCGGCGACAGCACCGTCCTGATGGCGGACACGTGCCTCGACGAGTTCACCGACCACGGTCACTGCGGTGTCCTCGCCGCGGACGGCAGCGTCGACAACGACGCGACGCTGGTGCGCTACGTGGACATGGCTGTGGCGCAGGCGGAATCGGGCGCTCACCTGCTCGGCCCGAGCGGCATGATGGACGGGCAGATCGGCGCGATCCGCGAGGGCCTCGACACCGCCGGATTCGCCGACGTGGGTCAGCTGGCCTACACGGCGAAGTACGCCTCCGCGTTCTACGGCCCGTTCCGCGAGGCCGTCGGGTCGACGTTGCGCGGCGATCGCCGGACCTATCAGCAGGATTCGGCCAATCGGCGCGAGTCGATGCGCGAACTCGACCTCGACATCGCCGAGGGTGCCGACATGGTGATGGTGAAGCCCGCGATGAGCTACCTCGACATCCTGCGCGACGTGGCCGACGCGTCACCCGTGCCCGTCGCCGCTTATCAGATCTCGGGGGAGTACGCGATGATCACCGCCGCCGCGCAGAACGGGTGGATCGACCGCGACGCGGCGATCATGGAGTCCGTCACCAGTATTCGCCGAGCAGGCGCCGACATCGTCCTCACCTACTGGGCCACCGAGATCGCGACGCGGCTGTGAACGACCAGCGCCCGGGCGGCAACCCGGAGGACCCTCGCCACGACCCCCACGATCCGCAGGGTCAGCCGCAGTGGGGTCAGCAGCCGCAGTGGGGTCAGCAGCCGCAGTGGGGTCAGCAGCCGCAGTGGGGTCAGCAGCCGCAGTGGGGTCAGCAGCCGCAGGGCAACTGGCACCCCGAGGGTCTGCCCCCGAGTGCGATGCAGCCGATGCGGTCACCGGAGAACAGCGAGGCGCCGGTCGACATCGAGACGGCGCGCCACCTGTGGTTCGGCGTGATCGGCATCGGTCTGCTCTCGATGCTCATCGGGCTCTACTCCCTGTTCACCGATCGTGACGCCTTTCTCGACGCGTTCCTGACGGACCTCGAGGCGCAGGACCCGTCGTTGGCACTGCCGCCCGAGACCGCGGACACCGTGCTCGTCGTGGCCATGGTGTTGTCGTTGATCGTCGGGGTGCTGATCGCGGGGCTCGTCCTGCTGGTGGTGCGGAAGATGCGGGCCGGGAAGCTCTGGGCGCGCGCGGTTCTCACGGCGATCGGCGTGGTCATCGTCGTCACCACGATTCCCACGCTGTTCGGCCTCGGTTCGGGAGGCGCGATCGCCCTGGTCACCGCGGTGCTCGGGATCCTGCAGGCCGTCGCGGCCGCGGGTGCGGTGTACCTGATGCATCGACGCGAGTCGTCGGAGTACTTCCTCTCCCGGAGATCACCGCGCTGACCTGCGACACGCCGTGACAGATGTGACCTGAGTTACAGAAGTGGCGTTATGGTTCTGACGATCGGACACACCCTGATCGGAGGATCTTCATGACCCCACGACAGACGGTCGGGCACGACGCCAACGACCGCCGCAACCCTCTCGCCGAGGTGTTCGCCCTGCTGCTCCTGACGTCTGCCGTGGTGGTGGTCGTCCTCGTCGTCGCCAGCGGCTTCTCGGGCGCCTGAGACGCCCGTCCTGCCTGGTCAGGCTGTCTTTTTGCGTCAAACATCGATCGGTGTATCGTGACCACTGTCACAAGCATTCTGATCAGTACGGAGACAGTGTTGCCCGCCGATTTCTCCTCCACCTCCGCCGGTTCCACGGCGCCTCGCACTCGTATGCAGACCGTCGAGTGCAGCAGTGGCCGACGTGAGTTGTGGTTGCTCGCCATCGTGCTGATCACGGGCATCCTCATGGCTGCCGCAGTGCTTCTGCCGGCCGTCCTCACCTGATCGAGAGACGCCTGGACTCCACCGTGTGGAGGCGTCTTGGCAGGATGGTCGAGTGAACGTCGAGAAGCCCGAGCCCGCGTCGCCCGCCCGTCCCCGGATCGTCACCGTCGCGTTCGCCGTGTGGGTTCTCGGGGCCGTCCTCGTCGTGCTGCTCGGCCTCATCTCGCTGACGTTCCCGGCCGACTCGCTGCGGACCCAGCTGACCGAGACCGGGGGCGAGCCGGATGCCGTGGAGAGCGTCATCACGGTGCTGCGCACGGTCGGTGTCCTCGAGATCATCGTCGGACTGGCCATCGGATTCCTCGCGGGGCCCGCGTGTCGACGCGGCGATCCGCGGTTCCGCCGGGCACTGACGGTCCTGTCGATCGTCTTCGGGCTGGTGCTCCTGGGCTCGGTGACCGTCGGCTTCGCCATCGTGCCCCTGCTGGCGACGCTCGGGGCGATCCTCTTCTTCGTGGCCTGCGTGCTCGTGTACCGACCGTCCGCGGCGCCGTGGTTCGCGGCACCGGAGGCCCCGTGAGCGACGAGACGGAACCGGTGATCTTCGCCGAGTACGGCGCGAAGTGGCGCGCCCTGGCCTGGGGGCCGATCTTCTGTCTCATCGCTCTCGGCGTCGAGATCTACACGGGACCCGTCGTGCACTACGTGGCGCTCGTCGTGATCGCGCTGGTTCTCATGGCCTTCACCTACGTGCAGATCGTGGCCGCCCGTCGGCACGCCACGGTGATCCTGACGCCGACGACGCTGAGCCAGGGCACGGAGAACGTCGCCATCGCGGACATCCTCGAGGTGTACCCGGAGCCCGACTACGACGCCAACGGGAACACCCTGGAGAAGTGGCAGGCCGCGCGAGTGCTGGGGGAGCTGTCCGGGGTGCCGCGCAAGCGGACCGGCGTCGGCCTGAAGCTGCGGGGCAACGGCCTGGTCCAGGCGTGGGCGAAGGACGACGAGACGCTCCGCGAGGAACTGCTCGCACTCGTGGCGCCCGCCACCGACGCGGAGCCCGACGCGTGATGCGCCGGTTCGCTCCGGTGGTGGTCGCGGTCGTCCTCGCCGTCGTGGCCGTGGTGCTGTGGGTGCAGTCGAGGACCACGACCACCGTGACCGAGCAGTTCCCCACCACGTCGTCGTTCGAGGGGTTCTCGGTCACGTACGACTCGACCCGTGTCGCGGGGCCCTGGGCGGCTCTCTCTGTGGTCGCGGCGGCCGTCGCGGTGTACCTGGTGATGCGCGTCGTACGGCGGCGCTGACCTCTACCCGTTACCCCCTGGGGGTACTCTGGACGCATGAGCAGTTTCGATCAGGACGACCTCCTCAAGCGCCTGCGCCGCATCGAGGGACAGGTGGCAGGCATCTCTCGCATGGTGGCCGACGACCGGTACTGCATCGACGTGTTGACGCAGGTCTCGGCCGTCACCAAGGCGCTGCAGTCCGTGTCGCTGAAGTTGCTGGACGCCCACCTCGCGGGCTGCGTCGTGGACGCGGCCCGCGAGGGCGGACCCGAAGCGGACGCGAAGGTCAGGGAGGCGTCCGAGGCGATCGCTCGCCTCGTCCGTTCCTGAGCCCCGCCCCCGGCGAGTACGCCCACACTGTCGTTGTGGAGCACTGAATCACGACAGAATGGGCGTACTCGCGAGGGGGCCGAAGGGGGCGCCGGCCTAGTCGGCGGTGACGGATTCCTTCACTTCACCCGGCTCGTCGTCGGCGAGCATCGCCGCACCGAGCAGCGCCTCGGGAACGCCGAACGCGTCGATCAGCGTGTGGGCGTGCGGGCGCAGCGTGCGGCAGCGCTCGTTGATCCCGCGCGTGACGGCCTTCGACCGCTCTGTGGAGATGTGGCGGTGCTCGATGAACCAGGCCTTGTCGGCGTCGATCGTGGTGAGCGCGTAGAGGTCGCACACCTCGCCGAGCAGTTCCTTGGCGTCGTCGTCCTCGCAGTTGTCGATGCCGGCGACGAACGCCTCGAGCACCACGCGATCGACGTGCGCCGTGGCCGCGTGCAGGATGTGGTCCTGCACCGCGTTGAACGCGTCGAACTGGCTCATCTTCTTGGACAACCCGTTCAGACGCTTCGCGGCCGTGGAGATGAGGTACTCCTCGCGCTCCTCGAACATCGAGATCTGGGTGCCGCGGTTGAAGAGGCTGCCCTCCTCCTCGTTGTCCTGACGCGAGTCGACGAGGGTTTGGATGATGGGCGCCGCCGCCGTGCGCTTCTTCACCACGTCGCCGACCGTGCCGGCGGCGAACTTCACCCAGTCGGCCGCACCGAACGAGCGGACCTCGTGGGCGTACGCGGTGAGCAGCTCCTTCGCGACGAGCTGCGTGAGCACCACGTTGTCGCCCTCGAAGGTGGTGAAGACGTCCGAGTCCGCCTTGAGCGCGATGAGTCGGTTCTCCGCGAGGTAGCCCGCGCCGCCGCAGGCCTCGCGGGACTCCTGGATCGCCCTCGTCGCGTGCCAGGTGTTCGCTGCCTTCAGGCCGGCCGCGCGCGACTCGAGTTCCCGCTGCTCGGTGGCGTCGGGATCCTCGGCGCTCTGGATGTCGTGCATCTTCGAGACGAGCTCGTTCTGCGCGAACTGCAGCGCGTACGACTTGGCGATGAGCGGGAACAGCCGACGCTGGTGGACGAGGTAGTCCATGATCGTGACCTCGTCGTCGGTCCCGGGCGCGCTGAACTGCTTGCGCTGCAGCGCGTACTTCGTCGCGATGGTCAGCGCGACGCGCGCCGCGGCGCCCGCCGAACCGCCCACGGTGATGCGGCCGCGGATGAGGGTGCCCAGCATGGTGAAGAAGCGCCGGTTCGGGTTGTCGATGTCCGAGGAGTAGCTGCCGTCGGCCGCGACGTCCGCGATCTTGTTGAGCATGTTCTCGCGCGGGATGCGAACGTGGTCGAACATGATGCGGCCGTTGTCCACGCCGGGCAGGCCGCCCTTGTAGCCGATGTCGAACGTGGTGACGCCGGGGAGGTCGCTGCCGAAGTTCTCGTCGCGGATCTGGACGACGAAGCAGTGCACGCCCTTGCTCTCGGGCTCCTCACCCGGTCCGGCGGTGATCAGCTGCGCGAACACGGCGGCGTACTTCGCCGACTCGGCGGCGCCGCCGATGTAGTCCTTGCGCGAGGACTTGTCCGGCGTGTGGATCACGAATTCCTGCGTCTCGCGGTCGTACGTCGCGGTGGTGCCGATCGACTGCACGTCGCTGCCGTGGCCGGTCTCCGACATCGCGAAACAGCCGAGCGTCTCGAGATCGATCAGGGGCTTGATGAACTCCTTGTGGTGCTTCTCGGTGCCGAGGTTCTCGATCGCGCCACCGAAGAGGCCCCACTGCACGCCGGCTTTCACCATGAGCGACAGATCCGACATGGCGAGCATCTCGATCATCGTGACGGCGGCGCCGATGTCGCCCGTGCCGCCGACCTCTTTGGCGAAACCGGACTCTGCCGCGCCGGCCGCGGCGAGCACACGCAGCTGCTCGAAGGCCTTGGTCCGCGCGATGGCGGTGTTGGGTGTGTAGTGCGGTGCGAACTCGTGGCGCGCGAGCTGCTCGCGCGTCTGGTTCCGTACGTCGCGCCACCGTCCGTCGAGAGTCCTGCGCAGGTGATTCGCCAGCTGAGCAGCGTTGTCGGAGGACGTGCCGGTGTCAGTGGTGCCGGTCTCGGTAGTGGTCATACTCGACGGTAACCAAAACTCGAGGTGCCCGGGAGGGACTTGTCAGCGCGGCCACAGAAATTCACGCCACACCGCGCGAATCTTGCGAAACATCACACTCGTGGCGTCCATCGACGCAGCCTGCGGGGTCGACGGGGCGTAGGGGCCGTCGCGGAAGAGCGAGGCGCCGTTGTCCGCAATGGCGCGCGACATGATCGAGCTGAAGCCGTCGCACTGCTCGACGAGGTGCTCGCGGAACCCCTCCGGCCAGGCCAGTCGGGATCCCGGGTGCCGGTCGGGCTCGTGTGGTGCCGTCATGGCAGAAGGATATGCCCGGTGTAACACAGATTTAACACTTTCGACCAAGTCGATTCTCGTCGATCGTGCCTCCCTGCAGCCGACTACCGTGTCGCTGTGCTGATTCGCGACGCCGTGCCCGCCGACCTGCCCGAGATCCTCACCGTGCACAACGCCGCCATCGCGGACACGACCGCGATCTGGGACGAGGAGCAGGTGGGACTCGCGGACCGGCAGGCCTGGTTCGACCAGCGCACCGGCGCCGGCCTGCCGATCCTCACCGCCGAGATCGACGGTCGGGTCGCGGGCTACGCGTCCTACGGGCCGTTCCGGCCGAAGTCCGGCTACCGGCACACCGTCGAGAACTCCGTGTACGTCGCCGACGGCTTCCATCGGCGCGGCGTCGCGACCGCGTTGATGGCGGAACTGATCGAGCGCGCCCGCCGTGGGGACGTCCACGCGATCGTCGCGGGAATCGAGTCCTCGAACACCACCTCGATCGCCCTGCACGCGAAGTTCGGCTTCACGGTGGTGGGGGTCATGCCGCAGGTCGGCGTCAAGTTCGGGCGGTGGCTCGACCTGACCTGGATGCAGCTCCTGATCGAGGCGTGAGACAGCCGGTGTGAGACTGCTCCTTATCAGAAAGAGCACTCCGCGTCCTGTGAAACACTGGAGGGCGTGACTCCTTCGAGCGGAACCGACACCGGCGTCCCCACCGCCCGATCCGCAGAACTCTTCGCACGCGCGTCCGCCGTCATCCCCGGTGGCGTGAACTCGCCCGTGCGGGCCTTCCACTCCGTGGGCGGAACCCCGCGGTTCATGGCCGAGGCCAGCGGATACACCCTGCGCGACGCCGACGGCAACAACTACGTCGACCTCATCTCCTCGTGGGGACCGATGATTCTCGGTCATGCCCACCCGGCCGTGGTCGAGGCGGTGCAGAAGGCGGCCTCCACGGGACTGTCCTTCGGCGCTCCCACGCTCGGCGAGATCGAGTTGGCGGAGGAGATCGTGCGCCGCGTCGATCCCGTCGACGAGGTGCGCCTGGTGAATTCGGGCACAGAGGCGACCATGAGTGCGGTGCGTCTGGCCCGCGGGTTCACCGGTCGCAGCAAGATCGTCAAGTTCTCCGGCTGCTACCACGGCCATGTCGACGCCCTGCTCGCCGACGCGGGCTCGGGCGTCGCCACCCTGGGGCTGCCGACGTCGCCCGGCGTGACGGGTGCGCAGGCGGCCGACACCATCGTCGTTCCCTACAACGACCTCGATGCGGTCGCGAAGGCGTTCGCCGACCACCCGGGTCAGATCGCGTGCGTCATCACCGAGGCCGCGGCGGGCAACATGGGTGCGGTGGCGCCGCAGCCCGGCTTCAACGAGGGTCTGCAGCGTCTGACCCGTGCGCACGACGCGCTGCTGATCATGGACGAGGTCATGACAGGCTTCCGCGTCAGCGCGTCGGGGTGGTACGGCGTCGACGGCATCGCCGGTGACCTCTACACCTTCGGCAAGGTCATGAGCGGCGGCCTGCCCGCGGCCGCGTTCGGTGGCCGGTCCGACATCATGAGCTACCTCGCCCCCGCGGGCCCCGTCTACCAGGCCGGCACCCTGTCGGGTAACCCCGTCGCGGTCGCCGCCGGTCTGGCGACGCTGCGCGCGGCGAACGCCGACGTCTACGCGGCACTCGACGCGAACTCCACCCGTCTGGGCGGCATCCTCGGTGACGCGCTCACCGCGGCGGGCGTCCCGCACCGCGTGCAGTACGCCGCCAACATGGTCAGCGTCTTCTTCTCCGAGGAACCGGTGATCGACTACGCGGGCGCCAAGGCGGCCGCCACCTGGCGTTTCCCCGCCTTCTTCCACGCGCTCCTGAGCCGCGGCGTGTACCCGCCGCCGAGCGCGTTCGAGGCCTGGTTCGTCTCCGCGGCGCTCGACGACCGCGCGTTCGAGATCATCGAGGCGGCCGCTCCCCACGCCGCCGCCGCAGCAGCCGCTGCCGAGCAGAAAGCACCGTCATGACCGAGTCGTCCCCGACCGACCCGACAAACAGCGACGCGTCCGGTAACGACACTTCCGGGCACCCGCACGCCGACACCCGCACGATCGTGCACGTGATGCGGCACGGCGAGGTGCACAACCCCAAGGGAATCCTCTACGGGCGCCTCCCGAACTTCCGGTTGTCGGTGAACGGTCAGGCCCAGGCGCGCACGGTGGCGAACGTGCTCGCCGGGCACGACGTCACGCACGTCGTCGCCTCCCCGTTGCAGCGCGCCCAGGAGACGGCGGCGCCCATCGCGTCGGCGTTCGGGCTCACCATCGAGACGGACGAGAACCTCATCGAGGCCGGGAACGACTTCGAGGGTCTGAAGGTCGCCGTCGGAGACGGTGCGCTGCGCCGGCCCCGCCACTGGCTCAAGCTGCGTGACCCGTTCACCCCCTCGTGGGGCGAGCCCTACCTGCAGATCGCCCACCGGATGTTGGCCGCCGTCAACGCGGCTCGCGTCGCGGCCGTGGGCCACGAGGCCGTGTGCGTGAGTCATCAGCTGCCCGTGTGGACCCTGCGTCGCTTCCTGCAGGGCGACCGGTTGTGGCACGACCCCCGCAACCGCCAGTGCGGCCTCGCATCGCTCACCTCGCTGATCTACGAGGGCGACACCCTCGTCGACATCGTCTACTCCGAGCCCGCAGGGGCGTCGGACCCCCTCCAGACCGGCGCATGAGACCCGCCCGCCTGCTCGCGCCGCTGCTCGTGGCCGCCACCGTTCTCACCGGGTGCGCCACGGGTACCGACGCCGTGGCACAGGGTGGGACCTTCGAGTTCGTCTCACCCGGCGGCAAGACGTCGATCTTCTACGACCCGCCCGCCGACCGCGGCACCGTGGGGAACCTCTCCGGACCCGACCTCATGACCGAGGGCACGACGACGTCGCTGTCCGACTACGAGGGCCAGGTCGTCGTCCTCAACATCTGGGGTCAGTGGTGTGGCCCCTGCCGCGGTGAGGCCGACGATCTCGAGCAGGTCTTCGAGGCGACGAAGGACCAGGGTGTGCAGTTCCTGGGCATCAACGTGCGCGACAACCAGCAGGACAAGGCGCAGGACTTTGTCATCGACAACAACGTGACGTACCCGTCCATCTACGACCCGCCGCTGCGCACCCTCCTCGCTCTCGGATCGAACTACCCGACCACCGTCATCCCGACCACGATCGTGCTCGACCGTGAGCACCGCGTCGCCGCGGTGTTCCTGACGGAGCTCCTCGCGAGCGACCTGCAGCCCGTGGTCGAGCGCATCGCAGCCGAGCCACCCGACGTGTCCGATGGGTGAGGCGTTCCAGTCGGCTGCCGCGTCGGGGCCGCTGTTCCTGGCTCTCGGTGCCTGCCTGCTCGCCGGTCTGGTGTCCTTCGCGTCGCCCTGCGTCGTCCCCCTGGTTCCGGGTTACCTGTCCTACCTGGCCGGAGTCGTCGGAGCGGACTCCCCGTCCGTCACCGCCGACGAGGCGGCCACCAAGACTCTGGTGCGGGGTCGCAGCCGCGTCGCCGGTGCCGCGGCCCTCTTCGTTCTCGGATTCACCGTGGTGTTCGTCCTGGCCACGGCCTCGGTCTTCGGCGCCATCTCGGTGCTGTCGGTGAACCGCGAGATCCTGCAGCGTGTGGGCGGCGTCGTCACCATCGCGATGGGTCTCGTCTTCCTCGGTCTGATCCCCGCCCTGCAGCGCGACACGCGCTTCGAACCGCGCCGCGTCGGCAGCATCCTCGGGGCACCGCTGCTCGGTGGCGTGTTCGCGCTCGGATGGACCCCGTGTCTCGGACCCACGCTGGCGGGCGTCATCTCGCTGACGGCCGGTACCGAGGGCACCACCGCGGCGCGCGGTGTGGTGCTGATCGTCGCCTACTGCCTGGGACTGGGACTGCCCTTCGTCGTTCTGGCGTTCGGCTCCGTCAGCGCGTTGCGCGGCGTCGGATGGCTGCGCCGCAACGCCCGTGCCATCCAGGTGTTCGGCGGTCTGATGCTGGTGGCTGTCGGCATCGCACTGGTGACCGGCGCCTGGGACCTGTTCGTCAGCTGGATCCGCGACGGAGCGGTGACCAGCGTGACCCTGCCGATCTAGTGGACGAGAAAGAGATATGAGCACTGACCTGTCGGCCCGCCCGGACGCCGAGGCGCGCCCGCCGCGGCAGTCTCCGGCGGGGCGCGTCGTCGCCGCAGTCCGGAACACCTGGCGCGGCCTGACCTCGATGCGCACGGCACTCGTGCTCCTGTTCCTCCTCGCCCTGGCCGCGATCCCGGGTGCGCTGCTGCCGCAGCGCAGCCTCAACTCGGGGAAGGTGGACCAGTACATCGCGGACCGCCCGTCCCTCGGGCCCGTCATGGACCGGCTGGAGTTGTTCGACGTCTTCGGCAGCTTCTGGTTCACGGCGATCTACGTCCTGCTGTTCGTCTCGCTCGTCGGCTGCATCCTGCCGCGCTGCGTCGACCACGCCCGCGCGTTGCGCACCCCGCCGGTCGCCACCCCGCGCAACCTGGGGCGGCTGCCCCACCACCTGCGCACCGAGGTCGACACGGCACCCGACGTTCTTCTCGACGAGATCGACGGCCGGATGCGCGGCTGGCGGAAGATGCGGCGCACCGAGGAGAGCGGCGCCTTGACGCTGTCCGCGGAGAAGGGGTACCTGCGCGAGGCGGGCAACCTGGTGTTCCACCTGTCGCTCGTCGGTCTGCTCGTGGCCATCGCCGTCGGGAAGCTCTTCAGCTACGAGGGCAACGTCGTCGTCATCGCCAACGACGGCCCGGGCATCTGCACCACCTCGCCCGCCCAGTTCGACTCGTTCCGCGCCGGCAACAGCGAGGACGGCACGGGCATGACCCCGCTCTGCGTGCGGGTGAAGAACTTCACGGCCGACTACCTCGAGAACGGGCAGGCAGAGCAGTTCACGTCCGACATCGAGTACCAGGCCGGCGACGACCTGGTCACGAACACCTGGCGCCCGGACACCCTGCAGGTCAACCATCCGCTGCGAGTCGCCGGTGACCGCGTCTACCTGCAGGGACACGGATACGCGCCGACGTTCACGGTGACGTTCCCCAACGGAGAGACCCGTACCGAGACGGTCCAGTGGGAGCCCACGGACGGCACCACGTTCCTCTCCAGCGGAGTGCACCGCTTCGATCCGCCCGGCGGTCTGTACCCGGATCCCGATGTCCGCCGCCAGAACCAGATCGCCATCGAGGGGCTGTTCGCGCCCACCGCGTTCTTCCACGGCTCGCTGTTGTCGTCGAGCTTCCCCGCCCCGAACGATCCGGCGGTGGCCGTCGACATCTACAAGGGCGACACCGGCCTCGACACCGGTAATCCACAGTCGCTGTTCTCGCTGAGCCAGGTGCTGGTGGAGCAGGGCCGGCTGGTGAAGCAGGATCGCGTCAACCTGACACCGGGGGAGTCGACGACGCTGTCCGACGGCACGCAGGTGCGGTTCGACGGCGCCGAGGAATTCGTCAACCTGCAGGTCTCGCACGACCCCGCGCAGACGTGGGTGCTGGTGTTCGCGCTGTCGATGATGGCCGGTCTGCTGGTGTCCCTGGTGATCAAGCGCCGTCGCATCTGGGTCCGCGTGAGCACGGACGACGACCGACGACGTACCGTAGTAGAAGTGGGCGGACTCGCCCGGACCGATCAGGCCGGCTGGGGTGACGAGTTCGACCGCCTCACCGCGCGGGTGCTCGACCGACCCGACGCCGATGACGTACCGACCTCGAACAACAGGGAGTGACCATGCCGATCGACGCCACACTTGCGCAGTTCAGCGACTGGTCCTTCCGGTCGGCGTTCGGTGTCTACCTGCTTGCGGCGGTGTTCCTCATCGCCCAGTACGCCACGCAGACCGTCACGGCTGCGGAGCAGAAGTCCGAGCGGCAGCTCGTCGCGGCGGGCAAGGCGCCCGTGCGGCCCACCGGTCCCGGTCGGATCGAGGAGGCGCCCCGGCGTCCCGCGTCCGAGCGCTACGGCGGCATGGGCTACGCGCTGGTGGTGCTCGGTCTGCTGCTCACGGTCACGTCGATCGTGCTGCGCGGATTCGCCACCGACCGGTTCCCCCTCGGCAACATGTACGAGTTCGTGACGATGGCCACGGCCGCCGCGACGGCGACCTCGATCATCGCGCTGCGGAAGATGCGCCCGACGCTGATCTTCGTGGTCGTCCCGGTCATGATTCTGATGTTCCTCGCGGCGACGGTCCTCTACGCCGACGCGGCCCCAGTGGTTCCGGCCCTGCGCTCGTACTGGTTGCCGATCCACGTGACCATCGTCAGCATCGGCAGCGGAATCTTCCTGGTGGCCGGCGTCGCGTCGCTGCTGTTCCTGCTGCGGATGCGCTTCCCCGCCACGGAGGACGGCGCGAACACGGGTGCACTCGCCCGGTTCGCCCAGCGTCTTCCGGACGCCCGCACGCTCGACCGCCTGGCCTACAAGACCACGATCATCGGCTTCCCGCTGTTCGGCGCCGGCGTCATCCTCGGTGCGATCTGGGCCGAGGCCGCGTGGGGACGCTTCTGGGGCTGGGATCCCAAGGAGACGGTGTCCTTCATCGCGTGGGTCGTCTACGCGGCGTACCTGCACGCACGGGCGACGTCGGGCTGGCGGAACACCCGCGCGGCGTGGATCAACGTCGCGGGCTTCGTCGCCATGCTGTTCAATCTCTTCATCATCAACATGGTCGTCTCCGGTCTGCACTCGTACGCGGGTCTGAACTGACCGTCGGCTCGACATGACCGCCGGGGGGAATCGGTGACGGACGATCGTTGGGACGGGTGGTCGCCCGGCCCGCAGGACGACGGGCGGATCCCGTCCGCGTCGACGCCGACGGATCCGGCGATCCAGCAGGTGCCTGCCTCGCCGATGCAACCGCCCACGGCGCACGACCTCTCGACGTCACGGCTGCTGCGGACCTCGCCGCCCCCACCGACGGGCGGCTGGCGCCGCACGCTCTTCGACGTCACCGGTGGCCGGGTGAACGTGGGCAACAGCGCCAAGGAGCAGCGGCGGCTCGCGTTGATCCGTCAGGTCGGCAACCCGTTGCACGGGTGTCATCGCATCGCGATCCTGAGCCTCAAGGGAGGCGTCGGGAAGACCACGGTGGCGGCGGCGCTGGGATCGACGTTCTCGTCGGTCCGGGGCGACCGTGTGATCGCCGTGGACGCGAACCCCGACCGCGGAACGCTGAGCTCCCGGGTTCCGCTGGAGACCGAGAAGACGGTGCGCGACCTGCTGAAGGACGCCCGCGACATCGACAAGTACAGCGCGGTCCGCGACTTCACGTCCCAGAATCACCACCGGCTCGAAGTGCTGGCGTCGGAGTCCGATCCGGCCATGTCGGAGGCGTTCGACGCGTACGACTACGAGACCACGGTGGCCGTGCTGGAGCGGTTCTACAACATCGTGCTGACCGACTGCGGAACGGGACTTCTGCACTCGGCGATGCGGGCGATCCTGCGCAGCGCCGACGGGCTGGTGATCGTGAGCAGCGGATCGGTGGACGGTGCGCGGAGTGCATCGGCGACGATGGACTGGCTCGACGCGCACGGCTACCGGCATCTGGTGGAGCAGTCGTTGACAGTGGTCAACATGGTGCGGCCCGGGTCGAAGGTCATCGACGTCTCGAAGATCGTCGACCACTTCGGTCAGCGATGTCGCGCCGTGCGGGTGATCCCGTACGACGACCATCTCGCTCAGGGGGCGGAGGTCGACCTCGATGCTCTCGCGCCGGCGACGCGCACGGCGCTTCTCGAGACGGCAGCAGCGATGACCGCCGAGTTCCCGCCCCACGTCACGCGGTGACGGTCGTCCGCCGCACCGCACCGCACCGCGTGACGCGACTCAGTCGACGGAACCGGGCGTTCCCGCATCGGGACGCTCGGGACCGTTGCCACGATCACGTGCAGGGTTGTTCCTGATCTTCCACAGGAACTCCGGGTCGTCGTCCGGTCCGGTGACGCGTCCTCTGGGTGCCCCGGTCTCGGGGCCGAAAGACTTCCAGAGGAGCACGATCACGACCACGAGCCCGATCAGAGCCAGAACATAGATCATCACGCACCTCCACTACCGAGCGTAGTCGTGGCGGAGCGCCGGGGCACTCGAGTCGAGCTCGCAAGATCCTGAGAATCTGCTTGCACGTACTGGTGTCCGGCACGAACACCGCGAGTGGCGACCGATGGTCGACTCGGTGACGAGTGGGTGGCGCTCTAGGGGTGACGCGTGATCAGCGGTGCGCCTCGGTGGTGAGCGAGGTCAGGAGCTGCATGACCTCGGACTCGCGGAAGCGACGGTGGCCGCCGGGAGTGCGGAGCGATCCGAGCCGGCCGGCGTGGGCCCAGCGCGTGACGGTCTTCGGATCGACATGGAAGAGTGCGGCCACCTGGCCGGGGGTGAGCAGGTTCTCCTGCGTGGGGGTGTAAGCCGGTGCACTCATCGCGATCCTCCAGGGACACAGTCTTCATCTCGGTCGAATGCGGCTGTATGTCCGCATCCGTTGCCCATGGTGGCACCGAGACCCCCGGGTACTCGACTCTTCTAATGTTGGTAAAGGGGAGGTAATGGACAAATCGGATACGTCGAACGGCTCCGGTAATCTGTGTCCATGACCGATCCCATCCCCACCGGCAGCACCCCGAGCGGGTCGGCGAAGGGCCGACTGGTCCGCGATCTCGGCCTCTACACCGCCGCCCGGCTCGGTCTCATCGCTGTGGTCGCGGCCGTCATCTACTTCGGTGCCGCGCTGGTCGGGGTGACCGTGCCGCTGCTGATCGCCATGGTGTTCGCCCTGGTCGTCGCGTTCCCCCTGTCGCTCGTGCTCTTCAAGGGACTGCGCCGACGCGTCAACGAGGACATCGCCGCCGTCGACGAGAAGCGTCGCCGCGACCGCGAGGATCTGCACTCACGCCTGCGCGGAGAGTGACCGTGCGGCGAGTGCGCGGGCCAGGTGGTCGCGCTGCTCTATCACGCACCGTCGCAGAGCCGCGGGTACGTCCGGGTGACCCGAGAGCCAGCGATCGGCGTCCTCGCTGTGGGCGGCCGACGGGAAGAGCCCGATGACGAGTCGTCGAGCGATCTCGATGCTCCGCTCCCGCCAGAAGGTCTCCAGCAGGGCGTAGTACTGCTCGTCGAAGCGCTCGATCAGCGTGCGTGACGGTCCGGCGGTGAAGCCGCGGATCAGCGCCCCCACCCGCTCGTTGCTCAGGGCGTCCGAACCGGTCAGGGCGGCCCAGGTCGCCTCCTTCACCGACGCGACGGGCTGCGCCGCCACCGCGGCGGCGTACTGCACCTCACCGGCCCCCGTGCGGTCGGACTCGAGCACCGTCGCCAGCTCGGCCTCGTCGGTGTGACCGGTCGCCGACAGGGCGAACCACAGGACCCAGCGCTGCTCGGCGTCCAGTTCGAGACCGTCGACGGAGTCCTCGCCGGAGAGCAACGCGCGCACCCTTCCGGCGTGCGACGGGTCGTGTGACGCCGCGGCGGAGAACGCCCGGAACCACTCGAGCTGCGCGTCCGACCCGGCCGGCGCCCCGGCGAGCTGCTCGGCCGCCGTCGCGGTCCACCGCTGCCGGACACCGTCCCGGTCCGCGGCGTAGTGCTCCACCGCGACCGCGGTGTCCGCGAGAATCGATCCGAGCACGGCCGGATGCGACTCGGTGGGTGCGAAGCGGACGGCGAGATCGACGTACGTCTGCGCAGACAGTTCGGCATCGCGCGTCGCGTTCCACCAGGAGGACCACACCAGTGCGCGGCGCAGGTCGTCGGGGATGCGGTCCACCGACTGCATCGTCGACTCCATCGACCGCGCGTCCAGGCGCACCTTCGCGTACGTGAGATCGCCGTCGTTCGGCAGGATCACCGCGGCATCGGGCAGTGCGAGCGGGGTCTCCGCGTCGGTGATGTGCACCGAGATCGGTTCCGCATCGACGAGGTGGCCGTTCTCGTCCGGCGACAGGCACGCGATGTCCAACCGCTGAGGACGCGGATCCGTCTGCGTGAGAACACCTCTGGTGCGGTCGTACAGCACGGTCGACACGCCGGTGGTCTCGAGCCAGGCGGCCGACCAGTCGTCGAGCGACCGACCGGCCGGTGCGGCCAGGGCGTCGAGCAGGTCGCGCAGGGTGGCCGTCCCGAAGGCCCGAGCGCGGAAGTATGCGCGGGCGCCCTCGAAGAAGGCCTCGTCACCGACGAAGGCCCCGAGTTGTTTGATCACGCTGGCGCCCTTGGCGTAGGTGATGCCGTCGAAGTTGAGCTTGGCCGCCTCGAGGTCGACGATGTCGGCGACGACCGGGTGGGTGGTCGGGAGCTGGTCCTGCGAGTAGGCCCAGGCCTTGCGGCGCAGGGCGAACGACACCCACGCGTCGGTGAACCGGGTGGCCGCGACCGAGGCGTACGCGCCCAGGTAGTCGGCGAGGGACTCCTTGAGCCACAGGTCGTCCCACCACTGCATGGTCACCAGATCGCCGAACCACATGTGCGCCATCTCGTGCAGGATCGTGTTCGCGCGCCGTGCGTACTGCGCTCGGGTGGCCGCGCTGCGGAACACGTACGACTCCGTGAACGTGACGCAGCCGGGGTTCTCCATGGCGCCGAGGTTGTACTCGGGCACGAACACCTGGTCGTACTTCCCGAAGGGGTAGGGGAACTCGAACGCATCGTGGAAGAAGTCGAGCCCGGCGCGCGTGACGTCGAAGATGTCGTCGTGGTCGAGGTACTCGCCGAGCGACGCACGGCACCACGCGCCGAGTTCGATGGTGAGGTCGCCACGGCGGTACTCCGACGTGGCGCGGTGGTACGGGCCCGCGACGACGGCCGTGATGTACGTGGAGATCGGCTGCGTGGCGGCGAAGACACGGGTGGACGACCCTGCGTCGTCGGTGGTGGTCTCCTCCACCCGCTCGTTCGACAGCACCGTCCACTCGTCCGGTGCGCTCACCCGGAAGACGAACGGTCCCTTGAGGTCCGGCTGCTCGAAGTTCACGAAGACGCGCCGCGCGTCGGCGGGCTCGTACTGCGTGTAGAGGTAGGTCTCGCCGTCCGCCGGATCGACGAATCGGTGCAGGCCCTCACCGGTGCGGCTGTACGAGCCGCGGGCGTGGATGCGCACGGTGTTGCGGCTCCCGAGATCACGCAGCAGCACCCGCGCACCGTCGTACTGCACCTCCTGTTCGTGGTCGTTGACGATCACGCGGTCCACGCCGGCACCGAGGAAGTCCATCCACGTCGACGACGCGGTGGCCGCGAAGCTCACGGTGGTGACGGTGCCGAACTCGGCTCGGGTCCGTGCCTCGGTCAGGTCCAGCGCCACGTCGTATCGCACGTCGGACACCACCCGGGCGCGGTCGGCGGTCTCGGCGCGGGTCAGGTTCGCGGTACTCACACCTTCATGCAACACCACCGGAGGCGCGGCTCGCGACACACCACCGTCGCGGCGACCCGTGCCATCATGGGGCGCATGATTCTGGTGCTCAGATTGATCGTCACGGCGTTCGCGATCTGGCTGGCGGCGTCCTGGGTGGACGGCATCTCGATCGCGAGTTCGGGGCGCGGGCAGGGCTGGGACCTGGTGGTGCTGATCGGGATCGCCGCCGTGTTCACCGTGATCAACGCCTTGGTCAAGCCGATCGTGCAGTTGTTGTCGCTGCCCCTCATCGTGCTGACCCTCGGGCTGTTCCTGTTGGTGATCAACGCGTTGATGCTGCTGCTCACCGCCGCCATCACCGAGAGCACCGGGTACGGGCTCACCGTCGACGGTTTCGGGTCCGCCTTCTGGGGCGCGGTGATCGTGTCCATCGTCAACTGGGTTCTCGGTGGACTGGTGCCGGACCGGCGATCGGCGCGCCGCTGAGGCTGCCGCCGACCGCGGTCAGTCCAGCCGCGCCACGAATGCCGTGATGGTCTCGCGAAGCTTGCCGACGCGCTCCTCGACCGGGGTGTCGTCGCGGTACTGCCGTCCCAGCGTCGGGGTCTTGATCCGCCGCGCGTACAGGGAGCAGGCCAGATCCGAGCACAGGTAGGTGCCGACGGTGTTGCCGCGGCGGCCGGACTCACCGGTCTTGCGGGCCACCATCAGCGTGACACCGCCGTTCTGATGCCCGGTGGTGCAGATGCTGCACATCTGAGACCGGCGCGAACTGCTCTCCGAACGCAGGGCGACTCCGACGAGCCGATCCGCGGTCGGCACGACGAGGAAGCTGCGGCCCGGATACGCGGGGTCGCTCCAGCCGAGGAAGTCCAGGTCGTCCCACGGGCGACGGTCCAGATCGGTGGGGACGGGGATGCGCTTCGCCTCGCCCTTCGAGCAGTTGACGAACGATGCCCGGATCTCGGGTTCGGTCACGGGGTCCATGGGACGACCGTAGAGGGAGATCATGACCGTCGGCAACGGAATTATCCGTCGCGCGGCGACTATCCGAGCAGCAGGCCGACGGTGGTCGCCACCGCCCAGACGAGCATCGCGAGACCCGAGTCGCGCAGCGCCGGAATGAGCGCGAGGCCCTGCTGCCGGGTGCGGACGGGGGCGTTGGCACGCCAGGCCAACGGGAAGGCGACGACGCCCAGCACGGCCCACGGCGAGTGCAGGAGCAGCAGCAGGCTGACGAGGAACGGCACGCCGAGCAGCGCGGCGTGCAGACCGCGGCTCCGGGCGTCACCCAGCCGGACCGCGAGGGTGAGCTTGCCCGCCTCGGTGTCGGTGGGAATGTCGCGGATGTTGTTGGCCACCAGGACGGCGCTCGAGAAGCAGCCCATCGCGACGGCGCTCGCGAGTCCCACGAGGTCGACGCGATCGGTGAGCACGAACTGGGTGCCGAGCACGGCGACGAGGCCGAAGAAGACGAAGACGGCGATCTCTCCGAGGCCGCTGTAGCCGTAGGGCTTCGATCCGCCCGTGTAGTACCAGGCTCCCGCGATGCACACGACACCGACGAGAACCAGCCACCAGGCCGTCGTCAGGGCGAGGACGAGCCCCGCGACGGCAGCGAGTGCGAAGCACGCCACGGCCGCGCCGCGGACGGCCGACGGCGTCGCCAGCCGGGAGCCGACGAGGCGGATCGGTCCGACGCGGTCGTCGTCGGTTCCGCGGATGCCGTCGGAGTAGTCGTTGGAGAAGTTCACGCCGACGATGAGGGCGACCGACACGAGCAGTGCCACCGGGGCCTTCCACCACGTCACGTCGCCGGCCGCCGCTGCCGCACCCGCCGCGGCCACGACCGGTGCGATCGCGTTCGGAAGTGTGCGCGGCCGTGCGCCTTCGAGCCACTGGGATGCTGTCGCCATGTGTGGATCATTGCCTACGCATGCCGATGCGGCCCCGCGCGGTCGTGTTGTGAGGCCCACCGCTCCCGGCGTACACTCCGGATGCGCCCTCGACCTCGGGGGTTTCTCACAGGCTTGTCGCCGTCGGCCGTGAACGTGGCACACGAATGCGGAACCGGTCCTTCGATCGGTTCACCTGTCGCACCCCGGGGATGAACGATGGACGACATCACCAGTTCCACGATCGACGACGCCGTCGCGGCCATGACGGACGTCGAACTCGACCGCGCCATCCGCGCGCTCACACTGCGTCAGCGGTCCCTGCTGCTCGGCGGTGATCTCGACACGGCCTGGGCGGTCACCGAGGATCTCGAGCGCTGCCTCGCCGCCCGGTGCGGTATGCCGCGAGCCTGACACGCTCGAGCCCCAGAAGAGGCTCAGCTGGACCGTCTGCGCGGCCCACGACCCGGGTATCCGGTGTCGGTGGGCGGGACGGGATCGTCCTCGTCGGAGAATCCGACCGGTTGGAATTCCACCATCAGGAACCGTTGTCCCGGAACACGTGTCGCCCGTAGGTCGACGACGGTCCACCCGCCGTCGACACGGCGCAGACGAACGCCCGGGATCTCGGTGCGATGGTCCGCCCACTCGTGCATCTGCCGATAGGCCGACACGATGCGGGCGATGTCCGAGGGGTGCGGGGTGTCGCGCTGATCGACCTGCCCTTTCCACAGGATGTTCTCCACCGGATCCGTCAGCCACCGCACGACGCGCACGCGCTCGGTGTCGATGAGGGCGATCGCGGTGGGGGAGTTGCGCGTCAGCGACCGCAGCGCGAACGCCTCGACCGACGGTCCGGCCACCACGAGTTCGTCCGCGCGGAGCGAGATCGCCAACGCGTGCGACACGGTGTCGACGTACCGGCTGGCGTCGTCGGCGGACGAGGTGTCGAGCACCGTCCGCACCGCATTGCGCAGGGGCCGGGCACCGCGCGGGGTACGCAGCGCCACGGTGCCGTCCCAGCGGGTTCCGGGTTCCGCGTCGAGCAGAGCGACGAGGAGATACATCGCGCTGTCGGCGTCGTCCGCGTGGTCGAACAGCTCGAATGCCGGTGCGGCGAGCTTCGATGCCGGCTCCCGGCCCGTGACGCCGGCGATGCCGGGCGTGAACGCGAACTGTCGACGTGACGAGGACCAGTCGTAGCCGACGACGAGGGGCGGCGGTGCGTCGGAATCGTCACCGGCGTACAGCATCACACCGTGGACGGCCTTCCGGGGACCCGGTACCGCGACGGCCCGCAGCGGACCGTTCAGTCCCGGCACGGTCTCGGCCGCGTCCTCGCCGCTGGTCGCGACGAACGCGGTCATCGCACGCGCCGCGTCCGCGATGCGCTTGCTGCCGACCGCGCGGGAGAGCGCCGTCCAGTCCTTCGCCCGACCGTCCTTGGCGACGACGGTCCCCACGGGACCGGCATCGCCGTCGGGCGGTTCGGCGAGTGTCTCCACGACGATCCAGCCGTCGTGCGCGTCGGGAGCTGCTCCCGTCGCCTGCCTCGCCATCGTCACTGTCCTCCGAACCCACGAACAACCAAGCCCCCGACCCGGATGTACCGGGAGGACCTTACTCACCGTCACGGTCTCGGGCGGCTCGCCCCTCGGCGTGCGGGGGAGATGTCATTCGGTCGGACCACACGCGACCAGCGTCGTTCGCGCCGCCGCGCGGTCCACCTTGCCCGGGCCGCGGGCCGGGAGCGCGTCCACGAACAGCACCTGCCGGGGTGCCGCGGCAGGGCCGAGCGCGTCGGCGACGGCCGCCCGGAGAGACTCCGGCGACAGCTCGACACCGGGCCGCAGCACCACCAGTGCGCCCACCCGTTCGCCCAGGCGCGGATCGGGAACGCCGACCACGACGCACTCGGAGACCCCGTCGATCCCCGCGACGGCGTCTTCCACCACTCGCGGTACGACGGTGAGTCCGCCCGTGGTGATGGCGTCGTCGGCCCTCCCGAGAATCTGCAGACGGTCGCCCTGCAGGCGTCCGAGATCATCGGTGCGGAACCACCCCGCCTCGGCGAACGCCGGGTGATCAGGCATTCCGCGGTAACCGTTCGCCAGTGTGGGTCCGCCGAGGCGCACCCGGCCGTCCGCCTCGAGGCCGACGGTCACGCCGTCCAGGGGAACGCCGTCGTAGACGCACCCGCCGCAGGTCTCGCTCATCCCGTAGGTGCGGACCACGGTGATCCCCGCAGCGAGTGCGCGGTCGAGCACGGGAGCCGGGGTCGCGGCCCCGCCGAGCAGAACGGCGTCGAGGGACGCGAGCGCCGCGACGGCGTCCGGACGATCGAGCGCCTTCACCATCTGGGTGGGGACGAGGGAGGTGTAGCGCCGGGGCCCGCTCATCGACGCGACCGCGCGGACGAGGTGCGCGGGGTCGAATCCCGTCGACACGTCCACCACCGCGGGTTCGTGGCCGGCGGCGAGGGAGCGTAGGACCACCTGCATCCCGGCGATGTGATGGGCCGGCAGCGCGAGCAACCACTGTCCCGGCCCACCCAGCCGGGCATGGGTGGCGGCGGCGCTGGCCCGGAGTGCGGCCGCCCCGAGCAGGGCCCCCTTCGGGGTTCCCGTCGACCCGGACGTCGCGAGCACCATCGCGGTACCCGGCTCCGCGGGAGTGCCCGGTGACAGCGCGTCGGCGAGGCGTCGACGCTCACGATCGTCGTCGGCGGGGACCGGCAGGACCGGCTCGGCGGTACCGTCGAGCACGGCGCGCAGTCGCGGCAGCAGACCCAGCACCGAGTCTCCGCTGGGCACCGGGAGGACGGTCAGATCAGCCACGGCGTTGCGGATGGTCGGGCGGAACCTCGACCACGACGATGCGTGTGCCGTCGGGGTCGGCGATCCACATCTCCGTCAGTCCCCAGGGCTCGGTCTGCGGGGGCCGCACGATCTCGACGCCCGCCGCCTCGAGTTCGGCGCGCGCCGCCTCGACGTCACGCACCTGCAGGAGAATCGTCGCCCCCGCCCCCGCCCCCGCCCCCGCCGTCGGCTCGCCGTGGCCCGCCACCTCGATCAGCGACTGCCCCGCGAAGAACACCACGCCACCGGGATACTCGCGGAAGATGCCGAGCCGCAACCGGTCCCGATAGAAGCTCAGGGTCTCGTCGACGTTTCTCGGCCGCAGGATGATCCGGCTCGCCAGCACCTCCATCGTCGGTCGCCTCTCAGAAGTACCAGGGGTAGGGAGACCAGTCCGGCTCACGCTTCTCGAGGAACGAGTCGCGACCCTCCACGGCCTCGTCGGTCATGTAGGCCAACCGCGTCGCCTCGCCCGCGAACAGCTGCTGCCCCACCAGCCCGTCGTCCTGAAGATTGAACGCGTACTTGAGCATCCGCTGCGCCTGCGGGGACTTGCCGTTGATCGTGCGCCCCCACTCGATGGCGACGGTCTCGAGGTCGGCGTGATCGACCACCTTGTTCACAGCACCCATCCGGTGCATGTCCTCGGCGGTGTAGGTGTCACCGAGGAAGAAGATCTCGCGAGCGAACTTCTGGCCCACCATCTTCGCCAGGTACGCGCTGCCGTATCCGCCGTCGAAGCTGCCCACGTCGGCATCGGTCTGCTTGAAGCGGGCGTGTTCCCGGCTCGCCAGAGTCAGGTCGCAGACCACGTGCAGGCTGTGTCCGCCGCCCGCGGCCCACCCGTTGACGAGGCAGATCACGACCTTGGGCATCGTGCGGATCAGGCGCTGCACCTCGAGGATGTGCAGGCGTCCCGCGCGCGCCCGGTCCACGGTCTCGGCCGTGTCGCCGCTGGCGTACTGGTAGCCGGACCGCCCCCGGATGCGCTGGTCGCCGCCGGAACAGAAGGCCCACCCGCCGTCCTTCTCACTGGGCCCGTTGCCCGTGAGGAGGACGGCGCCGACGTCGGAGGTCATCCGGGCGTGGTCGAGCGTGCGGTACAGCTCGTCGACGGTGCCGGGGCGGAAGGCGTTGCGTACCTCGGGGCGATCGAACGCGATGCGCACGGTGCCGTCGGTGACGTGGCGGTGGTACGTGATGTCCACCAGGTCCTCGAAGCCGGGGACCGCGGTCCACTGCTCGGGCTGGAACGGCGAGGTCTGATCGGTCACCCTCGACAGCCTAACGACGGACCGAATCGGACTCCGCGTTACCGTCGTCCGATGACCGACGATTCCCCCCACGGCGGATTCCCGAAGTTCACCAGGGCCACGCCGCCGCCGGACTACGGCCGGTTGATCGAGGCGTTGCGCACCGTCCAGGACCTCGCGGTGTCCACGGACCTGCCGGACGACCAGCTCGCCCTGGCCGCCGACCAGGCGGAGAAACTCGCTGCGACCATGGCGCCGTACGTGGTGCCGGAGGGTCTGTCACCGGCGGGCCGCGCGCTGGAGCTCCCGGGCCGCGGCAGTCTGCTGATGCTGCCGTGGACCGTCGAGAAATACGGCGCCGAGGGCGTGCGGTCCACCGGTGTGTTCCGCCGGTTCCATCTCGGCGGCAACGGCGCAGCCCACGGCGGCACGCTGCCGTTGCTGTTCGACGACCTCTTCGGGCTGATCCAGCACGCGTACGGTCGCCCGATCAGCCGCACCGCTTTCCTGCACATCGACTACCGCGCCGTGACCCCGTTGAACGAGCAGCTCGTCGCCGAGGGGCACGTGACGAAGGTCGAGGGCCGCAAGACGTTCATCGAGGCCCGGTTGACCAAGCAGGACGGCACTCTCGTCGCCGAGAGCAACGCCCTCATGGTGCAGTTGCTCCCCGGCCAGCAGTGACGGCGGCACCCGCTCCCGGGCTCGACGAGATCGTCGCGTCGGCCCACGTGCTGTCGCTGCCCATGCGCACCCGGTTCCGCGGCATCACGACGCGGGAGGTACTGGTGTTCTCCGGACCCGCCGGATGGGGCGAGTTCGGCGCGTTCCCCGAGTACGACGACGCCGAGGCGTCGGCGTGGCTGCGTGCCGGCATCGAGATGGCCTGGCAGGGCGCGCCCGATCCGGTGCGGGACCACGTCGAGGTCAACGCCACCGTGCCCGCGGTGCCCGCCGCCGAGGTGCCCGCCGTGCTCGCGCGCTATCCCGGCACGCGCACGGCGAAGGTCAAGGTCGCCGAGAAGGGCCAGACCCTCGACGACGACGTCGCACGAGTCGAGGCGGTCCGGGCGCTCGTCCCCACCGTGCGTGTCGACGCCAACGGGGGCTGGACGGTCGACGAGGCCGAGACGGCCCTGCGTGCCCTCACCGAGAACGGTGACCTCGAGTACGCGGAGCAGCCCTGCGCGACGGTCGAGGAACTCGCCGAGGTGCGCAGACGCGTGCGCGGAGTGTCGATCGCCGCCGACGAGAGCATCCGGCGAGCCGAGGACCCGCTGCGCGTGGTGCGGGCCGGGGCCGCCGACGTGGCCGTCGTCAAGGTGCCGCCGCTGGGCGGGGTGCGGGCGGTGCTGCGGCTCGCCGAGGAATTGGCGCAGTACGGCGTCCCCGTGGTCGTGTCGAGCGCCCTCGACTCGGCGATCGGCATGTCGGCGGGACTCGCTGCGGCGGCGGCCCTGCCGTCGAGTGCCGCGTGCGGCCTGGGCACCGGCGCACTGTTCGTCACCGACGTGGCCGAGCCGCGAGCACTCGTCGACGGTCGGCTGCGGGTCGACACCGTCGTCCCCGATGCGGATCGACTCCGCGAGCTCGCCGCCCCGGACGATCGGCGGACGTGGTGGCTGGAGCGTCTCGCCCGGTGCCATCCCCTCGCTCTGTTGTAGGGTCGCGCCGACCAGAAACCTTCTCCGAGAACGGCGTTTGCGCCCGACTCTCAACCAAGAGAACGGCCTCCGGCCTGACTCCCGACGACAGGATTGTTTCCCGTGGCATCACTGCAGACCACCCTCCTCGACGAGAACACCGCACCGGCCGTGCGCGCGGACGTCCGCGCGCTGATCGACGCCGAGGTCTCCGACAAGAAGGGCGCCTCCGGCCTGGCGGTCAAGGGCGGATACGGCGCCGTGAAGAAGGTGAGCCCCAGCGTCGTCGACGATGCGGTCGCCAAGCTGTGGCCGAGCTTCGTCGAGAAGCTCGACCCGTTCTGGCAGCGGTACCAGGCCGCGCCGACCGGCACGTTCGGTGAGTTCCTCGCCGCGAACGGTGACGAGGCGTCCGACGCGCTGCTGTCCGTCACCGACGCGCGCATCGACGAGACCAGCAAGTCGACCATCAAGAAGGCGTACTCCTCGCTCCGCCCGTCGGCGAAGAAGAACGTCACCGAGGCTCTCCCGCGCGTCGGCGCCCTGGTGCAGAAGTACGCAGCCTGACCCCCGTGCGCCTTTCGCGTATCCCCGGATGCGCGAAAGGCGCACGGAGGGCCGGATCGTCGATGATGGAGCCATGACTCCACGCAACGATCTCGCAGCCCTCACCAGTGGACGCAACTTCTGGAGCACCGAGCAGCAGGACGGGCTCCCGGCGATCACGCTGACCGACGGCCCGCACGGCGTGCGGATGCAGGCGAGCGACAGCGACATGTTCTCCGGACGACCCGCGACGTGCTTCCCACCGGCCACCGCCACCGCGAGTACCTGGGATCCCGACCTGCTGCGGCGGATGGGAGAGGCGCTGGCCACCGAGGCCCGGTCGATGGACGTGTCCGTCCTGCTGGGCCCCGGCATCAACATCAAGCGCAGCCCGCTCGGTGGCCGCAACTTCGAATACTTCTCGGAGGACCCGTTGCTCACGGGCACGCTCGCCGCCGCCTACGTGCAGGGCGTGCAGAGCCGGGGCGTCGGCACCTCGCTCAAGCACTTCGCGGTCAACAGCCAGGAGACCGACCGCATGCGCGTGAGCGCAGAGGTGGACGAACGCACCCTGCGCGAGATCTACCTCCGGGCGTTCCAGCGTGTGGTGGAGCAGGCGCAGCCGTGGACCGTCATGTGCTCCTACAACCGCATCAACGGCGTCCACGCCTCGCGGAACCGGTGGCTCCTGACGGACGTGCTGCGCGGCGAGTGGGGTTTCGAGGGCGCCGTCGTGTCCGACTGGGGCGCCGTCGTGGACCGGGTCGACTCGATCGCCGCGGGCCTCGACCTGACGATGCCCGGACCCGACGCTGCCGGTGACCAGCGGGTCGCCGACGCGGCGGAGTCCGGTGCGCTCGATCCGGGCGCTCTCGAGACGGCGGCGGCGCGCGTACGCGCACTGGTCGAGCGCGCGCAGGACGCGAGCGGTTCCGTGGACGTCGATCACGATGCCCACCATGCGCTGGCCCGAGAGATCGCGAGCCGGGCGATCGTCCTGCTGAAGAACGACGGTCTGCTGCCCCTCGCACCGGGTTCCGGATCGATCGCCGTGCTCGGTGAGATCGCCCGCACCCCGCGCTACCAGGGCGGCGGTAGTTCGCAGATCACCCCGACCCGGTTGGACGACGCGCTGTCGGCGATCACCGCTGCCGCGCAGGGCGAGGTGGCGTTCGCGCCCGGGTACGACGCCGACCACGCGTCGACCGAGGAGACCGACGCCGACGACGGACTGCTGAACGAGGCCGTCGAGCTCGCTCGCACGCACGACATCGCCCTCGTCTTCGTCGGCAACGACCCCGAGACCGAGGGCATGGACCGCACCACGCTGGCGCTGCCGGAAGGCCATCTGGCCCTGGTCGAGCGAGTGCGCGCGGTGAACGAGAACACCGTGGTGGTGCTGTCGAACGGCGGCGTGGTCCTGACGTCTCCGTGGGACACCGACGTCCCCGCGATCCTCGAGACGTGGCTGCTGGGACAGGCCGGCGGCGGAGCGATCGCCGACGTGCTGTTCGGCGTCGTGAACCCGTCGGGACGGCTCGCGGAGACCGTTCCGCTCCGGCTCGAGGACCACCCGTCCTACCTGGACTTCCCCGGTGAGCACGGGGTCGTCCGCTACGGCGAGGGCATCCACGTGGGCTACCGCGGATTCGATGCGCGCGAGACCGACGTGTCGTACCCCTTCGGGTGGGGCCTGTCGTACACGACGTTCGAGTACGGCGACGTGACCGCGACGGTGGGGGAGCACGGCATCGACGTCACGGTGCCGGTGACCAACACCGGGGACCGGGACGGCAGGGAGGTCGTGCAGATCTACGTGTCTGCGCCCGACGAGGACGCGCACCGCGTTCCGCGTGAGCTCGCGGCCTTCGAGTCGGTCGAGATCGCCGCGGGTGCGACCGAGACCGTGACTCTCACCGTCCGGCGTGCCGACCTGGCGTACTGGGACACCCGGGTGTCGTGCTGGATCGTGGCGCCGGGCGAGTACGTCGTGGCCGCGGCGGCATCGTCGCGCGACCTCCGGAGCGTCGCGATCGTCTCCGTGACGGGCGACGACGTCCGCCTGCCGTTGACGGCCGAGTCGACCGTCACCGAGTGGCTGGACGATCCGCGCGGCGGTGACCTGCTGCGGACGGCCATCGAGGACGGCGACGGACCGTCGGTGGCACAGGCGATGATGGGCAACCCGGAGACGGCAGTCTTCCTGTCGAGCGTCCCGCTCGCCCGCATGGTGGCCTTCGGCGACGGAACCCTGACACCCGATGTCGTCGCGCGGCTCGTGCAGGACGCGAACGGCTAGCCGCGCCCGCGTGCCCGGGTGAACAGCGGGACCACCAGCAGCATCATGAACACCCGGAGCACCTGGGCCGCCACGACGAAGGTCACGTTCACGCTGCTCGCCGCCGCCAGCGCGAGCACCGCGTAGATACCGCCCGGCGTCGTGGCGAGGTAGGCCTCGTACGGGGTGATGCCGGTGGTGCCCACCAGGATCAGGCCGAGCAGCGCGCAGCCCACCGCGATGGCGATGATCAGCAGTACCGCCCACGGGATGATGCGGCCGATGGACTTCAGGCTGTCGAGGGTGAACTGCAGGCCGGCCTGCCATCCGATGACGATGTAGACGAGCTGGAGCAGCAGAAAGGGCACGCCGGCGTCGCCCGTCCACCCCAGCAGGTCCGCGGCACCGGAGATCAGCAACGGTCCGAGCAGGGCGGGCGCGGGCAGGCGGATCAGTCGGCCCAGCGGGATGCCCACCAGCAGGCACACCGCGATGAAGAGCGCGTCCGTCCAGAGCGGGGCGGAGGCGGTGTCGAGTGATCCGCCCTGTCCGGTGTCCGCCGAGAAGACCACCGTGGCGACGAACGGTAGCGACGCGGTGACCAGCAGCACCCGGACGTACTGCACCACGGCGACCACCCGCTCGTCGCCGCCCAGATCACGGGCGATCGCGACCATGCCGGACGCACCCCCGGCCACGAGTGCGAGGGCGCCGGTGGTGGCGTCGAGGTCACGATGCAGTCCGAGGAGAGCGCCGGCCGCGATGGACAGCACCAGGGTGCCGAGCGAGACGACCACCACCCAGATCCAGTCGGACCCCAGCGAGGACATCGTGTCCCGATCGAGCAGGGTGCCGATCTCGACGCCGAGCACGGCCTGCGCGCCCATCGACGCGGTGCGCGGAACCTTCCCCGGGCCCCACCCGCACAACGCGAACACCGTCGCCACGGCGAGCGCGACGAACAGCGCGGCCGACGGAACGCCGACCCGCTCCGCCAGGACGGCGACGACGACGGTCGCCAGAGCGAGCGAGGCCCAGCGCACCGTGCGCGAGCGGTCGAACGGGACCCGATCCGGACTCAAGGCCTGTCGGGGCGCTGGATTCGTCGCACGGCCGGGGGCATGCCCCACTCGTCGCGGCCGAGCCGGCTCAGCGGTGCGAGGGCGCCGAAGTCGGGCAACCCGTCCTCCGCGAGGAACTCCGGACGCACCGTGATCATCGTGACCGCGCCCATGACGACGAACGAGTTGCCCACGTCGACCACCTGATGGAGCGTCGCCTCGATCGAGAGCGGGGACGCGACGACGCGCGGCGGGCGGACGGTCTCACTGGGCTCGCTCTCGAGGTCGACCGCGGTGTACTCGCTCACCGAGGCGTCGTAGTTCGCGGACGTCTGATTGATCTGCTCGAACAACGACTCGGTGGCGAGGTTGACGACGAACTCGCCCGTCTCCTCGATGTTCCGCAGGCTGTCCTTGCGGCCGACCGACGTGAACTGCACCACGGCGGGTGCGCTGGAGGAGACGGAGAAGAAGCTGTACGGCGCCAGGTTCGGTACGCCGTCCGCGGAGACCGTCGACACCCACGCGATGGGTCTGGGCACCACTGACGTGGTGAGAAGCTTGTAGTAGTCGCCGGCGTCCATGGTCTGCGGATCGAAGTGTGTGCGCACCGGTTCATCGTGCCAGGGCCGCGCGCGCCCTGGAGGCCGGCCGATCATTCAGGCAGGTCCGGCATCTGTGACACTCTGAAATGGTGAATACGTCCACCTCTCAAGCCGCCGTCGTCGTCGACGAGATGATCCGCGGCGGCGTCCAGGACGTCGTGCTGTGCCCCGGATCGCGTAACGCGCCGCTCGCGTTCGCGCTCGAGGCCGCCGACCGCGCCGGTCGCGTCCGCCTGCACATGCGCATCGACGAACGCACCGCCGGCTTCCTCGCCATCGGGCTCGCCGTGTCCGGCCGCCGACCCGTCCCTGTCGTGATGACGTCCGGAACCGCCGTCGCCAATCTCGGACCCGCCGTGCTCGAGGCCAATTACGCCCGCATTCCGCTGGTCGTGCTCAGCGCCAACCGCCCCTACGAGATGCTCGGCACCGGCGCCAACCAGACGGTCGAGCAACTCGGCCTGTTCGCGGGTCAGGTGCGCGCGACCATCAGCCTCGGTCTCGCCGAGGAGTCCGACCAGGTCAACAGCCAGTGGCGGTCGGCCGTGTGCCGCGTCCTGGCTGCCGCACGCGGTACGCGCTCGGGCAACGCCGGCCCGGTCCACTTCGACATGCCGCTGCGCGAGCCCCTCACGCCCGACCCGGCCGACTCCCGCCCCGCCCCGGAGGGACGTCCCGACGGCTCCCCGTGGACCACCACGCAGTACGCGACGCTCGACGTTCCGGTGGACCTGGACCTCTCGGTGGACACCGTCGTCATCTCCGGACACGGCGCCGCCTATCGGCCGGAACTCGCCGGGCTGCCGACGGTCGCCGAGCCGACCGCGCCTCTGCACGGCCACCCGCTCAACCCGCTCGCGCTCGGTGCGCTGTCGCCGCGCCAGGCCATCATCACCGGGCGTCCCACGCTGCATCGTCAGGTCTCGAAGGTGCTGGCCGACCCGGCCGTCTCCGTCATCGCTCTCACCACCGGACCCCGCTGGCCCGACGTCTCGGGCAACGTCGTGGCGACCGGAACGCGCGCGCTGGTCACCGGGACACCGTCACCCGAGTGGCTGCGTCGCTGTGCCGACGCCTCGGAGTCGGCCGATGCCGCGGTCCGCGGGCAGCTCGACTCGCTCTCGATTCCAACGGGTCTGCACGTCGCCGCCGCCGTGTCGTCGGCACGTCGGCCGGGTGATCTGCTCGTGCTCGGCGCCTCCAACCCGGTGCGCGACATGGCGCTGGTCGGCTACCCGGCGGAAGACGTCCGGGTGCTGTCCAATCGCGGTGTGGCGGGCATCGACGGCACCGTCTCCACCGCGGTGGGCGCTGCGCTGGCACACGACGGCCGCACCATCGCGTTGATGGGGGACCTGACGTTCCTGCACGACGCGTCCGGACTGCTCATCGGCACCGGGGAGCCCCGACCGCGGGACCTCACCATCGTCGTCGCGAACGACGACGGTGGCGGCATCTTCGAACTGCTCGAGCAGGGTGATCCCCAGTACGCGGGCGTCTTCGAGCGCGTGTTCGGCACTCCGCACGGCATGGACCTCGCGGCGCTGTGTGCCGCGTACCGGATCCCGCACCGGCGGGTCGATCCCGACGAGCTCGCGAAGCTGCTCACGGGTCACGCCGAGAGCACCCGGGTGCTCGAGGTGACCACCGATCGGTCCGGTCTACGCGCGCTGCATGCTTCGATCCGCGCTGCCCTCTAGGCCCTGTCGGCGAGGTACTCCCGTGCCTGCTTGCTCTCGGAGTGCACCATCTTGCCGATCATCTCGGTGACCATGCCCTCGATCTTGCCGCCGACGAACGGGACCTTCACCTCGGCCGTCCCCTTCAGGGTCAGGCGCGATCCGGTGCCATGAGGCACCAGTTCGAACGTTCCGCGCACCTTCGAGGTCAAGCCCGTCGATCCGCCTTCGAGCGTGCCGTTCGCACGGTCGCCTTCGAGCGGTCCCCAGCTGTCCTTGCGCGTGATCACCAGGTCGCCGCGAATCACCTTCCGGACGAACCCCGGCAGCACGGACGCGCCGACCCCCTCGGAGATCACCACGTCGAAGCCGCCGTCGGGCCGGTGCGAGTACTCCACGCTGGCCCGGTCGGAGACCTCCTTGGTTCGCTTGTCCCACAACGCTTCGTCCGTCAAGGCGGAGTGCGCCTGCGCCGGTGTCACGTCGAAGTCCTCGGTGTAACTGAATTTCCGCCCCATGGCGGGAGACGTTACTCGGCGTACCGCTGCCGACGTCCTGCGTGGTGCGGTCGCTAGCCTGTTCTGGTGAACCCCGTCGTCCCGAGTCCGGCCGGTGCCGAGATGTCCGGTGGCGACATGCCTGCTGTCGAGAACTCCGAGGCGGACGAGGCCCCCGTGCGGCGCCGCTCGCGCGTTCCCACCGTTCTCCTGGTGATCGCCACCGTCGTCTCGGTGCTCGCGGTCCTGTTGGTCCTCGCGGCGTGGCGCAACGACCACACCATCTCCTCGGACGAGGGCGTCGCCACGGCCGAGGTGCTGTCGGCCGGACGTCTGCGCTCGGCGGTGAGCTTCGTGACTCCCGACGGCGAGATGCACAATCCCA